>BNUY01000001.1 GCA_025997715.1 Spirochaetia bacterium
TACATTACCTATTATACGCCCCGTATAATACCTATTATACGCCTCGTGCATTACCTACTATACGGCCCGTGCATTACCTACCACACGACCCGTGCGTTACCTACTGCACGCCCCGTGCATTACCTACTGCCACCCCAAAGGGAACTGACCGTATGCGATATAATGACGGCGGAGCGGGAAGGAAGGGGCGTGGCGGGCCGAATGCATTTGGGCGTCCCAAGATCTTGCTTGCGCAAGGGCGTGTACGGAGACAATTAGGCCCCCTGGGGCCGGGCTCCGGGAGCAGATTCCCCCAACAGCATGAGTGTCCGCCATGCCCCTTCCTTCCCGGCTATGCAGGAGGGCTCAGCTAATGTCTGACGCAAGAGCCGGCGGCGGGCCGGGTAATTTATTAAGCAACCGCACGGAACTGGTCATGGCGGTGGCGGTGGTGGCGGTGGTGATGATGCTCATCATCCCCCTCCCCACGGTGCTCCTGGACGCCCTCATGGCCATGAACCTGGTGCTGGCCCTGCTGATTCTCCTTATCGTCCTCTACACCCGGAAGGCCACCGACTTTAGCATATTCCCTACCATATTGCTGGTGTCCACCGTGTTCAGCCTGGCCCTGAACGTCTCCTCCACCCGGCTCATCCTGACCCAGGGGATGGCCTTTAACGGCAAGATGATCAAGGCTTTCTCCACCTTCGTGGTCGGCTCCGGCGGTACCGAGGGCCTTGTGGTGGGGCTGGTGATCTTCATCGTGATCATTGCGGTGCAGGCCATGGTTATCACCAAGGGGGCCACCCGTATCGCGGAAGTGGCGGCCCGGTTTGCCCTGGACGCATTGCCGGGGAAACAGATGGCCATTGAGGCGGAGTACAACTCCCAGGCCATCACCGAGGAAGAGGCGATCAACCGGAAAAAGGACCTGCAACAGGAGGTTGATTTCTACGGCGCCATGGACGGCTCCAGCAAGTTCATTTCCGGGAACGTCAAGGTGGGCATCCTCATCACGGTGGTGAACATCATTGGGGGGGTCATCATCGGTACGGTGATCCACGGCGAGAACATCACCGCCGCTATCGGCACCTATACCGCGTTCACCATCGGGGACGGCCTGCTTTCCCAGTTCCCCGCCCTGCTGATTTCCACCGCCACGGGCATCATCGTTACCCGGTCGGTGTCCAATGGGACCTTCGGGGAGGATGTGTCCACCCAGTTTACCCGTGACGCCCGGATCTACTGGATAGGCGGTGGCCTCCTGGGCTTCCTTGCCCTGCTGCCGGGCTTCCCCTGGTATGTGCTCCTCCCCCTGGCCGGCCTCCTTATCGTGATGGCGGTGCGCCTGGGCCGGAAGCAGACGAAGCAGGACACGGCGGTCAAAACAGCTGCGGCGAAGAAGGCCAAGCCCAAAACCGAGGATATGTCCCCCATTGTGCCCCTGGACCCCCTGTCCCTGGAACTGGGGTATGGCCTCATCCCCCTGGTGGACGAGGAAAAGGGGGCGGAACTTCTGGAGCGGGTACATCGGATACGCCGGGAGTCCGGGCTGGACCTGGGCTTGGTTATTCCCAAAATACGGATCATGGACAATATCCGGCTGGAACCCTCGGAGTACTGCTTCAAGATCCAGGGGGTCGATGTGGGCCGGGGCAAGATACGCATGGGCTACTACCTCTGTATCAATCCCGGCGGGGTGAAGGACGAACTGCCGGGCGAAAAAACCCGGGACCCCACCTTCGGCCTCCCCGCGCTCTGGGTCAGCGAGGACCGGCGGGACGAGGCGGAACGGGCGGGGTATACCGTGGTGGACCCCCCCTCAATCATCGCCACCCATCTGACAGACATTATCAAGCGCCACGCGGCGGAGATTTTGGGGCGCCAGGATACCCAGGAAATTCTGGATACCCTCAAGAAGAGTTACCCCGCAGTGGTGGAGGAAGCCCAGAAGGTCCTGAGCCTGGGGGAAATCCAGAAGGTGCTCCAGGCGCTGCTAAGGGAACAGGTTTCTATCCGCAACATGGTGGCCATTCTGGAAGCCCTGGCGGATTATGGGGCTGCCGCAAAGTCCGCCAAAAATATGCAGTTCCTCATCGAAAAGGCCCGCCAAGCCCTGAGCCGGCAGATATGCTTGCAGTATGCTACTGAGGGGCGCCTGCTCCGGGTGCTCACTATCAGCCAGAGCCTGGAACAGAAGATCCTGGACAGTTCCGTGGAAACCGCCTCGGGGGTGATGTCCGCCATGGACCCGCCAACCAGAACCGCCTGGATAAAGGCCCTGTCCCGGTCCGTGGCCGCAGTGCAGGACCAGGGCTGGTACCCGGTGATCCTCTGCTCCGAGGCTGCACGGTATCTGGTTAAGTCCTCGTCGGAACGGGAACTGCCGGACCTGGTGGTACTTTCGGTGCCCGAGGTGGTGGCGGATGTCACCGTGGAGGCGGTGGGGGAAATACGGGCAGAAGCGGACGTTCCGTCCGGCAACGTGGCTTAGGAGGTAGGATTTAACATGAAGGAGAATACCGGTGTCTTTTGAAACATTTAAAGTACAAGGTGCAAACTACGATGACTGTGTACAAAAGGTGCGTTGGGAATATGGGGAAAAGGCCGTGGTGATGAAGCGCCGGGCCGTGCGGGTGGGGGGAGTTTTGGGCCTCTTTACCCGGGAGGGGGTGGAGGTCACGGGGTATATCTCCACGGATCTCCGCTATGCCTCCGGGGGAAGCTACGCAGCCCCCGCCCGGCCCCTGGACTTCGAGACGGAGAAGCAGAAGATTCTCGCCGCAGCCCCGGTACCGGTGAATAAACCCGACCCCACCCTGGAGAAACTGCTTGCCCGGGTGGAGACCCTTACCGAAAAGATCGACGCCAAGGCGCTGCCCCAACGGGATGAAGAACACCCAACTCTGGTCCGGCTGGAAGATCTGTTTGCCCAGAATGATTTCTCCTTGAACTATACAAAGGCCATGCTGGACCGGGTGCGGAAGGAGTTTTCCCTGGACGCCCTGGAAGATTTTGACGCGGTCCAGGATCGGGTGATTGAATGGATAGGGGAAACCATCACGATTTATACCGAAACGCCTGTTCGCAGGCCTCCCCGGATACTGGTGCTGGTGGGACCCACCGGGGTGGGAAAGACCACCACCATCGCCAAGCTGGCCGCCGCCTATGGGGTCCACGGCAGATGGGGTGAGCGCCTGCGGGTGGTGATGATCACCATTGACGGCTACCGCATAGCCGCCCGGGATCAGCTTGAGAAGTACGGCAGTATCATGGAAATTCCGGTGGCCTATGCGAATAACAACGAGGAACTCCGGAAAACCATCGCGTTTCATCAGGATAGTGCGGATTTGATACTGGTTGATACCATCGGCAAAAGCCCCCGGGATGCGGTAGAATTGGCAAAGATGAAAGCTTTCCTCGATGCCTGCGGCCCCGCTGCGGAGGTGCACCTGGCCATGACCGCCGGGACCAAGTACAGTGATGTCCGGGAGATACTCCGGCAGTTTACCCCCTTCAATTACCGGTCGGTGGTGGTAACCAAGCTGGACGAAACCAGCCGGGTGGGGAATGTGATCAGCGCCCTCTTTGCCGACGGGAAGCCGGTGTCCTATATCACCAACGGCCAAGGGGTCGAAGAGTATATCCACCGGGCCGGTGTGGTCCGTTTTTTAATAAACCTTGAGGGGTTCCGGATCGACCGGGACGCAATAGAAAAACAATTTGGAGAACAATGATGGAAGATCAGGCTGAGAAACTGCGGGAGATAATGCGGCAGAAGAAGGATGGCGCAGCCCCGGCGGGGGCCGGGACTGCGCTTGCCAAATCAAAGGAAGGGAAGCGCGCCCGGATCATTACGATTACCAGCGGGAAGGGCGGGGTGGGGAAGTCCAATGTGTCGGTCAACATGGCCCTGGCCTATGCCCGGCTGGGAAAAAAGGTGGTGGTCATGGACGCCGACCTGGGGCTGGCCAACGTCAATGTGATGCTCAATATGATCCCCAAGTGGAACCTCTACCATGTGATCCGCAAGCAGAAAACCATGAAGGAAATCCTGGTGGAAACCGAGTACGGCATTTCCATCGTCGCCGGGGCCTCGGGGTTTTCCAAGATAGCCAACCTCTCCGAGGAAGAGCGGCAAAACTTTATCGACGAACTGGATACCCTGTCCAACGCGGATATCATCATCATCGATACCGCCGCAGGTGTTTCCGACAATGTCCTGGACTTTGTCGCCGCCGCGGACGATGTGGTGATCATCACCACCCCGGAGCCCACGGCCATCACCGACGCCTACGGGATCATCAAGATCATCGCCACGGAGATTGACAGCCTCAACATGGGGCTTAAACTGGTGGTGAACCGGGTACATTCCGTGGCGGAGGCAAAGAAGGTGGCGGACCGGATGACCAATATCGCCGGGCAGTTTCTGAACCTCAAGGTGGATTATCTGGGGTTCATCTACGACGACCCCATGGTATCCCAGGCGGTATTGCGGCAGCGGCCCTTTATGGTGGCGGACCCGAAATGCAAGGCATCCCTCTGTGTGCAGCATATTGTTGGACGCCTGGAGAAAAGCGATGTTAAGGAGCGGGGCGGCTTTTCCGGGATGATGAAACGGATTTTTGGCGGTGGGGAGTAGGGCTTCGGGGTGTTTAATCCGAAAATAAGCGGCATTGCCGCCGGTGCAGGCTTTATCCTCTCTTTTCTGCTGGGTATTATCGCCGGGGCCTCTTTCCCCCTGGTGTTAATCCGGGCCTTTGTTTTCGCCGCCCTTTTCTTTGCCCTGGTAAGCGCCGGTTATTGGGCGATAGGCAGGTACCTGCCGGAACTCCTGGACGCAGTCCCGGAGAAACCTACCCTTGGGGCCCGGGTGGATATTTCCGTTGGGGATGATACGGAGATTTCCCTAAACGAATTTAGGGAAAATCCCGGTGAATCCGGGGGGGATGCTCTGGACCAGAATGATGAATATAGCTATACTGGTACTGATCCATTGGAGATGGATTTTCCGGCGGTGGAGGGTGATTCGGTGGACGCCTTGCCGGACCTTGACCTTATGTCCGGGGCGTTTAGTTCCGGGGCGCCGGTTGAAACGGATTCCCCGGAAACCGGAAGGGGTTTGGCTTCCACGGGGAGCCTGTTCGATATCGAAGCGAAGGCTGAAAAGAAGGGGCCAGAGGGTGAGTTTGCGGGGAAAAATGTTCAGGAAATGGCTTCCGCCATTCAGACGATTTTAAAACGGGAAGATAAGGGATAAGCCATGGGGGAGCCCCAAAAAAAGACGGAAGAGGAGTTTTGGCTGGAGTACCGCCAAAATAGGGATCCGAAGATCCGTGAAATGTTCATCAAGCAATACTCCCCGCTGGTGAAGTATGTCGCCGGAAAAGTCGCTGTGGGTATGCCCCATAATGTCGAATTTGACGATCTGGTCGGCTTCGGCGTTTTTGGCCTCCTGGACGCCATCGATAAGTTTGACCCCGACAAGAATGTAAAGTTTAAAACCTACGCGGTAACCCGTATCCGGGGCGCCATATTTGACGAACTCCGTTCCATTGATTGGGTTCCCCGGTCTATCCGCCAGAAAACCCGGGAGGTGGAGGACGCCATCGGGACCCTGGAAGCCCAGTTGGGAAGGACCGCCACGGATCAGGAGATTGCCAATTCCATGGGGCTGGACGAAAGTGAATTCATCAAAACTATGATGAAGATTTCCGGTACCACCATGCTCTCCCTGAACGACCTCTGGTTCTCCGGAGATGATACCGACAAGGTTTCCATCGGGGATAGCATCGAAGCTCCCTCAAGTCTCAACCCCGATGTGATTGTGGAAAAAAACGAAATCAAACGGGTAATTGTGGAGGCCATTGCGGAGTTGCCGGAAAAGGAAAAGAAAATACTGGTTCTCTACTATTACGAGGATCTTACCTTGAAAGAAATCGGCCAGGTTTTGGAAGTAACCGAGTCCCGGGTATCCCAACTGCATACCAAGGCAATCCTGCGGCTCAGGGCTAAATTAACGAATATCCGCAAAGGCATCATGTAATGGTCGATTTTGTCCAACTGCAGCATATTATGAAGGAACAGTTGGATGAGGACCGGGCTATCAGCATCATAGAAGTCCAGGGGCCCACCCTGGAAGATGCGGTAAGCCAGGCGGCTGCCATGCTCAATTGCGCCGTCAGGCGGCTTGAATATGAAGTAACCGAACGGGGCTTTCCCGGCTTTATGGGCGCCGGGAAGAAAACATGGACGATCAAGGCCTACCCGCGGATTGTCGAGCGGACGCTTGCGGACCTTGGTGAATCCGGTGATGGTGACGTTGACGCGGCGGCTGCGGCCCCGGTTATCGAAGATAAGAACGGCTATGTATTTGTTCAACTGCGTCATGCCGGGCTTTTTATCAAGGTTTCCCAACCCTCGGGCCGGGGGAAGAAGGTTACCAATGCCCAGGTGAAGGTAGCGCTGGCTGAGCGGAATATCCATGAGTATGATCAGGGGATTGCAAGTGAGGCGGTGAAAGCCGCCGCCGGGGAATATGTCCGGATCGGGGACTTCCAGCATAACCTGGCAAATGATGCCTCCATGACCGTGGAGATCATGGATGAGGAAATGAAGGCTATGCTTTTTGTAACCCCGCCGGGCCTCGGGGGCTGCGATATTTCCCTGGAAACCTATCAGACCTTTTTGAAGAACAACAAGGTGTATCACGGCATAGACCTGGATTTTCTGCGGGATTTTGCGGACGTCCCTGTTTATAAGGAGCGGGTACTGGTTGCCAAGGGTACTCCGCCGGTGAACGGACGGGACGCCTATATCCAATACAACTTTGAAAACGATCAGCCCAAGGTGCGGATGAAGGAAGGGGCCAACGGGCGGGTTGATTTTAAGGACCTTAATATCATCCAGAATGTGGTGGAAGCCCAGCCCCTGGCAAAGATGATTCCCCCGGAATTGGGAACCGCCGGAAGGACCGTTACGGGGAATCCCCTGCCCGCCAAGGACGGCAAGGACATCCCCGTCCCCCTGGGGAAAAATGTCCACCTGGGGGACGACAAGGTTACCATCATCTCCGACATGAACGGCCAGGTAATAGTGGTGGGGGGCAAGATCAATGTGGAACCCGTCTATACCGTTGACGGGAACGTGAACCTTAAAACCGGCAACATCATTTTCCTGGGCACGGTTATCGTCAAGGGCAATGTGGAAGACGGGTTTTCCGTCAAAGCGGCGGGTAATATTGAGATAAACGGCACGGTGGAAAAGGCGGAACTGGATGCGGAGGGGGATATTATTGTCCACCAGGGCATTACGGGCAGCAAAGCCAACGGGATTATCCGGGCGGGGAAATCTATCTGGGCAAAGTTTATTGAAAACACGGCGCTTGAGGCGGGAAACATGGTGATAGCCCAGGACGGCATCATCAATTCCCGGGTGGACGCCTACAAGAGTATCATCTGCCAGGGCAAGCGGGCTACCGTCGTTGGGGGGCGGCTGCGGGCTTCCGAGGAGATCAACGCCAAGGTTCTGGGCAGCCCCACCTCGGGTACCGAAACGATCTGCGAAGTAGGGGTTGATCCAAAAACGAAGGAGCAGCTTGCCCTGCTTATTGAAAACAAGGTGGCCCTGGCAAAGCAGCATGACGAGATCAAGCTTAATATACAGACCCTGGTCAACATCAAGAAGCAGCGCAAATCCCTGCCGGAGGATAAGGAAGCATACCTTCGGGAACTGGAGGATAAGCGGATAGAAACTCTGGGGGATATAAAGCAAAACAACGAGGCCATCGCAAAAGCCCAGGATTTTCTGAATAACCTGCAGACCCGGGGCAGGGTTTCCGCCTCAGCCAAGGTATATCCCGGGGTTCGGGTGATTATCAAGGATGCCCTGGAGGATGTCCGCAACGAATACAAGGCGGTGACCTTTATTTTGGAGGATGGCCTTGTACGGGCAGCCAAGTATGAAGAACCGGATGCGAATGCAATGAAGGGTCCCGATGGCTATACAACCAATTGATTTACAGGCCCTTTTTACCCAGGTTGAAAAAGTGGGCAAGGAGCAGGCCAATCAAAAACAAGGACTGCAGCTCCAGCAGTCGATCCAGGGCGCCCATATGCAGCAAAAAGCCGAGGAGCGAATCCAGTCGGTTAATGAGTCCCAGGATACCGGCCGGGGAACGGAAAAGGTTAAGGACCGCTCTCCCCGGAAGTACCGGGAATATGAGGGAGACGGGGAAGATACGGATGAGTCGGCTCCCCAATCCGATGACCCCACTGCCGCTGATTCTTCGGTAATCCACGACCCGGCTCTGGGCAAAAATGTTGATTTAAGCGGGTAGTGTAATGACCCTGGCCGTCATTTTTTCCGCCGCAAGCCTCCTCATCTGTGGTTTTACGTTTATCTACCTCCAGGCATATCTCCGCCGCCGCACCGGCGCCGAGCGTATCCTGGCGGACTTTGAGGAAGAGGTAAACAAAATCATTACCGGAATAGACGCCGCTACCGATCGGGATATTACCCTCCTGGAGGACAAGGCAAAAGCCACCAAGGCCCTGCTTGAAACCCTGGACCGCCGTATTGCCGCGTATGCCCGGGAACTGGACCGGCGGAACACCCAGGAATCCGCCCGCAAGGCCCTGGATGGTGATACCTCCCGTAATACCGAAAGCGCCTACGCAGCCCTGGGGCGGGGGCTTCGGTCTACGCTTAGGGTCAATCCCTCTGAGACTGCCGCCGACCCTACCCAAACCACTCCGGCTATGCCCGAAGCAGCCGCCATGCCGGACGGGCAATCTGCCGAGCCCCGGTTTATCCGTTCCGCTAATCCCGTTAAAACCAGGATGCCCCTGACCGAGCAGGTCCTGGAACTATCCCGGAACGGCTTCTCCCCGGACACCATCGCCGCACGTCTGGGGGTGACCCTGGCGGAGGTTGCCCTGGCCCTGGCAATGCCGGAACATGAAAAACCCTATTGACACTTTTTTCATTTTCAGGTACAAAAGTATTCAACGCCACCTTAGCTCAGTTGGTAGAGCAGCAGACTGAAAATCTGCGTGTCTGGAGTTCAATTCTCCGAGGTGGCAGTTTTAATTCATCATGAGCCAGTTCCAAAATAGAAGAATTTTTAACCGCAAAGGCGCCGAAGGCGCGCAAAGGGGAAGAGAAGACCCCTTCGGGACCTGGCTATCCCTCATCTTCCTTTGTCGCCTTCGGCTTAGTTCATATCCTTGGTTGATTTTTTGAAGAGACGATAATGAGATTGAAAATCCCCCTGTTTTGGCTGCCATGCTTTTTTGCGCTTCTCCTGACCCGGTGCGGGCCGATACCCCGGGAAGCCGGGACAAGTCCCGATCCGCGCACCGGGCCTAACCTGGTCATTTTTTTCGCGGAGAATGGCGTCACCCGACGGACGGCGCGGGCTATTGCCCGGACAACCGGGGGGGATTTGTTTGATATTGGCGGCAAAAAACCCCTGCCGAATCTGCTTGGGTATGACACTTTTTTTGTGGGGGGCTCCCTCACGGAAGGACGGATTGCGGCGCCTTTGGCGGATTTCCTTGCCCGGACAGACTTCATAGACGGCAGGGTTATCCCCTTTTGGACCAGTTGGGAGGAGACCGGGGATTTGAACGGGGAATTTGAAGCGCTTATCCGGGGTGGGCGGTTCCTCCGGGGCGGCGGTTTCCGGCTTGAAAAGTGGGTAAGGGCCAGGGAAATCAACGAGAAGGTTGAGGGCTGGGCAGCCGCTCCCTTGGCGGAACTGGAGCTTCGCCAAGCCGCCGGGGGAGACCTGGCGGAGGACATGGCAAAGCTGTTTTCGGCGGCATATCCGGAACGGCTCGGCCCCGCAGTTTTCGAAGATGGCGATTGGACTGTTGAAATGGACGGGAAGCGCTGGCTTTTCGCCCAAGGCAGGTTTCTCCCCCAGGAGGATGCGGCCAGACCGGAGGAATTCCGCCCCCTGTACTTGTACCGCTATGCCCTCGAAGGCCGGGATGATCCAAATCCCTGGCAGTCCTTGGCTAATCAGATTCTTTCCCGGCGCTTATCCCCCGGTTCATACCGGGGCCGCCTGTCCCCAAACCCCGGCGCCCGCCGTTCTCCGTTTTATGAAACCCTCTGGCAGGCCCGTAGCAGGGAGGAGGCTTTTTCGCAGCAGCAACGGATTACTTTTTTGGGATGGTCTGTACGAATACACCGGAACATAGCCGCCCCGCTTAACCGGGCGGAAGCGCGTATTGCGGCGCTGGCGGAAAAGGACCCGGAAATACAGGGGTGGATCAAAAGCCTGCACAGTATAACTGCCTGGAATTGGCGGAACATTGCGGGCAGCGAAAACCGCAGCTTTCATGCCTACGGGGCGGCAGTAGATCTGTTGATGAAGGCCCAGCCGGGCATGGAAACCTACTGGCAGTGGACGGCAGCCAAAGGGATTGACTGGCGTACCGTACCGCCCGAAAAGCGGCAGAGCCCGCCCGCTGCGGTGATCCGGATTTTTGAGGAACAGGGCTTTATCTGGGGGGGCAGGTGGCCCTGGTACGATACCATGCATTTTGAATACCACCCGGAACTGCTGATTTTTGGGACAGGGAGGGGAACGGGGGACAGCGTCTGATATCGGGCGGCAGAGCGTGTTTTATCCTTCCGCTTGCGGGTTGCACCCACGGATTTTAATGGTATACTATAGTCATGTGGTATCAATGCGGCCTGACCTTTACCCTCATAGGGACCAAGTCGGGAAAATAGGAGGATTCTCTCGTGGAAGCTCATAGCCTTACGTTAAGTGGGATTTTGGACGGTAATCGTATCCTTGAAATTCCTTTTTTTCAGCGTGCGTATGTCTGGGCTGAACCCCAGTGGGAACGATTTCTTGATGATATGGCAACCGTTTCTTCTGAAAAAACCCCCTATTTTCTTGGCTCCATAATACTAAAGCAGCAAATGACCGGCACTCAACGTCATGGAGATATTCGAACACTTATTGACGGTCAGCAGCGTCTGACAACGCTCTGTTTGTTTTTCAAAGTTCTTAGCCTGAAAATCAATAATTCAAAACTTGAAACCATCTATCGTCTTCGTATGACCGAACAAATTGCCATTAAGCACAATCACAATGATGAAGAATCATTCAATAAAATATTAAATCTTACAACATTAGATAATATAAATACAGAAAATAAAATCTCAGCGGCATACAATTTTTTCAAAAACAACTTAGATGAATCAATCATCAACTATCAGACTTTATTGGACAATTTACAATTTGTCGTTATTGACCTTTTGCTTGATGAGGACGAGCAGAAAATCTTTGATACGATTAATTCTCTTGGTGTTAAATTGACAACCGCCGAACTTTTAAAAAATTATTTTTTCAATCATGATATTGAGTTATACGAAAAAAACTGGAAGGATATTTTTGAAACCGATTCTGCCCGGAAATATTGGGATATTCAAATATCCGCTGGCCGGGTTACCCGGAGTCTTTTAGAGTTGTTTTTTTATTCCATCCTGCAAATAAAAATTCAAGACCCCGTTCTTAATCTTAATTCGGAAGACAAAAAGAAATATGGCAAGGTTGAGGGGCTTTTCGATTCCTATAAAGAGTTTATTCAAAAATGCAATATAAACCGTCTTGACCTTATTGCTGAAATTAAAGAATATGCCCAGTTGTTCCGTGATAATTTTGATGTTAAAATAGTTAAAAAAGAATTGCCTGCAAATTTCTGTATGGAACGAATCAATGCAATAATTTTTGGTTTGGAAAATACAACCCTCATCCCCTATATATTGTTTTTATTAAACAATGTTAAGGATCAAACTAAATTAGAGGAAATATTCAATTATCTGGAATCTTATATCATACGGCGTATGATATGCCATGAAAACAACCGGAATTACAACCAGTTATTCGGCGACCGATTTATTACTCAAAGACTTTTAGATGTGGCTTCCATACGTAATTATATTGACACCCAGGATGATAAAATCAACTTTATGCCCAGTGATGCATCGGTAATGGATAGCTTTCACCAATCAAAATTGACCAATAAGCAAGCTGCCGGTATATTGTATCTATTGGAAACCCGGATTCGCCCACGGCAATTTCATGCCACTGCCATGCTGGGCATGGGTAGTTATACCCTGGAACATATACTTCCCAAGAAATGGCGCAACCATTGGCCTGCATTAAAGACCGAAGCGGAAAATGCCAATCGGGACCAGAAACTTCTTACCCTGGGTAACTTAACCATTATCACTGCTGTTTTTAATTCGTCCATAAGTGATGCCACATGGGATATAAAGAAAGATGGTGATGGAAAGAATAAAGGATTTTCCGTCTATGCCGCCGATTTAGCTACCTTCTCCCCTTATTTAAGCAATAAATCTTGGGATGAGGCCGCCATTGAAACCAGGGCAAGTGATTTAGCAAAATTAGCCATAGCGGAATGGAAAGTCTAAATAAAGGAGTCACGTATGGAAATAATGACCGAAATAATTGATGCAGAGCGGCTATCACCAATATTCAAAATACCCGATACCATGAAGCACAGCCGGGTGGAAGTTACTATTCGGCCTATTGAAGAAACCAAACCAAAGGTCAATAGGGAAGCCCTTGAACGGTTCAGACGAAGTTTCAATTTGAAAGATCATTTGAAACAGAAATTGGCTGAAGGGGTACAATTTGATTTTGACGCCCAGAAAGTAATAGACGGCACAGAAACCGAAGAAGAAATGCAGGCTCGTTTCAGGGCGGAGAAAAAAGTCTGGGCGGAGGACGTTGCAGAGAGGGCACGGAGTGGCGAATTTGACTAAAAAAACAGTCCTTCTTGATACGAATGCGGTTCTCCGTTTTCTTATGCAAAATGACGAGGAAATGTACAGTCAAGTTGCCACATTATTGATAACCAATGACTGCGTTGCTACTGTAGAGGTTGTTGCCGAAGCAGTTTATAATTTACAGAAAAAATACAAGCTTACCCGTCAAGCCATTGCAGAAAGATTAAAGGATTTTTCTACCCTGCAAGAAGATTTATTACTTGAGGAAACGATCGTCTTATATGCCTGTAATCTCTATGCAGCCACCGATCTTGATTTTGTTGATTGCCTTCTTGATGGTTATGCAAAAATAAAAGGCAATCCTGTATTCACCTTTGATGGCGATTTGAAAAAACAATTGGGAGGTAAGTTACTTAATGGTTAACATAGGAACCAATGGGCGTTGACCTTTCGTAGCGCCTCGTCTTGTATCTTGTAATACCTACAAGATATATGCCATTATATATCAGACACGGAGGTGATAAAATGGATAGACGTGAATTTATAAAGAAATCGGCGGCTCTGGGCTTTGGCGCGGGGCTGCTCATTCTGCCTAAGGGGCTGCGGGGCGCGATTACCCTGGCCGCCCAGGAAAACAGGTATCCCGACCTGGTGGCCCTCAAGGGGGGGACGCCCCGGACCATGTTCGAGCGGGGGATGCGGGAGATCGGCGGCATGGGGCGCTTTGTCAGGAGCGGGCAGACCGTGGTGATAAAGCCCAATATGTCCTTTGACCTGGCGCCGGAATATGGGGCAAATACCTCCCCTGAACTGGTGGCGGCGGTGGTCCAGCAGTGCAAGGACGCCGGGGCGCGGCGGGTCCTCATTATCGACCATTCCCTTGCCCATTGGGAACGGGCCAGCAAAAACAGCGGTATCCTTGAGGCGGCGAAGAATGCCGGCGCGGTCTATGCCCAGGCCGAGCGGGAAGGCTACTATCAGAACGTTACCGTCACGGGGGGCAAGCGCTTGAAGGAAACGGCGATACACGAAGCGGTCCTGGAAGCCGATGTGTTTATCAATGTGCCGGTGCTGAAACACCATGGCGGCGCCGGGGTGAGCGGCTCAATAAAAAACCTCATGGGCTGTGTTTGGAACCGGCGGACCTACCACTCAAACGGGCTCCAAACCTGTATCGCCGACTTCCTCTACGCCAAAAAGCCGGACCTCAACATTGTTGACGCCTACCGGGTCATCACCAGAAACGGCCCCGGCGGCGGGAATCTGGCGGATGTGGCCCAGATAGGTTCAATGATCATATCCCCGGACATCGTGGCGGCGGATTCTGCGGCATTTGCATTGGTCAACCGGCGGCAGGGTGAAGTCGAGTACGTGCGCATTGCCTCGGAAGCGGGCTTTGGGCAGATGGATCTTTCAAAGCTGAACATCTCCCGCCTGAGCGTGTAATATGGCGTTCAGGTTGCGCAAAACGCCGGCACTTGTTCGTTGCCTCATCGCGCTTGTCGTACTGGGTCTTTTTATCTATGGATATCTTTCGCCTAACATCAGCGCCAACGGCATACTGGCATTGCTGGTCAAGGGGCAGTTTTCCGCGGTGTTGTATGGGGCGGGCATTGCGGGCTTCGTCATTGTCATCCTCCTGCTCACCCTGGTTTTCGGCAGGGTCTTCTGTTCGGTCCTTTGTCCCCTGGGCGCCGCTCAGGAACTGTTCTGGCGGGCCGGCGCATTGCTGCGGCGCAAAAAGGGAAAACCGGAGCGAAAGGGGATTGTGCGCAGGGGTTACCGTCCGGCGCCGCGGGTGCGCTACGCAATACCGCTCCTTGTGGGCTTAGGGGTGGCGTTTTCGGTTACCCCACTCATGATGATCCTTGACCCCATCTCTACCTTCGGGCGGGGAATAGCCGCACTGCGCGGCTTGCTCTTTGGCGTCGGGTCTGCCGAGCAGCCATCGGCTTTTACGCTGATCCTGGTCATTCCAATGGCGCTCATACTGCTTGTCGCGCTCTTCCGTGGCCGGGCGTTTTGCAACTGGTGCCCGGTGGGCGTGACCCTGGGGCTGTTTTCGTCGGCCGCGCCGCTGGGCATGAAGGTTTCCCCGGGCTGTGTTGGTTGCGGGCTCTGCGAAAAAAAGTGCCCCACGGGCTGCATTGATTCTCGTAAAAAAACCATAGAGCGTGATCGATGCGTATTGTGCTTTTCCTGCGTCGATGTCTGTCCCACAGGGATTGTGGCCTATGGGCCGCAGGAGAAAGCGGCGGTTTCCGGTGAAGCACGGCGGGTCTTTTTGAAGGGCGCGGGCAAGGTTTCGCTTGTATGCGGCGCGGCGTATCTCCTGGGGCCAAGCCTCAAGCTGTTCCCGCGTTCGATGGAAGCCGCATCAGGCGCAGACCTGCCGATACTGCCGCCGGGGGCTAAAAGTGAGCGGCATTTCACTTCCCGCTGTATCGGCTGTCATGCCTGTATCGCGGCCTGCCCTGCCAATATCATCACGGCGAAGGATGACCCGCATCCCCGCCTTGATTACACCGGAGAAGCGACCGCCGCCTGCCAGTATAACTGCGTCGAGTGCGGGCGGGTCTGTCCCACCGGGGCCATTACCCGCCTTAGCGTGGAGGAGAAACACCGGACCCGGCTGGCCCTGTCAACCCTTTACTTTGAGCGCTGCGTGGTCAATACCCGGCATGAATCCTGCGGGGCCTGCGCAGAGGTCTGTCCCACCGGGGCGCTCACGATGATCCCCTACAGCGAGCCGGGGATTCCCTTCCTGACCAGGCCCGTGTACGATGAGCGGTACTGCATCGGCTGCGGCGCCTGCCTTGCGGCCTGTCCCGCGGAACCCCGGGCGTTTACCCTGGCGGCCGTGCCGGAACAGAGCCTTACGATCGGTTCACGCCCGCCGGAAGAATCCGGTGACGAACTTCGGGTGGATATTACCGATGATTTTCCGTTTTGATATGTTTATAACAGAGGAGTTTGTATGCATTTAGGAGCAGGAGAGATAGCGTTACTAATCGTGTTGGCACTGATACTGTTCGGCGCGAAACGGCTGCCCCAGGTGGGACGCGCCGCCGGGGAAGCCATACGGGAATTCAAGTCCGCGTTCAATGGCGTGGGCACATTGAAGGATGACGTTAAGACGGAGGACGGACACGCAACAGCCGCCGGGAAGCAGGCCGATGGCGAAGGAACAGAAAACAAAACCGAATAGCGATGGGGATTTGAGCGAATGGACCGAACACCTTGAGGAACTTCGCCGCCGGATAATCGCCGTACTGACGGTATTTACCGTCGCAGCTATCCCCGCCTTCGCCTTTTCCGAACAGATTGCCGACTTCCTCATGACGCCGGTGGCGGATCTAGGCCTTGCGCTCTACACCTTCAACCCCGCCGAAAAATTTCTTGCCTACCTCAACCTTGCGGTCTGGACCGGTGCGATCGTTGCCGCACCTTTTTGTCTTTTGCAGATCGGATTATTTGTATGGCCCGCCCTCAAAGGAAGGGAACGCCGGTGGACCCTGACGGCGCTGCTTGTGGTCCCGGTACTGTTTGTTGCAGGCTCCGGCCTGGCCTATCGGTTCCTTTCGCCGGTGGTACTGCGGTTCTTCCTGCGTTTTGCCTCAGGAGACGGCATTCAGCCGCTTTGGGGCTTCAAAGAATATCTCGCCCTGCTCTACGCACTGATGCTTGCGGCGGGCCTGCTTTTAGAGACACCACTCTTGCTGCTATTCTCCTTCGTCCTTGGAATAACCACACCGAAAAAGGTGGCCCGCTTCCGGCCCCACATCATCATTATGATTTTTCTGGCCGCCGGCATCTGCACGCCGCCGGATGTCATTTCACAGGCGGCTCTCGGTGTGCCGCTGTACTTGCTTTTTGAGCTGACGCTTTTTATCGGCGGGTTTTTATCGCGAAAAGACGGAGCGATGCGGCCCGGGAAAGAAGCATAAGGGGATTTTGCTTTTATATTGGGAGAAGCCATCCGGCAGGACAGCTCCTTCCCATAAAAAATTAGCTGTTTTCCAGCCCGGTGCCGGTGATATCCGCAATAAGGGCGGCATAAATCGCCCTTTCTGCGGCCGACATGGCGGTATTGTTATCCACAATGTTCTGTATGTTCGCCGCAATCTGCCGGTCAAGCTCTTTCTTGTCAATAAGAAACAGCGCAAAGGCGCGTGTTTCTACACTTTGGGTATCCTTATTTCGTACCGTCTGCCACCAATCGGCGTCCTTTGTAAGGCCGCTAAAGGACGCATCGCTCAGTGCTTTTGCGGCATTATCAAAGGCGGCTTCCACATCGCTTCCTTTTTCCCCCTGCTGTTTGCTTTCCATTTGTGATATTACGGATATTGAAACCTTTTGCGAAACAGCCCGCGGACCTTCTGCGCCGCCTACCCACGCCACGGCAAAATCTCTTTCAGCATCATTATACTCAATGACGAAGCAGTACTTGTCCTTGTAGAGTTTTTGGACTGCGGTATTACCGCCGCCGACATATTCCACAAGCCACTGGGGTGTTCCAATTTTAAACGCAGCGCCTTTGTCGTCAAGCACCTCAGTTTTTTGCTCCGGCTTTACACTTGCGGCCGCCTTTTCCGCAGGGGATAGCGTAGAGCAGGAAACCACCATACCTATTGCCGCGGCCATCGCGGACAATACAATCATTACTTTGACAGATTTCATATTCTGTCCTCCTTCAATTTCTATTCTGTTGACGAATCAACAGTAACGGACATATTAAAAAGCCCAACGGGCTTTATTACTACAATGAGGAAAGCCAGTCCGTGAGGGCCGCACCGAATGTTTCGGCAATCTGCTTTTCCACCGCCATGAGCGCCCGGCTTTCTGCGCCCTCGCGATTTGCGTGGCCTTCTTTGCCGGTTATTGTAAAAGGCAGTAGTACGACGCCCGGAAGGGTGTCGGTGAGGCGGGCGTCAACGAGATAATTAACAAAACTGAAACGCTGATTTTGTACCGGGTCTTCGGTGAGGGTTAGGGTTACCGCGAGTACAAAGCGGGATGCTGCTTCTCCGCTTTTGAAACCCGCCTTGTTTAACACCTGGGCAAACGCGGCGTTTATGCGGCCATTCCGGTCATCGTTTACCCGGACGGCAATAGGAATATTAGCGGTAATATCCGCCGCTTCCAGCCGGTAGCTGTCTCCGGTGCGCAGATTAGGCGCAGCGCTTGTGCCGTTGCCGAGAACGGCGAGCACAGTGGCGTATACCTGGTTCACGTCGGCGATGGTTCCGGCGAGGCGAAAGCGTTCAATACTGCCGGGGGTATATTTTTCCGTATCAGGCAAGACGGTAAGTTTGGTGATTACCTGTTGATTGCCGTTGAGCATGTCCGTGTACAGGGCCGTTGTCTTTTGGCGATCCATGAGCGCGATGGCATAATGGAGGGATGTACCATCGAACCACACCCCGGCGATTTCCGCGCCCACCAGGGTATCCATGGCCGCCGATGTTTTTATGGCGTTCTGTATGCTGCGATCCTCCGACATGTTTACTGCGCCGTCTGCTACTGCCTTGGAATAGGTAACAACGGTACTCATTTCCGTCTGTACCGACTGGCCGAAGATGGCGACCAGCGCGGCCAGGGCGTTCCGTTCCGCCTCCGTCCGGTCATGGCCGGTTCCCACGGCGGTGATGTAGCGGCTTTGGGGATATGCTTCGTTAGGGGACGCGACCCAGGTGGGGGGCTTGGGCATGGTGGATGCGCAGGAAGTGGCGGTGAGGGATAATATTAATAGAAAGAATAATGGGTTTTTCATAGATACACCTTTATCAGTATTTTTAAGGGGAATTTGGCGTCCGGCGCCTTTTTCTCTTGTATTACGCCGCCGTTTCCCCTATAGTTAAAGAACCTTGGAGGTTCCCCATGACCATAGAACAGACCCTTACCATACCCAAAGAAACCAATCATTTGACGGTTGACCTCCCGCAGTCCGTTCCGGCAGGGACGGCTACATTCCGGCTTGAATGGACTGCCGCCTCTCCGAAGTCTAAAAAGGAATTAGCGGTGGAAGCCATAGAAGCGTTATGCGGATTGTATGAAAGCGATGGGCATGATGTTGATCGCTTTCTTGAATCGTCACATGAAGAAAAGCTGCGTGAATACGAAATTGAGGAACATGAGCAAAAAGAACGGGGACAATATTCCGTATGAATTATATGCTTGATGCCTGTTCTCTCCTTGCGCTTCTCAATAGGGAACCCGGCATGTTGGTTGTTAAAGATTTGCTCCTCCAGACTCCCCATTATTATAACCGTCTCTTATTACAATTGGTATCATACAAATGTCCTATTTGGGTGTTTGGGATCGTTGGCTTCTGTTAAATCAAATGTGCCTTTGTCTCCCTTCTTCAATTTCTTAAAATCAGCAATTGGAAATAATCCATCAACAATTGTATTATCCGACTTTACGAAAACTCTTGCATTTTTCAGACCAATTCCTTTACGACTATTGATGCCAAGATATTCTCCGGTAACAGTAAGTCTGCTATAATGCATACTTTCCTCCTTATTTTTCCTTAAATGAATAAGTCCACCCCGCACCTGCATAGAATGATGGTGTAAGGCTGTCATTAAAATACTGTCTATAACCGGCAGATAAATAAAACCATTTGAAGGAATATAACAAACTTACTTGTAATACAAGTCCGAACGATTTATCTTTATCTTGACCCCAAACAGGTTCATCATATATTTCAGGGAGATACAATACATCAACACTATTAGCGAAAAACCCTATACCAACATCAATAAAGAAATTGTTTAATACTCTATAATACAGCCTCCAATCCATTTCAAAAAATATGTTTTCTTTTTTTTCCAATACTTCTTGTTCGGCATTCCACCAAAAAACGCGATCTGGTAAATCCGAAGGATTTGAGGCCCAACCACCAGCAGACATATATATACCCAATCTCCTACCAGTGCCTCCAATTCTAAGTCCTATTGGAAGTATTGGGTCATATACATAGCCGAGAAAAAATCTACCGGCATAATCATCACCAGCTACCCAACGACGGAACCCATTCCGCATTCGTTCCTGATTCGCTCGTTTCTGTTCCTGTTTTGCCTTTATTTTCGCTTGCTCTGCCTGTACCCGTTCCTGTTCGTTCCGCTGTTCTGCTTCCATGCGTTGCTGTTCCGCCAGTCTATTTGCCGCTTCCGCCGCCGCCTGCCGCTTAGCAGCTTCTTCGGGCAGGGCGTAGTGTTCAGCCTGGGTCAGAACCCGCATATAGCCGGTTTCCATGGCTGTCTCCGCAGGAATACTGTTGACACTGATAATTTTGACCGTAAGTGGCGGAATATAGTCCTTAACATTCACCTTTAAAAACCGTGCGTCAGTACTTACCTTGACGGGCAGACCAAGCGTCCGGTCGCCGGCATTGAAACTGATATTGCCGCTGGTGAGAGTAATGGTGTCGGTTCCGATGGTTCGGCCTCTGCCGTCGATAACTGCGGCAACCACGTTAAAGGAAAAGTTTCGTTTCCCCTCAAATACTACTGCCGTAGGTTCAGGATATTTGCTCCCGTTAATCAGGGGCCACCCTGCAAAGTCCCAGGCGGCCCGCTGCCCCGTGGTCTCTAGTCCGCTTATAAGATCGTTGATAACCTTGAAGGCCACCTCCGCCGGGGGTAGTTCCACGGTAAATGAAAAATCGGCGGCGGCATTCGCATAATCGGTATCCCCAATCTGCCGAAGAGCCGGATCATAGACGATATCAAAGGGCATGTGGGTTTTATAAAAAGCGGCGCAGTCCTTTAACAGAGCAATCCAGGCATTCCGTGCCGCAATTTGGTTGCGTACATTCTGACCGAGGTCTCCGCCGGATATCCGGGAAGACAGAACATTGAGCCGTCCCGCAGTCTCCGTTAAAGCCGGGTCTACCGCGGCGGCCTGGTAGAAATACGATAGGGCTTCCACCGCATTGCCGCTCTGTTGAGCGCGGATACCTTTGGCAAGTGCGGTCTGGGCATCGGTATTGGCGGTGCTTGCCGCTTGCAGTTCCCGTTTTCCCTTGTCGGTAAGCTGTACCCCCATCTTTGCCAACAGATCCGCGCTGGCCTCATTGAGCGCCATCCCTCCCCGCAGTTCCGCCGCCGAACAAGTTTTTGTAAAGGATGCCCGGACAGTTCCCGTATCCAGGGCGGTAATTGTCAACTGTAGAGAAAATTGTTCATTCCGCAGTTTTTCTATGCTGCCCGCAAGAATGTACTGGGCATTGGTCAGGTTACCGATACGGATATAATCATCGTTGGAATAGAGGCCGGAGAGGGACAAACTCTGTTCCGCTTCTACCTTGTCTAAATTCTGCCGGTCTATGATGGTCATGGCGGAATATTTGTTAAAGTTGCCGGTAAGTATGCCCTGGATATAGAGGGAAAGCCATGTTTCATCGGCGGCAAGGTTCTTTCCCGCCGGGGCCGCTACTGCGAGGCGGGTACCACGGGCGCCGTCGCCGGTATACATATCGGCGGCATAAATGGGAAGGGATAGAAATAAGAGATTGAACATGGCAATTAGTTTTTTCATGTTTCCTCCTCCTTATTTTCTCTGTGAAATGTTTATCGCAATATCAATACCGACAGTTAGATAGTTGATTATATGAAAAGAACCTGTCCCGGCACTTGCCGCCCGGCGGGAAAAATATCCATCATTAAATCCGTCAAAACCCATTTCGGCTCTGTATCCAATAGTGAAGAGCGCTAAAATTAACTTTGTTTCCAGGGCCGGCACCATATAAATCGAATCATCTGAGGAACCGATCAAGCCGGCCATTTTCCCCCTGACACCTATAGACCAAAGGCCTATGAGCCATGCATTATTACCGCTAATCCCATCATTAAACCGTACAATGTACCCGGTCCCTAGATCAAGGGAACCTGCCTCAAAGACTTGTTTCTCCCATTCCCAGCTAATCCTGCTGTCTATGTACCAATTACTTAATTCAAACTTACTCAGTTCAAAACCAAGCCCCAGTGCGGCATTTACCCCCGGTTCACCACTACCAAGTCCATTAAGCCCTACCTCTCCACTGATGACTAAATGTTTGGAAAGTGCTCGCCATGCCGATTGATGTGCTTGTCTTCTGGCTGCCGCTTCCGCTTTACGGAGTTGCCTTGCTTCTTCTTTCTGCCGCTCTTCTGCCCGACGGTTTTCTTCGGCTCGTTGTTCGGCTTGCCGCGCTTCTTTAGCCGCCTGTTGTTCCGCCAGTCTGTTTGCCATTTCTACCGCTGCTAGCCGCTTAGCCGCTTCTTCGGGTAAAGCGTCATGTTCTGCTTGGGTGAGGATACGTATATATCCTCTTTCTCCAACAGTCCCGGCATCCATGTCATTAATTTTTGCAATTTTTATTATGATGTTTTCGGTCAAGTCATTGGCGTTTACATTCGGAAACTTGAAAACAACCATGGTGTCTGCCGGGGCGGTTACGCGCTGATCACCTGACGAAAAGGAAATATTTTTGCTATTGAGGACGACGCTTCCTGTTGCAATAGTTTTCCCATCCCCATTGACGATCGCCGCATCTACCTTAAAAGTGAATAGCAGCTTCCCCCCGAACACTACTGCTGCCGGTTCCCGTGGCTGCACATCCAGCAAGGGCCATCCGGCAAACCCCCACTTGCTCCGGTTACCGGTCTGTTCAAGCCGGCCCAACAAATCGTTTAATACCTTAAAGCCCGAATCCGAAGGAACCAGGGCAATACGAAAAGACAAGTCCACCGTACTCTTGGCAAAGTCTATATCCCCCTGAGTTAAATCCGGATCATAGAGAATCTCAAACGGCGGGTGGTCCTGATAAAACGCCGCACATTCCTTAAACAAATCAAGCCAGGTCATCCGCGCTTGATAGTCGCTCTGTACCGCCTCGCCTATATTGCCACCGGTCATGGCGGCGGCAAGGGTGTTGAGCCGTCCGGTGGCTTCTGACATGGACGGGTCGAAGGATGCCGCTTGGTACATATAGGTCATGGCCTCAATACGGTTACCGTTTTTCTGGGCGGCGATGCCCCGCGCAAGGGCCGTTTCCGCCTCCGTAGAACCCGCCTGCCCGCTCAGAATCGCCTGCTTTTCGGCGGCCGTCAGTTCCACCCCTATTCCGGTTAGCAGTTCTACCGCGGCATCGTTGATGACCTTTCCCTGCCGTAAATCGGCGGCGGAGCAATTTTTGGTAAAGGAGGTCCGGCGTTCCCCGGTTTCCGTGTTGGTAATCCCCAACTGTACGGAAAACTCAGCCGCCGAAAGTTTGATGATGGTTCCCGCCAGAATATACTGGGCGTTGGTCAGGCCACCGATTTTGACAAAGTCCTCGTTGGAATAGGCGCCATTTGCTGCCCGCTCTTGTTCGTTTAGCAGCGTGTCCAGATTCTGCCGGTCTATGATGGTCATGGCGGAGTATCGGGAAAAGGTATCGTTCAATCTGCCCTGAGTAAAGGCGGCGAGGTACCGGTCGGCTTCGGCAAAATTCTGCCCGTCCGGGGCTAACACCGCCAGCCGGATACCCTGCCCCCGGTTACGGGCAGCGGCGTCAAGCTCGGCCGGATGTTCCTCCGTCAAACCATCTGCCTTACCGGTGGATTTTCCCGTCCCGGAGGCATCTTTCCCGCCCCCCGCAAAGGCCGTCCCGCAGAGCAGAATCAGAAGAAACCACGTCAAAGTCCTTTTCATTCCAACCGTTCCCCTATTTATCTGTATCTGATTAAATCAATCAGCTTTTCTCCTGCCTCAACCGGCGAAGATTTAGCCCCTTCCGTAATCAATGCCTTACCATACCGTTGAACTTCCAAAAGGCTTTTAGCGTTTAGTAACACCCCTTTTTTCATATCAAGGCTTAATTCCTTAAAATCCTTACATAAATCGTCAAGTTCTTTATTGACCTTACTATTCATTGGTAAGTATCCTTTATTCATAGGTTACAATGCAACCATTATAAATAATGAAAAGCAATCAGTCAATACTAAAATCTTGTTATAGTGGGGCTTTTTATGTTAATTTGAAAAGTAGAAGGGTATAAATGGCAGTTCCTGCATTAAAAGAGCGGTTAAAGGGGATTAGAAAGGCTTTAGAGATAAATCAGAGAGATTTTGCTAAGGGTATCTTTTTAAGTCATAGTCTTTACGCTCAATTAGAAAGTGGAACTCGTAACATAAATGACCGCATCATCGAACTAATCTCCACCAAATACAACGTAAACAAAGACTGGCTAAAAACCGGCAAGGGGGAGATGTTTGGCGGTGACCCGCCGGATACGGAGCTCAATCAACTTATCGAGATATACCGGGAACTTGACCCGCTTTTTAAGAAATATATCTCCCTCCAAATAAAACAGCTTTTGGAAGTCCAGAAAGGGACGAAGAAGGAGCAATAGACCAAAGCCGAACAGCCTGCCGCCTAAAATACCCAATCAGGACCGGTTCATCCCGGTTCCCGGCAGGGCTATACTCAATTAAGCCGCAATGGAGTATACTTAATCCCGGAGGCTTTTATGGAAGCGGCGGTGCAGGCGGAATTGGATATGCTCAGGGATATAATCGTTCAGACCGTACCCGTTGACCAGATTTTCCTGTTCGGCTCCTATGCCTATGGAACGCCCCATAAGGATTCAGACCTGGATTTGTATGTAGTCCTGAAAGATGACGTAGAGATGCGGGATATTGATGCGGCATTGAAAATCCTTGCGGCTATCAGGGATAAGAAAAATATGCCTTTGGATCTTATCGTCAGTAAGCAGAGCAAATATCAGAAGGAACGGCTCATGCCCGGTATCGAACGGGTAATATCAAAGAAGGGTATAGTACTATATGGCTAATACCCCAAAAGGCTGGATGATGCTTGGCGACAGGGACTATGATTCGGCGGCCTTTCTTGCCGCCAATATGCGACCAAAGCCTTTAGAGATAATTTGTTTCCATTGCCAGCAGGCTGTGGAAAAGTATTTAAAGGGGTTTCTTGCTCTTCAGGACGTAGATCCGCCGTATACTCATGATTTAATTGAACTTGGGAAGCTTTGTGAAAAATATAATGCATCGTTTTCTGCCATTGGGGGAATGTGTGATTCCATAACCTTATACGGTGTTCAGCCCCGGTATGACAGCGGAATGAGTATTACCGAAGCTGAGACCAGCCTTGTTTTGAAACACGCCCAAGCAATCAAAGTATTCCTCCAAAAAGAAGCGCCGCAACTGTTTCAATCAGCGCCCGGTTAAAGGCACTCAGAAAGGCTTTAGGGGAAGTCCAGAAGGGGACGAAGAAGAAAGGGGAGGAATAGGATAATGGCTGAATTTCTGTATATTTCGGAGTGAAAGCTCCCTGTCCAATGGAGATTTATCTCTTGACAGCCCCCTATTAAATAGGGTATATTTAAAACAATGAGACACCCTGTATGACCCGTGAATTTGTGATAATGCCGGAATTTGACCGGCAGTGGGAACATTGGAAAGGAATCCAGGAGGTTAAAAAATGAGCGCATACGAAAGTATCATCCAGGGTTTGAATGAAGCGGTTGATTATCAGCAGGGGAAATTAAAAGCCCGGAAAATGAAAATAACCATCAAGCCTGCGGAAAGTTTTAACACCGAAGAAATAAAACACATCCGGCAAAAAACAGGATTGAGCCAAGTGGTGTTTGCCGGTTCTCTTGGGGTTTCTCCAAAAACAGTTGAAGCATGGGAAAATGGCCGTAATAGACCGGAAGGGGCTTCCCGTCGCCTTCTTGAACTTGTTCGTGATAATCCGGATTTATTACGACAATTTCAGGCAGAAGCTTAATAGCGGTACGGCATATGAAAGTCCTGCTTGACACCAACGTCGCTCTGGATCAAATACTCAGGCGGGAGCCCTTTTTTGAAGCTGCCAAAAGTCCGTGAGGTCGGTGGTTAAATTTTGAATTTCTGTCCCGGCGTATATATACCTTGACAAAGCCCCCGCCGGTCTCTACCGTTATCCCATGGCCCCCACGACCGGCGTCTTTGCCATCCTGCCTGAGAATTTCTTTTCTCCCCTGGCATGGGTCAACCGGGAACATTACGCGGCCCTGCTGGTGCTGTACTATCGGCTATTCCAGGAAAACACCCAGGGGCTGGAACGGGAATTGGTCATTCGTGCCTTTATGGATTACCTTTCTCTGCACCATGGCAGCCTTGCCGACGAAGACGATGAGGGGGAGGCGCCGGAGGATCAGGATGAGCCGGTTCCCGCAGGCGTTCAGGAACTGGATTTTGAGGGCAGCCTGCCGGGGCTGCCCGCCGCGAAAGAGCCGGGGCGGACAGCCCCCAATGATCGCGTTCTGGCGGGCCGGTTTTTGCGGCGGCTTATCAACGCCGGCTGGCTTACCGATGAAACCCTGGGGGATTATACACGGGTTGTCAACATTACCCCCTGGGGGAAGCCCTTCTTTGAATCCCTGGCCCGCCTTGATGAGGGGCTGAAAACCGAATACGAAAGCCACGTGGTGAATATTTATTCCGCCCTCTGCGGCGATGCGGTCAATGAGAACGGCCATTTTGCGGTGCTCCACGCCCACGAAGAAACCCAGGCCCTTATCGACTCCCTTAAGGTGTTATCCCAAAGTATTAAAGGGTACTACGACAAATTAAACGCTGATGTGAATGCGGCGCAAGTTCAGGAAATCCTGCACCAACACTACGATCTCTACGCGGGGGAAGTCCTTGACACCGCCTACAAACGGCTTAAGACTTCGGATAATGTTTCCCGTTACCGCCTCAAGATATTCAAACAGGTAGGAGAACTGTTGCGCAACGAGGAATGGCTGAACGAAAGCGCCCGCAAATATTCACGGGTACGGGCGACCAGCCGTGAAGAGGGCAGAAAAAAACTGGAATCCATGCTGGAGGAAATACGGGACGACCTCCGGGCCGTTGATCCCCTTCAAGACGAAATAGACCGGCGTAACGCCGACTATTCCACCTCCAGCGTTGAACAGATAAAGGCCCTGTTGGAACCCGATACTACCCTTGCGGGGAAACTGGGTATTCTGGTAAAGGCGCTGTATGGCGGAGACCCGCCCCTGACAGAAGAACTGTCACACCGGCTGCACCGCATCAGGACCTTTGCGAAGGAATCCCTGTACCATCGCCGCCGCCGGGAGGAAGCGGATTTCAAACCTACGGCGGCTGTGGTGGACACGGCGGCGCTGGAACAGGCCGAGGCGGAATTCTTTGACCGTATGCGGCGGCGGCTTGGTATGAAACGGGTCGGCGCATGGCTTGATGAGCTGGGGGGCCGGGACCGCATCCTCTCCTCCCGTGATCTTGTCCGGGACGAAGCATCCTTTATCCGCTTCGTCTATTCCATTCTCTATGCCGATTCCCGGCCTAACTTTGATTACGACATAGAAGATTTCCTGGAAGATGACGGCAGTAATACGGTGTCTGCCGGCGGGTATGCGATCCCCGATGTCGGGTTCCGGAGGAAGGGATGAACCGGGATTTGGACGCCCTTACCTTGGTGCGGGAACTTTCAAATGATGAGTTTGAAAGCTTCAAAACCGCCCTGCATACCCTGTTGTCAAAAACCTTTATCATCCGGGGTATAGACAAGGAAAAGGAACTCTACGATTTTACCATCCGGAACATTGCCCTTTTTGACGCCTGGTTTTCCTGCATGGACGCAGCTCTAGTGCGGGATGAAAGCCTGGGGGTGATCAGCTTCCGGGGCGCAGGGGATACCCGGCTGCGGCTGAACCTTGATGAAACCTGCGCAGTTTTAGTGTTCAGGCAGTTGTATGAGGATAAGAAACGGGAAATTTCCCTCACCGCTTTTCCGGTGATAACCATTGCCGACTTTCAGCGAAAGTTTAACGCCATGACCGGCGGGGAAATCAAAAAGACCTCCCTTATCAATGTGCTGCACCGCCTCAGCAGTTGCCGGCTTATCGCGGTGGATTCCCCGGATTTTGCGGACAGCGAAGGGCTTATCCGGCTGTATCCCAGCATCCCCTTCAGCCTTGACCGGGAAGGGATAGATGAATCCATCGCCGCCTTGGGGCGTGGTGGGGCAGGCGGCGGGGAGAGTGATGACGCCGATCTCGCCGATGAAGGCGCATCAGGAGATGCGCTATGATTACCCTTGAACGGTTAAGGCTGGTTAATTGGCACAACTTTGAGGACGCGGTAATTGAGATAGGCAACCACTGCCTCCTTGCGGGGGATAACGGTTCCGGCAAGTCTACCATTATTGACGCCATCCAATACGCCATGGCGGCAAATCTGCGGATGGCCAAATTTAATTCCGCCGCGGGGGAACACCGGAGCGGCGGCCGGGATCTGATGGGCTATGTGCGCCGCAAGCTGGGCAGCGAGACCACCGAATACCTCCGTGGCGACACGGTGGCCCATGTGATGCTGGAGTGGAGTGATGCGGCGAAAGGGTTTGCCGCCGGTGTATGTATAGAAGCCTATAGTGATAACCGTTTCACTGAACATTTCTGGATAGGGCCCGCCGTTTCAATTAAGGATATTGCGGTCAAGGCGGAAGATGGGTTACCGGAGCAGCTAAAGCAGCCGTTGTTATTCCGGCAGTTTAAAAACATCCTTACCGCCCGGAAAATCGAAGTGTATGATTTAAAGAAGCAATACCTGCGGGACTTGACCGGCAGGCTGGGAGTCTGGAAGCGGCACACCGAGGTGAACCCCTACATGGATTCCCTGACCCGTTCCATCGGCTTTGTCCCCCTCATCTCGATCAACGAATTTGTCTGCAATTATATTCTTGAGGATAACCCCGTATCAATTGAGGATATGAAGAAAAATCTGGAAAGCTATAAAGAGGCGGATCGTCAGGCCAAGGGGGCGATAGCAAAAATCGCGGTGCTGAAAAACATCAATGCCAAGGCGGCGGAATGGCGGAACTATGACGGCCTTATTCTGAAGCAGGAATACCTGAAGCTCAGGATAGAATTTGATATCGATAAACAGCGGAAGGATACGGTTCAAAAGCGGCTTACGGATACGGAAAACAAGCTTGCCTTTATTAAACGGGAGATTACATCCCTGGAACAAAAGCGCCTGGACATCGAGCAAACAATCCACGATACCGATATGAGCCTCGCCGCCAATGACGCCCACCGGCTCTACGAAGGCATTACCGGGCGTATTGAACGGATTAAGCTGGAATGTGTCCGAGAGGAACAGGCCGCGGAAAAATACCGCCTCCTTAAAGACCAGTGCGAGGCTATGCTGGGCCGTCCCTTAAAAGAAAACCCGGATGATGAAAACGCCGTCCTTGAAGCGGAGGAACAGCGCTGGCGTGATGAAAGCGATGCTGCACGCCGTAAAAAAGAAGAGGCCGCAGCATTACTGCGGGATACCCTTTCGGAACTGGCGGACCTGGAACGGGGCATACTCCGGTACCCCGATGCGCCCATGGCCCTCCGCGCCGCCCTGACACAGGCGGGGATAGAGGCGTTCTTCCTTGCGGAGGCGGCGGACATTACCGACTCGCAATGGGTGGACGCGGTGGAAGGCTGGCTCAACACCCGCCGTTTTGCCCTCCTGGTGAACCCCGAAGATTTCCAGCGGGCCGTCGAAATTTACAATAGCCTTCCCCGTTCAATTGCCGGCGCCTTTATCCCGAACCTGGAAAAGATGCGGGGCGCCGCGGCAAAGAAGGGTTCCCTGGCGGAGTTTGTGCGGGCGGAAGGGTATGCCCGTATTTACATTGATTATTCTCTGGGCGAGGTGATGCGCGCCGATTTGGCAAGTCTTAAACAATACAAGGTTGCGGTAACCCGGGAGTGCATGACCTACAGTAATTATACCGCCTCCCGGATTAGGGAAGAGGTGTACCGCCGTCATTACCTGGGCCGTGCCGCCCTGGAGGAACGGAAAAAGTTTCTTGCCGGTGAAAAGGAACGCCTAAGCCGGGAACGGGATTTGGCGGAGAAACAGGAAAAAGACGCGGCGGCCCAAAGGGAGCGTTACTACCGGGTGTTACGGACCCTGCCGGAATTGGCATCGCTTTTGCCCTCAGTTGCGGCATCCCTGGCGCTTCGGGAAAACCTGGAAAAGGCGGAGCAGGAACTTGCCGCGGTGGATACCCGGTCGTTTCGGGACCTGGAGGAAAAACGGAAACAGCTTGCTGAAGAGTTAGGCTTACTAAAGGCGGATAATGACCGGCTGCATACCCAACTGGGCGGATTGAATCGGACCCTTTCCGACAGCCGGGATCAAATTGAAGAAACTACCCGCTCCCTGGAACTTAAGGAAACGGCGGTTAAGACATTCGGGGAGGCCAATCCCCTGATGATTGGGGAATGTGAATCCTACGCAGAAGATAAATTGTCGAAATCAACCATAGATGAACTAACCAACACCTATGAGACTACCCTTAAAATATTCCGCAGTACCGCTGAGACATACAAGAAACAATACAGTATCCTTGCGGTACAGTATGAGCGGGAGTTTCACTACTACCTGCCATTGGACCCGGCGGAAAACGCGGAAGCGGAAACCATGTTGAAGCGGTTGGAAACATCGGAGCTTCCCGAATACCGGGAAAAGATCGCCCGGGCTTATCAGGATGCGGAAAGGGAATTCAAGGAACATTTTATTTCCCGCCTCAATGAGCACATTGAAGAGGCCCGGGCAAGTTTCCGGGACATAAACGATATTCTCCGCACCCTGCATTTCGGACGGGATCAGTACCGCTTCGCCCTGGAGGAGCTCAACGAACGGAAGGGGCAGATTGAGGTTATCCGGCAGGCCGCGCAAATTCCCTCCGCCGAGGACGGCCTTTTTTCACAACTGGCGGACCCGGATGAACGGAAGGCCGCTCAGGATTTATTTGATCGGATTCTCAATTCCAACCTTGACTCCAAAGAGATGCGGGAGATCTGCGATTACCGGACCTACTTTCACTACGATATACGGATTCGGGAAATGGATTCCCTGGACGCTACCACGGGCAAACCGGTTGAGCTTTCCCTGACAAAGGTGATCCGGGAAAAGTCCGGCGGGGAAACCCAAACCCCCTACTATGTGGCCATCGCCGCCAGTTTCTACCGTTTCTATAAAAGCCGTCCGGAAGAAACGGTGCGGCTGGTTATTTTTGACGAAGCCTTTAACCGCATGGACGACGAACGGATTGGAAAGATACTTACCTTTTACAAGGATCTGAATCTTCAGATCATTACCTCGGTGCCCCCCGAAAAAATCGAAGCCATCGCTCCTTTTATGGACCGGATCAATGTGGTGAGCCGTTACGGTAATGCGGTGAAGATTCGGGATTGCGCTATTGACGATATTAACAATACTGATGACGGTGAAGCATGACCTCCTGGGAAACACGCATTATAGACGCTTTTATCAAACGGTATTTTTCCTCCGCCGCCGCTGCGGAAGCCGCGGGTAGGGATCGTGCCTTTCTTCGGCTTCGATCCTCCGCCATCTTCCCTGACTTTGAAACTTCTTCGCCGGATGATCGGGAATCCTATCTTGAGGCGGCGGAGGCGCTTGAAAACCAGGGCTTGCTTGTTCTGACCTGGGTCAAGCGCCGTAAGGGTGAACTCCTTTCTACGCTTGTCTGCAGTAATACGGAACTGCTCTTTACGATTGCCGGGAGAGCTTCTCCAAAAACGATTGTCGGAGAAGCCCGGGAAGCGGCCCGGGGAATCAGGCGCCCATCGGTGTTCTTTGCGTTTTTATCGGAACACATCAATTCCGCCGATACGGTGCGGGACATTGACGCCGCTTCGGTGCTGGAGCTGGCCCGTCTTACGGAGGCGCTTGAAACAAGGGGCGCAGAACAAATGACCACCCGTTCCCTTTCAATAGAACTGTACGGCGATTCTAAACGTCTGGAACATCTGCTCGACAGCTTTAGCCCCCTGTTTGAAAAGGCGCAGAGGCAGGGGATTGCGATACCGGACTTTGCCTTTCTGGTCCGTTCCTTTCCCGAAACCATGATCGCAGGTAGGATCATTTTGGAATATGATCCGGGGTGTGCAGAAAATCAAACGCCCCTGGTCAACGCCGCAGGCATTATTTTGGGCCTCCCCCTGGGAAGTGTCCGAAGAATCCGGCGTATCAGGACACTGCGGGACAGAGAGCACCCTACGGTACTGATGATCGAAAACAAGGAAACTTTTTATGCCCTTGGAGATGACCCGCAGCAGTACGATTGCTGCCTCTACACCGCCGGATATCCGAACCCCGCGGTGAGCGCATTGGTACAAATCCTCTCGAATTCCGGTTTTGTCTTTTATCATGCCGGAGACCTTGACCCCGACGGCATCCTCATTCTGCAAAAGCTGCGGGAAATTGCGGGAAAAGAAGTTGTACCGGTGCGGATGGATGCCCCTACCTTTGATAAATATCTCCCCTGGGGCAGGACATTGGAGAGAACGGTGATTCAAAAGCTTGAGTATATCCATGAAGAGGTCAGGGCAATCCCGGCTATGGAAGGGCTTATCCGGCGGATCAAAGAAACCGGTAAGGGAATTGAGCAGGAAATAATTGATTACCGCCCCATAATTTCCCGGCAGGCCTTTTCGTCCAATGGATAAAACTGCATCACCACCAACGCGCCGATAAAAATCCCCGCCGGGATTGGCCCCACAAGGAGCCGTATTGCCAGCAGCGTTTCTGCAGACTGAACCGCCCCGGCGATGTAGCCCCCCAGGGAAAGGATGGCCCCCGAAAGAAACACCGAAAGGGCCATGCCCAGCTTGGAAATAAAGGTCCACATTCCGTAATAAGCCCCCTCATTCCGCTCCCCGGATTTGGCGGCGCCAAAGTCTATGGCGTCGGGGACCATGGCGTAGGGGGCCACGTAACTGAACCCGACCCCGATACCGGCGTATACCATCATACCCAGGAAAAAATTTGGGCCGAGTGTATGCCCCAAGGCAAAAAGGACAAGACAAGCGCTTGAGATAATCACAAAACAGATTTGGTAGGTCCGTTTTTTCCCGATTTTCTTTGAGACCAGCACCGATATGGGGATAAACACCATCGCTGTCAGGAGCAGCAACAGCATTGCTGTGGTGGTAAGCTCCGGCCGGTTATACACATAGCGGGTGTAATAGACCAGGATGCTCTGCACGAAGGTGAGGGCCATCATATGAAAGGCGTAGGTGAGGAGTAGCAGCACGAATGGTTTGTTGGAAAAAACCGTTTGATAGGTTGCGAACAGGCCCCCGGTGGGAAGATCCGCTTTCGTGCGGGCCTTCTCCCTGGTACCGAAAAAGGTGAGCAGGGTGGTGAGCATCATTACGGCGCCCAGGATGAGCCCCATCATGGAGAAGCCCTGCGCTTTGGAGGGGAAGCGGTCCACCAGGGGCTGGACTGCGGCGGCCCCCAGGATGGTGCCGAAGACGGCGCAGCCGAAACGGTAGCCGTTCAGGCTTGTCCGCTCGTGGTAATCATCGCTTAGTTCCGGTGTCAGTGACGCGTAGGGGATATTGATCACCGTGGCGGCGGTGTTGAGGAGCATCAGCGCCAGGGTTGCCCAGATGGTCAGGGCGAGGCTTCCGGAAAACCCCGGTTTGGTAAAGAAGAACCACATGGCCAGCATCATGGGGAGTGCGCCGAAGAGCAGGTAGGGCCGGCGGCGGCCCCAGCGGGAAAGGGTGCGGTCGCTGATATAGCCCATCACCGGGTCCGTAACCGCGTCCCAGGCCTTGCCCGCCATTACCGCCGCGCCGGCCAGGGCTGCGGCGAGTCCCACCGTATCGGTCAGGAAATTCAGGGTCCAGAATCCCATGAGGGTAAAGAACATATTGCCCCCAAGATCGAAGATGCCGAACCCCAGTTTTTGTTTAAGCCCCAAGCCGCCCTTACTCATGATAAAAACCTACTATAGTATACTACTTCTTGTAAATAATACTCTTGGACGAGGCTCCGCTTACTTGCGGCGTTAGGGCTTTTCCGGTATGCTTTTACCATCCCCGGTTTCCTGTTGCGCGGTCTTTCCAGGGATATTCGGGAATGTATATCCTGAAATCTTATGTACCCATGGAACAAACGATGATAAACAAAATTCTCTGTACCCTGCTCCTTTCCGCCAACGTATTATTCGCCTGCAGTGCCGAAGGAATCTCCGAGAAAAAATCCAAGGCTAATGATGCAAATACCGCAGATACCGATACCAGCTATGCCTTTGGTGTCGCCCTGGGGGCTGACTTCAAGCAAGCCGGCCTGCGTTTTGATTACGACGCCCTGATAAAGGGTTTCCAGGAAGCCCTGGAGGGAAAGGAAACCCGGATCACCCTGGAAGAGGCGATTCCCCTGATCCAGACCGCCATGCAGGAGGCCATGGTCCGGCAGTCCGAAGAAACCCGGCAAAAGGGCGCCGAGTTTTTGGCTGAAAACGGCAAAAAACCGGGAATTAAGACCACCGAAAGCGGCCTCCAGTACGAGCTTATCACCCCCGGAACCGGCCCCAAACCGCAGTCTTCCGACACGGTTTCGGTACACTATGAGGGAACCCTTCTGGACGGCTCGGTCTTTGACAGCTCCTACACCCGGGGAGAGCCCGCAGAATTCCCCCTGGACGAAGTTATCCCCGGCTGGACCGAGGGCATTCAATTAATGGAAGTAGGCAGCACCTATCGCCTCTTCATCCCTTCGGACCTGGCCTACGGCGAACAAGGCGCCGGAAACTTCATCCCCCCCAATTCCACCCTAATCTTCAAGGTTGAATTGCTCGGCAGAAAAGAGATGCCCGGAATAGATTAGTGGGGGGTCCTGTCAGTAGGAAAAGAATGGGACCCCCCGGAGGGTCCCCCCATTCTTTTCCTACCGCCACCCCCAATATCATTTATTGGGGCATCTCTTTTCTGCCTCTGTGCGCATAACTGTAATTGAGAAAAGAATATGCCCCAATAAAGGCATAAGGGTACCACCCGTGGGAAACACGCGCCGGCAGAAAAGAATATGCTTCAATAAAGGGTATAGAAGCGGCAGGTTTCCTCCTCCCCCCCACATAATCCGGCGCGTCGGCAGGAAAGAATATGCCCCAATAAAGGTTATTAGGGGAAAGGGGATCTTCCCCCCCACATAATCCGGCGCGTCGGCAGAAAAGAATATGCTCCAATAAAGGGTATTAGGGGTGGCAGTGAGAAAGCACGGGAAGGACCCTCCGGGAGGGGCCCGTGCTTTCTCACTGCCAGGACCCCCCACTAATCTGAGGCATATTCTTTTCTGCCCCTATTGACAAAACCCAGGATAACCGGCAATGTACCCCAATTAAATAACTTTTTAAGGGGGCTTCATGGATCAAGAACTGGTTGCGCGTATGGAAAAATCCCTGACGGATCTCAAAGTGGAGATTATTGCGAATCTTGTCGCAAGCAATAAGGACTTTAAGGAAATCGTTGAGGGGATGGACCCCAAAGACCTGGCGGACATCGCCTCCGACGATATAGACCGGAAGACGATCGAAGCCCTGGGCTCCCAGGAGCTAAAACGCCTCAAACTGATAGATTCCGCCCTTACCAGGTTACAGCAGGGCAAATACGGCCTCTGCGTAAAGTGCGGCAAACGTATCCCCCAGGAACGCTTGGAGGCCATCCCCTACGCACTTATGTGTATCGAGTGTAAAACGGCGGAGGAACGCAGAAACCGGTAGCTAAATCGCCGCTGCCGTCCACCCCCGCTCCGGCCCCTCAAACTCCACGGTCTCCGTATACCCCGCCCGTAACAGGATCTCCCGGGCGGTATCGTAGCCCCCCCCCAGATGGTCAGGTTCGTGGGCATCGGCAGTAATGGTAACCCGCGCTCCTGCCGCCCTGAGCAGTGCCAGCAGTTCCCGGGATGGATAGGGGTCGGCGGTTTTACCGCGGTTAATGCCGCCGGTGTTTACTTCAACAACCGCGCCGGACCGGGCGGCCTTGGGGGCGATTTGGCGGATACGGCGGCGGTAGCGCTCACCCTGGGGATTGAAGTATTCGCCCCGGGGGTTGTTCTTGCGGATAAGGTCCAGATGGCCCAGGATGTCGAAGCCCCCCTGGGAAATCATCCCTTCCACCGCATCCCAGTAGGCCTCCATTACGGCTTCCCCGTCACCGGAAAAATGCCGCGACACTTCCCGCTCAAATACCGCAGCTTCGTCATCCACGGTAAAGGGTTCGCCCCCCGCCGGGGGGAAGACGTAATGCACCGAACCGATGATGTAGTCCAGGCCCAGGGACTGAAAATCCTTGTCCGCCGGGCTTGAAAGGCCCTTAATGTAGTCAACTTCCAGGCCCAGATAAACCGGCAGTTTGCCTGCCCAGAGTCGGCGGGCGGCATTGACCGTGTCGATGTATTCATCCAGCCGTTCGTCGGCAAGGTGCCAGTCGGTTTTTAGGCCCGTCTTTTTCGTGATGGGCGCGTGGGCGCTAAACCCAAGGGCGGAAAGGCCCTTTGCATAGGCGGCTTGGCAGAAGGCTTCCACGGATCCCTTGCCATCGCAAAATTCCGTATGGGTATGAAGGCAGTTTGCGCTCAAGAACCCTCCTAAAAATTTGGTTTGAGGATTTCGAGGGTTTTTTTAAAGACATCTTCGGGATTAAGGGGCTTAAACAGGTAACTCTTGACCCCCATCTGAAATGCCTTGATCACCATTTCCTGCTTGTTCAGGGCGGACAGAATGATCACCGGCGGTTCATAATTACTCGCGTGAAGCTGTTGGAGAACCGCAAAACCATCTATGTCGGGCATTATGAGGTCCAGGAATACCAGATCAAACCGGGTCTTCTCCGGATCCTTAAGGAATTCCGCCCCGTTGGAATAGGTTTTTACCGAAGCCCCCATGGTCTCGAAGATGTTCCGGATCAATTCCTGGATGATACCATCATCGTCCACAGTGCCTATCCTGAGGTTCCGGATATGCTCCCGCAACGCCTCCGTGGTCAGATGCTTGCGGAAATCCCGGTCAAACCGGAGCAGCATAACTTCCTCGCTCTTCGGATCATCGGCGTTCAATATAGTGCCCTTGGATTCCACATGGTCCTCAATATCCTCCAGCACTTCCGCATCAGCATCAACGTCCTCGGCGCCGGCATCTTCGGTCTCCGGTGACGCTTCACCTTCCTCCGCCGGAGCCTTAGCCTCCGGAGCACCGGCTTTGGTTTCCGGGGCTTTGGCCTTGGCCTCCTCAGCAGGCTTTTCGCCCGCGCAGAGCAGAGCCATCGCTTCCTGCAAGGTGGAAACCATCCGGTACTCGGCATATTCTCTCCGCTCCGTCACAAATTGCCTGATAGACTCATCCGTGGTCAGGATCTGCAGGATTCGGCGTTTTGCTTTGGAAGCCTTCAATAATAGACGCAGCAATTTTTCCAGTTTCCCAACATCGGCGCTTCCGGCGGCTCCGCCTTTGAGATTGAGGTTGAGATCGCTGAGCATGATGATTATCCGGGGGATGCTCATCTCATACAGGGCCAGCAGTTCCGTGATCCTATAATAGAGCATATCCAGCTTATCATGGTTAAGGCCCCGGGCAAGTTCGATAAACAGGATATCGCCATTTACATGGACATCCATAATCCCGGCACTGGTATCAATCACATAGTTGACCCCCAGGAGTTCCGAAACGGTTTTGAACAGGGCATCCACTTTGAGGGGCTTGGTAAATACCTTTTTTACCCCATAGGGGAGGAGTTCGATAATCTTTTCCTGGTCGATTTTTTGCGCCATGAGGATTACCGGAACTTTAACCGTATTTGGATTGAGCTTTTTCCCCATTAAGACCTGCATATAGGAATCCCCCATGGGATAATCCAGGAGGATCAGGTCCGGAGATTCAAGGCGCATTTTTGCGGCCGCCTCTTTGCTATCACCGGCGGTATCCGCCGCAACCTCCCCCCTGTTTTCAAGGAATTTGGCTTTAAGGTATTCCCGTAAGAGGGGAGATTCATCAATAATAAGAACGTTTTTTTTCATAAGATTTTATTTGATATAGTATATCAGGAAAGCCGGTTTTTTGCTATACTTTTTAAAAGAATTTTGTGATTTTACGCACAAGAAAGGAATGAAAAATGGTGAAACAAGCGCTTGTTTTTTTGGCCGATGGTTTTGAGGAGGTGGAAGCCATCACCCCTATCGATTATTTGCGGAGGGCCGGTATTACGGTTACCACGGCAGCCATTTCAGGGGGCGAGATGGTTAAGGGCTCCCACGCGGTCGGTATCCTCGCCGATACCACCCTGGAAAAGCTGGCTCCCCAGGACGCGGACTGGGACGCGGTGGTGCTCCCCGGCGGCGGTGTGGGTTCCGATAATCTCGCCGGGTCTGAGGGGGTGGGCCGCTTCGTCAAAGCTATGGCGTCGGCGGGCAAATTGGTCTGCGCCATCTGCGCGGCCCCGGCGGTGGTCCTGGCCCCCCTGGGTTTGCTAAAAGGCCGCCGGTTCACCTGTTACCCCGGCATGGAGGACCGGACCTCCGGGTCTGCGGTTTCCGGTGCGGCCTGGTCTGCAGACCGGGTGGTGGTTGATGGCAACATTATCACCAGCAGGGGGGCGGGGACCGCGGGGGAATTTGCCGCGGCGATTATCGGGAAGCTGGTAAACGAGGCGGAGGCGAAGAAGGTGGCGAAGTCGGTATTGCTTTGATCAATAAGTTGGCTAAAGAGCTGATTTTGACAATAGAGGTTTTGTTTCCAATTCTTCATCCTGTAGTTTTATTATTGACCGGGGAATTAATGTATGTGATTACCACGCGCAGGGACGAAGAATCGGATAGGATGCGTGATTTTATGGCGAGGTTTAAAAAGAAGGAAGAAAGGGATCGTTAATATCTTTGCAAGACGTCTACTTTTTTATACATCCTTAACCTGCAGCCCGCCGCCTTGTTCTAGCGGTCCCTATGGGGTATACTAAAAGATACGGGGGATCAGGAGTAAAGAATGTCAATAAAGTTAGTACGTATTAGCATCGAAAAACTCTTTAGGCAGTTTGATTACACCATTGATCTAAATCAAAAAGACGGCATCACGATTCTTACCGGGCCAAACGGGTACGGCAAAACAACGATTTTGAATATTGTATATAATCTGTTCACCGAACAACAGGAACGGTTTTCCTATTTTTCAAAACTGCCATTTGTGTCTATTACAGCATCCTTCAGCGATGATTGGAGCATGAAAATTATTCAAGGCGCCCAGGCAAATATCATGCCGTTTGATCCTATCAGGGATAATTCACGCATAGAGATTGAATTATGCAGCAGCGGAAAAAATGCCGGCGCTTTCATTTGTGATCAATATGCCAATCCAATTGATATTTTACCCGATAGTACTGATATTCAATTTAAAAAAATGCTCAATTCACATCCAATATATTTTATTAAAGCCCAACGGCTCATCCAAAGCATCATTCCAAAGCGCGATGGGACTTTTAAGCATGATGGCAGCATTAAAGCCGATGGGAAACCTGTTACAATCGAAACCATTAAAGTGTATGCCCGTGATCTGTGTAACAGGATTTCAGAAATACAGGTGGAGGAACAAAAATTAGCGCAATCTCTGGATGCATCAAAAACAAAACGCTTCAAAGATTATAAGTCGGCGTTGCCGAAGAACGAGTACCAGGAACGATTTCAAAAAGTATTATACAAATATAAACAATTACAAATGTATGATATTCGTGAGGATAATCTGGAAACCACTGAATATGAAGGTGATGAACAGCGTTTTTTTTCTCTTGACCTGGAAGATTGGGAAAAGCGAATCGCCGTTTATGACGACCTTCTGTCCAAATTGAATTTATTTATTGAACTTTTGAATAAGAAAGAATTGACAAATAAAAAAATTGGTATAAATGGCAAAGAAGGTTTTTACTTTGTAACTGCCGATTATGCACATCAACTCAAATTAACAGATCTCTCATCCGGCGAGCAAAACGAAATTATCATGCTCTACGATCTGTTGTTCAAGGCGGCGCCTGGTACTTTGGTATTAATTGATGAACCGGAAACATCTATGCACGTTGCATGGCAGCTTGAGTTTGTAAACGATTTACAGCGGATTGCGATTCTCAATCCGCTCTCATTTCTCATTGCGACGCATTCACCGGATTTGATCAACGACAAAGAAAGCATCGACTTATGGTCGCTCGCACATGGAGAGTAGGATGAATAATCTGCAAGAAATAAGCACAGTACAGGGCATTGTTAATTCCGTTCGCTTATTTCTTCATTCAGACATTGGCAATGATAAAGTTTGTATATTAGTAGAAGGGCCGGAGGATGTAAAAATATATTCAAATTTTTTCAAAAAAGTAAACTCAAGAATAAGTATAAGAAAAAGTAAGGGAAAATCTAATGTAGAAGAAGCATTGGAAATACTGTCAAAAGAAACAACACATACAATTGGTATCTGTGATGCTGATTTTGATCATTTGAATAACAAAACGAACCTCATTGAATCTCTTTTTTTTACCGATTATCACGATATAGAAATGACTATTCTCTATTTTCTTGATGTGTTGCGCGATGCACTTACAAAACTTGCGGCGCCCGGTGATGAGGAAGCACTGCGGGAAACCGCAATGCAGAAAGCGGTATATCTTTCATATATTCGCTGGTATAACAGCACAAACCAGTATAATCTTAATTTTACAAAATTAGAATTTGTTGAAATTGTAGTAAAAAACGGTAAAATTCAAGTTGATACTGAAAAATTGATAGACACACTTAATAGCCGCTCTCAAAACAAAACAAATGCGATCAACAAAGATGATATAGATAGTTTTATTACAGAAAATAAAACCGATGATTATTTCAACCTTTGCAATGGTCACGATGTTACCGCGCTTATTGCGTTGGCAACCAGTAAAGACCATGAATCATTTTGTGATGTGTTGCGGGCATCATTTCAGTTATCGCACTTTATGCAAACGATGTTGTATCAATCAATTTTTGCATGGCAAACCAGTCATGGATTTGACATTTTACAGGCGGTAGAAGGTTAATTATGGAAAGACATTATCCTGTTTCAGTAACTGTTGAATGGTTAAATGAAATAGATATTTGCCCTGACGAATTGTATTATAATAGCGTTTTGATGGAAAATTGATGTAGGTGCAACAAAGGAAGGTACGCGATGAAAATTAATGCATGGAATAGATTGCTTGAATTTGAAACAAGAGACTTGATTGAACGTTATGTAAAAGATAAACATGGTCGAAAATGCTCTGCAAAACAAATAATGGAAATTTCATCAAACTTCATTCAAGGCAGAGAATATTTTAAGAATGCAAAACAGGCAGCAATAACAGTCAAACCACTCCTACAATATTATGGTGTATCAGCATTATGCCGTGGATTGGTTTTGGCTTGTACTCCCTATATTTCAGAGGCAGCATTAAAACCTTCACATGGGCTTGAAACAATAAAATGGCAAGAAAGTTTGGCAAAAAGAGATTTTGGAGGTTTAACGGTTGCTATTAGACATGGTGCTTTTTACGAATTATTATCATATACAGAAAATAAAGTGTATTTTAAACACAATTCTAGTGCAATTAGTTATTCACAATGCCTTGAGGTTCCTCAAATAGGTACTGAAATTAAATTGAATGATTTACTTTTAACATTTCCTGATTTAGCTGGGGAATATAAGACATGGTCACAAAATAAACTACATTATGCTATTCTGCAAACATTTAACATTCTTAACGGAACACATGAATATGAATATGGAATAAATAAAACCTGTGGCAAAGAAACAATTGAAGAATTATTTCCGAAGATACTACTTGGTGATTATGATTTGTCTGATAGTGGATCTAGTACTATCATTAAAACAAAAGATTCGTATCTTCTTCTTTTTGCACAGATATTTACAGATTCATTCAATGCAGGAATGGGTGAAATTGCCTTGACAAAACCAATTAATCAACATGTATATTTAAGTTCTTTGGCACAATTTTACGTTGTATCGTTCTTTTTAGGCATGCTGTCTCGTTATTTTCCTTCGGTATGGATTTCATTGAGCCGAACAGAAAAAGGAGATTCGATTTTCCCATTAGTTGTTAAAATTATTGATATGATAGATGATTATTTTCCAGAATTAATTTTAAACTATTTACTCGGGCCTTATAGTTTTGAAAAAAGTAAAACAGAAGGAGGCGAACCATGTCAATAAATAAACTTATCCTCGGTGACAACCTGGAAATCCTCAAATCCATAGAGCCAGACACCATAGACCTCATCTACCTTGACCCGCCGTTTTTCAGTAACCGTAACTACGAAGTTATCTGGGGAGACGTTGGGGAAATCCGCAGTTTCCAGGACAGATGGTCAGGCGGCATGGATCATTATATCGGCTGGTTAAAAGAACGGGTAGAGGAAATGCACCGCATCTTAAAACCCACCGGAAGTATTTTTCTGCATTGCGACTGGCACGCAAACGCATATATTCGCGTGGATATTTTGGATAAGATTTTTAATAATGATAATTTCAAAGGTGAAATTATTTGGCAAAGACATAATTCCCATAATGACGCAAAAAGGAAACTTGGGGTACTTACCGATACTATATGGTATTATACCAAATCAGAAAAATGTACATATAATTCAATTTATGGCACATTGGGTGAAAAATATACGGATGATTTTTACAAACATGATGATGGAGATGGAAAAGGACTATATCAATTAGGAGATATGGCAAGCCCTAATCCAAGGCCGAATATGATGTATGAATGGCAAGGTTTCCCCTTTCCCGATAAAGGATGGCGATTTGAAAAAGAGACTATGCAGAAATTACATGACGAAGGAAAAATATACTATCCAACTGACAATAAGGGAAACCATGACTATGCAAAACGGCCTCGGCTCAAAAGATATTTGAATGAACAAAAAGGTCAACTACTTGGTAATATTTGGACAGATATACAAAATGTACAAGGATCATCAAAAGAGCGCATCGGCTACCCCACCCAAAAACCGGAAGCCCTCCTGGAACGCATCATCAAAATGGCAAGCAACGAAGGCGACACCGTGCTTGACCCCTTTATGGGCGGCGGCACTACCATAGCCGTAGCGGAAAAACTAAATCGGCAGTGGATAGGCATAGACCAATCGGCAATGGCGGTTAAAGTTACCGAGCTGCGTCTGCAAAAGCAGCAGGATTTGTTTAGCGCGCCCTATACCATGCAACTGCACAAATACGACTATGACACCCTCCGCTATAAAGACGCCTTTGCGTTTGAAGCATGGATTGTTCAGCAATTCGGCGGCGCGCCCAATATAAAACAACGGGGAGATATGGGGCTTGACGGAAAAGCCGCCGACGGTGCGCCGATTCAGGTGAAACGCTCCGACAATATAGGCCGGAATGTAATCGACAATTTCAAATCCGCCGTAGAACGGTTCGACAAAAATCTGTTTGAAAAGAACATCGCCGCCAAACAACCAATCGGTTATATTATTGCGTTTTCATTCGGCAAAGGAGCCATTGAAGAGGTTGCCCGCTTAAAAAACAAAGAAGACCGGATTATCCGCCTGGTAACGGTCGAAGAAATTGTCCCCATAGCCGTGAAGCCCGCAATCGGCGTTCATATCAACGAACTGGAAAAAGACGAAAAAGGTGTACGGAAAATAGAATTTACCGCGGTAGGAGAAAGCGCAGCCGGTATTGAATTCTATAGCTGGGATTTTACCTATGATGCGGAGAAAGGCTTTAAGCCGGAAGTTTTCATCGACAAGGAAGGGAAACAAATTTATTCATGCAAGGCGGGGCATTACAATATCGCCGTAAAAGTTGTAGACAATGACGGATTAGAGAATATTGAAGTAATCAAGTTGAAGATCAACGGGAAAGTAGAACGGGAAGAATAGGGGGTAATCATGAAGAAAACGGGAGATGCAAATGTCTAACGATACCTATACTTTTACGAAAGCAACGCTAGAGGACATCCCTTTCCTGGAAGATATGGAGAAGAGAATATATGTACATAATTATACCCCGTTTCATGGGGAAACATTAGTTACGTATCATATACAGTCAGGACAGATCAGAAAAGAGCTGGAAGAAAATATTGAACATTGTATTATCATGCGTTTAAACAAGGCGCCTATAGGATTTTCAATCATTCTTGAAGATAAAATAAATGATATTATGATTGACGTTGCGTATCAACATAAATCGTATGGTTCTGCGTTATTAAAGTATGTAGAGGGTATATTATTTGAAAAATATGAAACAATAGAATTGCGAACCTATAAGACGAATGTAAACGCGGTTAAATTTTACGGTAAACATAATTGGATACAAATCCCGCGGGGATTATTAGGCACTAATATAGCAACATTTCAAAAAAAGAGAGGCACATGACCGATACCCCCTTCACTATAGACAGCGCAGACCATAGGTCTGTTTCCTACGGCCCCGGCCATGTACTCATCATCGCGGAACTGGGGACTTCCCACGGCGGCTCGACGGCAAAGGCACGGGAACTGGTTGACGCGGCGGCGGACTCCGGGGCGGACTGCGTCAAATTCCAGATAGTTTATGCCGATGAAATCCTCCACCCCAACACCGGGGAAGTGGCCCTGCCCGGCGGCCGGATACGGCTCTATGACCGCTTTAAACAGCTTGAGTGCGATATCGGCTTTTACGGGGACTTGAAGGACTACGCCGAGTCCCGGGGCCTCCTCTTCCTGGCCAGCCCCTTCGGTATTCGGAGCGCACGGGAACTGCGGAGTCTTAAGCCCCGTCTGCTGAAAGTCGCCTCCCCGGAACTGAACTACACGGGTCTCCTTACGGAACTAGCATCCTACGGCTTTCCCTGCCTGCTGAGTACCGGGGTTTCCCGGTTGGCGGATATTGAGGCCGCACTGGAGATTTTCCCGCCCCGGCTTGCGTGCCTTCTCCATTGCGTTACCGCGTATCCCGCCCCGGAGCATGACTACAATCTAAATATCATGCCGAACCTGGCCGCCATATTCGGCTGTCCCGTGGGAGTCAGCGACCACAGTGCGGACCCGGAGATGGTCCCGTCACTGGCGGCGGCCGTGGGCGCGGCGGTTATCGAGAAGCACTTCTGCCTGAGCCGGGAGGATCCGGGCCTGGACGACCCCATAGCCCAGCCCCCCGCGGACTTTACGCGTATGGTTCGGGCGGTGCGCACGGTGGAGCCCTTGGTATTGATGGGAAGGGAGGCCGCCCTGGACGAGATGCGGCGGGAGCGGGGCAGGGAGGCCGTGAGCGCCGTCCTGGGGGACGGGATCAAGCGGTTGGCCCCCTCGGAAGCCGCCAACTACGAGCGGACCAACCGTTCCATCCACGCGCTGCGGGACATACCCGCCGGGAGCACCCTGGAGCCTGGAGACTTCGCAGTACTGCGGACCGAAAAGATACTCCGGCCGGGGCTGCATCCGTCCTGGGAACCGAAACTGGCGGGCAAAAAAACTACCCGGTTCATCCCTGCGGGGGAAGGGATACGGTTTGAGGATTTGCTCGGCTGAACAAGGATTAAGAGAATTTAACCGCGAAGGCGCCAAAGGCGACGAAGGAAAGCAAGAACAATGAAGTCTATTTCTTCCCCTTAGTCGCCTTTGCGGTTTTTCCTCTTCATCCTAATTTGTAGTTCGTATGGTTCGTGTTTTTTTCATTGCAAGATTCCCCAAATATGCTATACTAAAAAGATATACATTGAGGAGTGATTCGATGCCCGAAAGGGATTTTACCCATTTTGACGCCGGCGGCAATGCCATCATGGTTGACGTTTCTGCCAAAGAGGTGACTACCCGGACCGCCATAGCCAAGGGGGAGATCACCGTCAATGGGGAAACCCTGGCAGCCATCCGGGGGGGGACGGCGAAAAAGGGTGATGTCCTGGGTGTGGCCCGTATCGCCGGGATCATGGCCGCCAAGCGCACCGCCGACATCATCCCCCTCTGCCATCCCCTCATTTTTGACAAGGTTACCATCGACTTTGCTATTATTGAGGCTCTGCCCCGGATAGAGGCCGTCTGTTCGGTGAAGCTTTCCGGCAAGACCGGGGCGGAGATGGAAGCCCTTACGGGGGTAACGGCGGCGCTCCTTACCATTTATGATATGTGTAAAGCCCTGGATCGGGCCATGGTTATCGGCAATATCCGGTTGTGGGAAAAGTCCGGGGGCAAGAGCGGCCATTTTACGCGGGGCGCAGGATTATGATTGACCGGTATGGCAGGATCATTGACTATCTCCGCATCTCCGTAACCGACCGGTGCAATCTGCGCTGTGTCTACTGTATGCCCGCGGAAGGGGTGGCGTGGAAGCCCCACGATGAGGTGCTTTCCTTTGAGGAGATCCTCCGGCTCTGTGCCGTCATGGCAGGCCTGGGGATCCGCAAGGTCAAGATTACCGGCGGGGAACCCCTGGTGCGTAAGGGGGTTGCTCTCTTTATCGCGAAGCTCCGGGCCATTCCGGGGATCGAGCAGGTGACCATCACCACCAACGGCCTCCTGCTGGAGGAATTTTTCGATGAGGCCGGGGACTGTTACCCTGCGGGCAACTTAGTGGACGGCGTCAATATCAGCCTGGATACCCTGGACCCGGAGCGGTTCAGCAAGGTCACCCGGACTGCCCTCGACGCATTTGCCCGTGGGCAAGGCTTGCCCGCCGTACTGCGGGCCTTGGACCGCGCCCAATCCCTGGGTATCCCGGTCAAGCTGAACTGCGTGCCCCTCCGTGGTTTCAATGAAGCGGACCTTCCCGCCCTGGCCGCCCTTGCCCAAACTGCAAATCGGGCGGTTCGTTTCATCGAACTCATGCCGTTGGGCTCCGCGAATTCCCTGGACTTCATTCCCGGCGCCGAGGTTGCGGCCCTGCTGGAGCGGGTCTACGGCCCACTGGTCCCCTATCCCGGCACACTGGGTAACGGCCCTGCGGAATACTATGTTTTGCCGGGGTTTGCCGGTAAGATCGGCTTTATCAATGCGGTGAGTGAGGGTTTCTGCGAGACCTGTAACCGCCTGCGGCTCAGTTCCGGCGGCATCCTCAAGCCTTGCCTTTCCAGTGACTCAGGGCTTGACCTGCGGGCACTGCTCCGGGGCGGCGCTTCCGATGCGGAGATCCGGGCGGCAGCGGCGGAATTGGCGGCTCAAAAGCCCCCGTCTCACAACTTTTCGGCGGTTTATGAGCGGGAGCGGACAAAACACAAAAGCGGTATGTACCACATCGGTGGATAGCGGCGGCACTAATGAGAGGTTAAGATAGGATATGGGAAAGGTTTTAGCGGTATGCACGAGCCCCGCCAAGGGGACGGCAAAGCGGAATGTTGGGAAGGCGGAACTGGTGGAGGATCATGGCCTCAAGGGGGACGCCCACGCGGGCAAGTGGCACCGGCAGGTGAGCCTTCTGTCCCACCAGAAGATCGAGGCATTCCGGGCCCGGGGCGCGGAGGTGGTGGATGGCGACTTTGGGGAGAACCTGGTGGTGGACGGCATAGATTTTTCGAGTCTCCCGGTGGGGACCGTCTTCCGTTCCGGGGACATCACCCTGGAAATGACCCAGATAGGCAAGGAATGTCATAATGGCTGTCAGATCTTCCAGACCATGGGAGATTGTATCATGCCCCGGGAAGGTGTTTTTGCCCGGGTTATTCATGGAGGCGTGATCAGCGCCGGGGATGAAATCAATGTCCAGTAAAGAATCTTCACAATATGCCTACCGGGTGGCAATCATCATCTCCAGCGACCGGTGTGCCCGGGGGGAGCAGGAGGACCAGAGCGGCCCTTTGATCAAGCAAATGGTCACTGCCGCCGGCTTCCAGGTGGTGGACCTTACCGTATTGCCGGATGAGCTGCCCCTCCTGGAGGCTAAGCTGAAGCAACTCTGCGACACATATACCGCAAACCTAATTCTCACCTCAGGGGGTACCGGCTTTTCCCCCCGCGATCTGATGCCCGAGGCTACCCTGGCGGTGGCTGAACGCGTGGTTCCCGGCATAAGCGAAGCCATACGCGGGAGGAGCCTCGGCATCAACCCCCGGGCCATGCTTAGCCGGGCGATTTCGGTGATCCGGAAGGATACCCTGATCATCAACCTGCCGGGCAGCCCCAATGCGGTGCGGGAAAGCCTGGAGTTCATCATGGGATCACTCCGGCACGGGTTGGACATGCTCACCGATAGGTGAGATGTTTGATGAATTTCGTCTTCCCGTAACGGGCGTTCCAATACATTAGTCAATTTCCTCTATAATTTGGGCAAAACTCATATTTTCAAAAATTTGTCAAAATTCCTAAAAAAAAGCTTGACATATTGTACTAGGTCTATTATGATTGTACTAGATGAATATGACAATAGTAAAAGCGCCGGAAAATATCAGCTTTTCCCTGGATAACGGCAGCGGCGTACCGGTATACCGGCAGATTATCAACCAGATTGAAAACGCGGTGGTGTCCGGGCGTATGGCGGTGGGTGACCGTCTGCCCACGATCCGTTCCCTGGCGGTGGGCCTCAAAATTAACCCCAACACCATAGCCAAGGCCTATAACGAATTGGAAATCCGCGGGATTGTGCAGACCCAGGTGGGGAGCGGCACCTATATTGCCGACAAAAAGCCGGATGTCGCCGATGCCCGGCAAAAAAGGCTTCGGGAGGCGGCGGAACGGTTTTTGCAGGAGGCGGGCGAGTTGGGCGCCGGACGAGAGGAACTTATCAAGTTACTGGAGGATATATGAGAATTGCAAAGACGAACGAAACGGGGTATGTAAAAAATGTACACGGCGGGAAGCGCCGGGCATACGCATCGCTTATCGGGTACACCCTGTTTTGGTGTACGGTGTGTTGGGCGGCGGTTTATTACGGCGGGTTTGTTCCGTGGCTCAAGGTTCCCGGGATTTCCGGCGCTACAATTACGCTATTCGTTTTGTCGCTGCTGTTAATCGGCATACGCAAAGCGAATGAGTGGGAGCGCGCCGTGGTGCTGCGCCTGGGGAAGTTCAAAGCGATACGCGGACCGGGGCTTTATTTTGCGGCGCCCTTTATTGACCGTGTTGCAAAAACTATCGACATACGGATTCGGGTAACGGATTTTTCGGCCCAGGAAACCCTCACCCTGGATTCGGTTACGGTAACGGTTGACGCGCTGTGTTTTTGGCTTATCTGGGACCCGGAAAAGGCGGTGCTGGAACTGGAGGACTACGAGGACGCAGTGATTCTGTCGTCAAAGACTGCGCTTCGTAACGCCATATCAAGCCATGACTTAACAACCTTTTTGCATCGCGGCGATATTATTGAAGGCGAAATACAGACCCAGGTTGACAAAAAAACAACCGAGTGGGGTATTACCGTTCAGCATATCGAAATAACCGATATACAGATCCCCGAATCATTGCAGGATTCCCTTTCGCGGCTTGCCGTTGCGGAACGTGAAAAGAAAAGCCGCATCCTCCTGGCGGAAGCGGAAATCGAGGTCGCTAAAAAACTGGAAGAGGCGGTGCAGATTTATTCAAAGAATGAACCGGCGATGAAGTTGAAAATACTTTCGATTTTGAACGAAGGTTTAAAGGCAGGGAACTCAATGATGCTCGTACCAAGCTCAATTACGGAAAAATTGCAGGGTACGGATATTTTCGGGTTGGCGGCGTTGAACGAAAATCGAAGAAATTTAACCACGGACCACGCGGACCACACGGACGACACGAATAGTATCTGAATTAGGAGGAGTGATAGAAGATGAAGAATTTTAACCACGAAAAAAACAAAAACACACGAAAAAGAAAAAAGAATTTCGGTATTTTTCGTGAATTTTCGTGGTTGTTTTTTGATTTTTTCAGTTCTAAAAGCGTATGTATAAAGGAGGAGACAAAATGAAGGTGATACAGGCATCTGATGTGGTGAAAGATTATGGGTTGAACGGGACAACGGTACATGCCCTGCGCGGGGTAAACCTTGCGTTTGAAGCGGGGGAGTTTGCGGCGATTGCCGGGCCGTCGGGGAGCGGGAAGTCGACGTTCCTCCATCTGGTCGGCTGCCTTGATACGGTTACGTCGGGGAATATCGCCATCGCCGGCAGCACTGTTTCTGCGATGTCGAAGACGCAGCTGGCCCTGCTCCGGCGGAACAGTATCGGCTTTATTTTCCAGGCATACAACCTGATCCCCGTGCTGAGCTGTATAGAAAACGTGAGCTTTCCCTTAACGCTGATCGGCGTGGACAAACACGAAGCGCGGGAACGCAGCCTCAAGGCGCTCGCCGAGGTGGGCCTTGAGGGCATGGAAAACCGGCGGCCCAAGGAGATGAGTGGCGGCCAGCAGCAGCGGGTGGCCATAGCCCGTGCCCTGGTCAAGGAACCGGCGCTGATCCTCGCCGACGAACCGACGGCAAACCTCGATTCAAAGACGGGGCGCGAAATACTTGAGCTGATGCTCCGGCTAAACGGAAGCGCCGGAACCACCTTCGTCTTTTCGACCCACGATGCAATGGTGATGGAGTTCGCCCGGCGCATCGTGCATATCCGCGACGGACAGGTTGAGAGAGAGGAGCGAAAATGATAGCAATAGCGGGTATTATAGAGTTGAATCGCATCGCTTTCCGTAATTTGGCGCGGCACCGGGTCAAGACCATCCTGACCTGTACCGCCATTATGGTAAGCGTAGCCATGTACATCTTTGTTGACGGCTGGCTTTCCGGCATGAACATTGAGTCGAAACGGAACATCGTCAGCTACGAAATGGGCGCGGCAAAATTACAGGCCCGCGCCTACATCGACAAGCTCGACGAAAAGCCGATGTACGAAAACTTTGCCGGCTGGACGAGCTACGCCGCCGCCCTCGATGCCGCCGGTTACGACAGCGCCCCCCGCTTTGTTTTTTCAGGTACACTGTTCTCGGAGACCGGTTCCGCGCCGATTGAGTTTAACGCCGTCGATCCCGAAGATGACGCGGCGTTATTGCGCTATGCCGGTTGGGTAGAGCAGGGGCGTTACATACAAAGCGGCGCGTTTGAAATTGTCCTCGGCGCGGAGACGGCGAAAAAGCTCCATGTCGGCGGTCCCGGTGACAACAACGACGTGCGCATCTCCACGGTGATTGATGTAAAGGATGAAGGCGGGGCCGTGCGGCATGTGTACCAGATTATTGATGCCGTGGTTGTCGGCACGATTAATTCACCCAACCCGAAAAACAACAACAACTGCGCGTGGATACCCCTTGACGTGCTGCAGGACGACGCAGGGATGATGCTCGACGGTCATGTCACCGAGTTACTGATACGCGCTAAAAATGCCGATGACTCAGCCGTTCCCGGTCCATTTGAGTCGCCGCAAACGATTGCCGCAAATATCGCCGTTACCGTAACCCTGCCGCCGGAGTTGGGCATCTTTGGCTGGGAAACCTATAGCGCCGATTACCTGGCGGCCGCCGCGGGGGACAACTGGAGTACGCGCATCATGGTAATCATTCTGTTCATCCTTTCGTTCCTCGGCATTGCGAACACGATGCTGTTGGCGATACTGGAACGTACAAAGGAAATCGGCATGATGCGCGCCCAGGGGATGACCGACGGCCAGCTTGTCTTTACCTATATGATTGAGGCCGGCATGGTAGGCATTTTCGGCGCGGCCCTTGGCGTCATCATTGGGTGCCTCATCAATATACCGATGGTGAAGTACGGTATCGACTTTTCGCAGATGATGGGGTCAATGAACGGCAACATGGGCTACCGTGTCAACGGCGTTTTCCGTTCGGCGTGGAATGTTCCGGTTATTATCGGTACGGGTATCATCGCGGTGTTACTATCATCGGTAACGGCATTTTTCCCCACCCGGCGTGCGCTCAAAATGCCGATCACCGAAAGCCTGCGGTTTGAATGAGGAGGAGGTATCATGAAGTCAAGTAGTTTTTCTGCATTAGTCACTATCGCATGGCGGAATATTAAACGGAATGCGCGGCGTACATCGCTCTGCATTGTTGCCGTTGCCATAGCGGTGTTTTTTACCATCGTGATGCAATCAATGACGACCGGCATGATGGCGGGCATGGAAAACGTGGTGCAGGTGTTTGATACGGGGCACGTCAGCATTGCCTCTGCGGACTTCGAGGCAGAGAAGGAATACTCCCCCGCACAGTATCCCGTTGCCGGGGGCCGAAGCGCCGCAGAATTAACCCAGGCTGCCAAGGCCCTGCCGGGTGTGCGCGCCGTGTTTCCCCGCATCACCGTCTACGCGACGCTGCAGGACAGCACGAAAAAACACGCTCTGCTCTGGGGGCTCGACATCGACGGCGAGACGGCGGCGAACAACTTTAACATGACCGATAAATCAAACGGTCTTGTCGAAGGGCGTTTCCCTGCGCCGGGCACGAACGAATGCGCCGTGGGGACGGTTTTTGCCAAAAAGACCGGCCTCGGCATTGGTGACAAGATTCCGCTCAAAACGGTGTCCGCGCAATTCTCCGACAAGATGTGGGCGCCTCTAATCACCGGTATCTACGAGTTTGATTACCAGAAATACGACGAAGACACGATACTTGTTGACTTTGACCGCCTGCAACGGCTGCTCGTCTTAGGGGAAGCAACGCAGCAACTCTACATTTTTGCCGATACGGCGGCCCGGAGCGAAACTCTTGCCAAAGAACTAACAAGCATATTTGGTGATGATGATGTTATCCGTGATTGGCGTGATAATTATTTTGTGGCAATGATGAATCAGACCAAGGTGATTTATTACCTCGTCTACCTCGTGTTCATCATCGTGGCCAGTTTCCTCATTGTGAATACCGTGGTGATGATTATCCACGAGCGCATAAAAGAAATTGGCATGATGGGCAGCCTGGGCATGACGCGGCGGGAAATTGTGCAGGTGTTTTTCTTTGAAGCGCTGTTCCTCAGCATATTGGGCGCACTGGCCGGTTGTGCGGCAGGGGGGATAGTCACTTTTATTGGCTCATGGTTCCCCTTTGACTTTAACGCGATGACCGGCGGCGGCATGAAGGAATTCCCGATTTCGGGCACCATCTACCTTAACTTCTCGCCGGGCATACTTGCAGGCGGTTTTGTCTTCGGCGTCGTGATTGCGTCGATTTGTACGTTAATACCATCGCTGAAGAGCGCGTTCGTTGAACCGGTCGAGGCGCTGCGAAGATAGGAGAAATGGGCATGAACTATCCTGATAAGTTTAAGTTGACGCGGGAGCAAAGCCTGTTTCTTGCGAAAAAAAAGTGGGACGAAAACATTTATTGCGGTATGAAAATGGAAAACCGCAATGTGACGTTCCCCGAAACGCAGACGATTTTGCAGGGCGTCAACGTTGGGCATGTTGCTCTGGACGATATTCAGGCGATACTCAATATGCGTGACGCATGGCGGTATTTACTGGACACGCTGGATGAGACACTTGATATGGCCGCCGTGTGCGCGCTCAACGGTCTTGTCTCGCGGAACGAATCCTTGGCGTGGGGAGTATTGCGCACGGGCAAAGTTGGCATTTCCGGCACGACCTATGTTCCGCCAATACCGGATGCGGAAAAGGCGCAGTGCGAACTGGCAGCGCTTGCCCGGAACGGCGGTAAGTCCCCGACAGAAAAAGCCCTTGATATCTTTTTGTGGGGTACCCGGGCACAGTTGTTTTGGGACGGCAACAAACGCACGAGCCTGCTTGCTGCAAATAAAATGTTGGTGCAGGCGGGCAGCGGCGTACTTACGATTACCGACTCGTTTTTGCAGGATTTTAACCGGCTTTTAACCCGTTATTACGATAGCGGCGACGGCGGCGATTTGAAGCAGTTTTTGTATGACAAGGCCATAGACGGCATCGAATTTTAATAGGAGGTTTTTATGAAGAGGACAGTGTGTATGTTAGCGGCGATTTTTATGGCGGCGGGAGCGGCATTTGCCCAGTCTGCGCCGACAGCGGCAGAGTTACTGCGGCGGGTGGATGATAATGAGATTTATCAAACGATTGTGTATGAAGGGCAGATGATTATTGAGTACCAGAATCGGCGCTACGTCAAAACCATGAAGGCCTGGGGGCGGGCAAACAACGACAGCTTTATTGAGTTTACCAACCGCGAGGACAGCGGGACGAAGTATCTCAAGAAGGACGGCCGCCTCTATGTATATTCGCCGGACACCGAGGAGGTGATGTTGATTTCCGGGCATATGCTCAAGGAAAGCATGATGGGCAGCGATATGTCCTACGAAGACACCATCGAAAATGACACCCTCACCAATCGCTATACGCCTGCTATCACCGGCAGCGAAAGATATAGCGGCCGTGACTGCTGGATACTGGAACTTGCCGCGAAAAAACGCACCGAAAGTTATCCGAAACAGAAATTGTGGATTGATAAAGAAAACGGCGATGTACTGCACACGGAACTATTCGCCTTATCCGGATCGAAGCTTAAGGAGATGACGCTACTCAAAACAGAAATGCTGGCGGGCCGCCGATTCCCCGTGGAATACGAAATGCGCGACATGCTGCGGAAAAACAGTAAGACCACCTTCGTGATGAACTCCGTTGTACTTGATAAGCCGATACCGGACAGCGTATTCAGTATGCGTAACCTGGAAAGATAAGGGTGAGCTGTATGAAAAAAAACTTACTGGGGCTTATAGTCCTTTTTGTTAGCGTATATGGCTTTGCCGCCGATGGGCCGGTGTTTTCGGGGGTGTTTAACAGTACGATCACGGCGGGCGCGGGTACGGGAGGCTTGCCGGATTTTTATTGGGGGCTGGAGGAGTATGCAAATTTACGATTAAAAAAACAGCTTGGCGACCACGGCAGCGTGTATATGGCTTTTAATTTGATTGCGGCGGGCGGTGTATCCGCCTTGGCACTGCAAACAGGGCCCTTTGGAATGAGCGGGCCGGTTAATGAGAACGGCAATACAAACGGTAACTACGCGGCGGCCATGGAACTGGAGCGGCTTTACGTTCATCTGACGGGAAAAAAGATAGCCTTTGACAGCGGGCTTATGCGCCTTGCATTCGGCTACGGCAATGTATTTTCACCCAACGACTATTTTAACCCCAGAAATCCGCTTTACCCCGATGCACGGCAAAGAGCGGTGTTGGGGGCAAACTTCATCGTGTATCCTACGGATATGTCGCGGCTGCAATTTTTCGGCGTGGCTCCTAAGGACCCGTTCAAAATTAACGGCGAAGGTTTAAGCGCGGGGTTGGCGGCAGAAAACCATTGGAATAAGATAAGCGTTCAAGGCTTGTATTCGATAGAAACCGACGCTCACAATTTTGGGGTGTCCCTTAAAGCCGACTTGCCGGTGGGGATTACCACAGATATACTGTGGACCTATTACCAGGGAGAGAGCGCAACCGTGGAAGGGCTTGCGGCAAGCGGCGGCGTGGATTACACCTTCACTGTTGCGGCCCATAACGTATATTTGCTGGCTGAGTATTTATATAACGGTACTAAAAGCAAAATGGACGATTATGCAAAACACCACTACCTGTATGGAGCTGCAAGATTGAGCATCGATGATTATACGTCTTTTACCCTCGGCGCCCTTGCGGGTCTTGAAGACAGTTCCGTGACGCCCCAGCTTTCGTTTACTACCGATTTGTTTCAGGGCGCTGCGATCACGGTGCAAGCACAAGTCCCCTGCGGCGAAGGTGAACTTGGCCCCGGTGAAACAAACAGTTACTTTATTTTTACGACAAAATTGAGTATAAAACTGTAAGGTATGCGGGAAGACGTGCGATCCCGCACTTTTCATATTTAGGGCGTGATCGTATTGCACTGATCTCGTTGGTAAGCCCTTCATACGCTACGGTGAACGCACGATGCTCGATACGATTAGACATAGGTGATAGTCCGCTTCATCTTTTGTTTTGGAGCAATATCGGCAGGGAGTACATGGATACGCGGACCTATAACCAACTTTTTACCGGCGTAATATCGCTTTAACGCTTCATCGATCACATCTTCCGGTATACCACTGGCCGACAGCGGAGAACCGGCAGGTATAGTTGCCTCCTTGTAGGAGAGCCTATTTTTTGGCGCCCTGCATTCGGGTGAGGGCTTTTCCCAGGGTGAGTATCACCCATGATACTATGTTGTAATAGCGGCATTGGCGGCGATTTCACGGCGCACCATATCACCCACTACCTGCGCTGGGGTTTTGTGGGTTGATTCGGCTATGGTGATAAGGTAGTTGGCGCTTACATCATCCAAAAGCCGCAAAAGTTCACGGCGGCGCATAGTTGGCCCCATTCCATCGCCGAGGCGGAGCGTTCCGTTGGTAAATTCCTCATCCAGCGCGATTGCTTCTTCGTCCGTCATTGCCATACTAACCTCCAATACCTGCCTCTTTAAGCCATCTGTCCTGACAAGCCATTGCGTGAAAAACATAATAGCTTCCATCATCAAATTCACGATACCCAAGCTCAAGCGGGTTTCCCGCACGACTGTAACCAACGGCCAGGAAGGTATCCTCACTGCCCTCTTTTGGGCGCTCAAATACGGTAGTTTTGATAGCCCACTCAATGTCAGCCTTTAACACGCCGTGCCTAAACGCGGTCTTGTTATACTCTATCATCACACCCTGTTATTCCTCCCGCACCCATGATCTAAGCATAGCCGGGAAAAAAGGCTTATACAAGGCAGGTGGCGTAATTGTGCCAGCCGCCTTGGGCATGGAATAGTAGGTATGGTCCAGCACACCGAATGGCTCCATGCCAAAGCGGAAACCACCTATAAAACCCCGGTCCGCCAAAAAAAGCTGCCCGGTTTCCCGGACAGCATCCGCATTACGGAATAATAAACGATACCACCGGCCCCCATGGCCCCAGGTTTTCCTTGCCATTTTTGGCGCGGAAACTGATGCAGGAGGTCATGCCCCGGTCCTCCGCGTCAAATGACATCTTGTTCCGTTTCCTGCTGACCGATTCCAGCAGTTGCAGTCCCGAGCCGGTAACGGGCATATTCTGGAGATAATGCTTCGGACCCGCCGCCTGCTCCAGGGTAGCGCCGCCCTGCGGCATGATGCCCCGGTAGGCATCGTAGCCATCTATAAGGCTGAGGGCATCCGGAGGGGCCTCCTCTACCGGCTCAATGACGTACTGCGCCAAGCCGTTCAGGGCGGAGAGCACCCGCGCCGTGAACATCCCCTGGGGCGGATTTTTTTTGGTATGAATGTCGTCCTTAGGCTTGAGCCCCAGGGAGATCAGTTCATCATTCGTCATGGGCGGCACGATGAAGTACCGTTCCTTGATGGACCGCAGCTTTTTCTTGAGCGTCGTGAATGCCGTATTGCACAGTGCGGTGTTCGCCGGTCCCCGCCCGATTCCCGTAGCCGCCGTAAGGGCAGCCTCCGCCGCAGTGGTATCGGTCGCTAATACATCAGATTCGGTAGTGGGTATCCCCAATCTGGTCCCATTGAGCCCTATAAAGGCGATAAAGTTCTTCGCCATTTCAAGAATTTTCTCGCGTATCTGCGAGAGCCAATCAGTTGAATTTCCCATAGTGCAACTCCTGTACCGTTTGATAATAACTGCCCCCTACGGGGCGGATTTAGTTCAATGCAAAGTTCGTTGGCGCCGATACAAAGCGCATTGGTATAAATGCAAAGCGCATTGGTACAAATGCAAAGCGCATTGGTACAAATGCAAAGCGCATTGCTGCCAATGCAAAGCGCATTGCTGCCAATGCAAAGCGCATTGGTACCAATGCAGAGTGCATCGGTATAAATGCAAAGCGCATCGGTACCAATGCAGAGTGTATCGGTATAAATACACTTCGCGTCGGTACAAACGGAAAGCCGGTTCGTCTCTGGGGAATGGTTAAGGATTTCACTGCCGGCGTTTTTTCTTCCATAATATGGTATAAAATACTGATAAATGGGGCTAAAGGCAAGGAAATAGCAATAAAAGAAGATTTATCATTGAAAGTGGGGTGGCGATTGGGACGTAAGCTCCGCGTAGGAGCCGAACAGATATACTTGTTCACATTCGGAATTGGCAACGATGAGGTCTTTTATTGCAAGTATTTCCTGCGCCGGGATAGCAAGACGGACGGAGCGAAGGATGGGATGCTATCCGGGGGTATGTGAGAAGAGCCTATTTTTTGGTGCCCGGTATTCGGGTGAGGGCTTTTCCCAGGGTGAGTATGATTTCGTACATAGTCTTATCCATGCTGGAAACCACTCAATAGTGGTCTAAAATTGTTGCTATAGATGAAAAAATCTGGCTTTTAATGTCAGCCTTCATGGAATTCGGCAGCTTGGGGTATATATCCTGTTCATCACCGTTCCCGGTAGTCCTGTCCACAAAAAGGTGATAGGGCTCTATTCGCAGGGCTTCGGCGAACTTACCGATCATCTCTATAGAAGGAAATTTCCTGCCGATTTCGATTTCGCCGATGTAACTGGGGGAGGAATTACACATTTCCGCCAGCTTCATTTGAGAAATCCCCTCTTTTTTCCGGAATTTTCTTAAATTGAATATGAAAATCTGTTTTAAATCCATATTCATAATCTAATAGCCAATAATTAATGCCATACAATTCGCTCCATGGAGATATATTATTTGAATGAATATACGCTTATAGCAAATATTCCGGTATAGGTTAGTAATTTAGTCATATTTTTGAGAGATATCTATAATTTTTTATCGAATTCCCGTAAAATTTCTCTTTTTTAGTGAAGGTTTCCATAAAAAGAAGCGATAAAGGCGAAAAGTCTTGACTTTTGGCTACCAGCGATATATAAATATGATTAAGAATTTGCTTATAGCATATCTTTTACATTGAAGGAATGTTTGTGAAAACAAATTACCGCTTTTTGTGCTGGTTAACGATAATCGGGGTGTGCTTTCCCGTAATCACCTATGGCGGTGGCGCTGGGGAGCGGTCCCGGTCAGACACCTATGGGGGCAGCATCCCGCAAGAACCCCGGCCCATCTGGATTAAGCAGCAGCTGCGATACGAGGATGTAGTTCGTTTTGTGGGCAGGTCCGATTCGGATAAAATTATCAAAAACGGAAGCTACCCTGAAATGAAGGGGGATGCGTACCGGGGAGTAAGGGTAGAATCTGATCGCAAAAATTACGTCATGGGTGGGGATGACGGCGGCTACAAAAGCGAGGTTCAGGATGTTTCCAAAATAAGCGCGGATATCATCGACAGCGCTTCGGATACATAAGGAGGAAAAGTATGAAGGCAGTAAGCAGGGTTTTGATGGCGGTTTTAGTAGGGTGTGTACTCAGCGGTTGCGGTACAACAAAGGTTCTTGTTCAAAACAGTCTAGGTTTTGACATCAATGACAAGAAAACAAAAAGCAAGAAGATCCATCCAGATTGGGTCACGGCTAGTAATAAAAGGAATATGGAGGAGGAGAAAAATAATAAAATAAAAATCTATATTGGTTTAGGGAAACCTGATTATGATATCGACGATGATGGGTATTCTGAAGAAGAAGCAAAACGAGAAGCTCGGAAAATGGCATTAGAGGAGCTTGCTGGATCAATTTTTACAGATGTCAATTCTGAGATAAAAGATAATGTAGTGGAGCGTAATGATGTGTATTATTCAGAAATAGAAATAAAAACTCGTGCAAAGTCAAGAGCGGTGATCCAGGATTTCGAGGATGTTGAAAGTTTTTGGGAAAAATATAGGGTTGGTGAAAATGTAAAAGACGAAAAGAATAGTGTCGATTATTACCACTATTGGAGAAAATTTGTAATATCGATGGATGAGTATGAGACGGCAAAAAAACGTGTATTAAATCGGGCGGATTTTATTGCAGGTGAAAAACAGGCCTTTACAAAGATCGAAGAACGCTTTAGAAAATATGAAAAGGAACTAGCCGGTTTTGAAATTAATACAGAAGAGAATTTTTCGCACATGCTATCGATTTGTGATACTATCAGTGCAATAAGAGATGATGCGGAGGATTTACAAACATATACAAATACTTCAGGTGTTATGCAGGAGAAAGATGAAAAAGAAGCTTACAATAAATTTTTATCTGACTTAGATACATCTTTGGCTGTTGGTAACGAAAAATCTACAAACGCCAGATTAGCTTTAGATGAAAAAGCAAAAACCAGTTTTTTAGTCGTATTTGATGGAAAAATTGCAGCGGCCTTAGCTTCCATAAATGATACAGTTGCTATGCAGGGAAAGGACTATGATTCATTTTTATCAACGCTGGATGAAAAACTAAACAGTCCAGAGTATAAATATATTGTAGAGGCAATACAGGCAAAAGAGCAAAAAATAAAGGAGCTGGAAGAGTTGAAAGCCGGATTGGAAAATAAACTTGCTTCCAATGATGGGATAAACGGGATAAAGGAAGGAATAATCCTAGATCAGAAATACATGATTGCCGACCTTACTGACAGACTCGTTGCGCTAGCGGGTGATGATAAAGCGCGTCTTAATATGACTGCGGATCAGATGCTGGCTTATTTAAGTACAACTTTGTCGCAACCTTCTATTAAGAAACAGCCAAAAGACTACACGGTAAAAAATGGTGATACTTTAGCAAGTATAGCCAGAGAACGTTATAATGGCAATGCTTTTTGTTGGTTGTTAATATATGCTGCAAATCCCAGACAGTTTCCTTCCGGAAACCCAAACAGAATAAGGCAGGGAATGAAATTATCAATCCCGGAATTACCTGATTCATTCATGGAGTATGCACCATCGTGGGCGGCGGTACTTCCTCAACAGTAAAAAACACGTATGTGTTTTATATATTACGTCAATCAAATGATTGGCGGAAGAAGGAGTTTTTATGAGAAAAGGTTTTTGTTTTGTAGTATTGCCGATCTTGGCAGCACTGGTGATGAGCTGTGGATCTTCACCGGCGGTTGGCGCTAATGGCGATGCCCAGCCGGGATGGGTAAGGAGGGTTCCGGCAGATACCGATACCCTTACCTATTTCGTTGGATCGGGACGTGAAGGTAAGACGATTACCGCAAAAAAAGCGACTGCCCGTGCTGCTGCGTTACAGGCGCTTAATGAATGGAAAGCGGCTACCGTTGAGTCAGCCTTAAGAGATTATGTCAGTGAATACGGAGAAACCGGAAATACCCAGTCTCTTGAAGGCTTAGAAAACGGCGTTAAGGCCCGTGCCAGGGCAAATACTTCGGGATTCAGGGAGGTTGAAAGCTGGGTCGCGGCTGATGAGCATTATGAAATACTTTACAGTTACCCGATCAACGATTTCAGGAATGACTTTAAGGCTGCGACGAATGAATTTATCCGCAACGAGTCTGCGGCATTTGCAGAATTCAAAGCCGATGAGTTTTTCAAGATTCTTGATGCGGAGTTGGATAAGAAATAACGGTGACTGGTATTGTCCCCCGGAATACATGAAGGGGACAATACAGTTTCGTAAAACATACTAAAGGAATTATTTATGCGGTTCTGTAGCAATATCGGTATGTTCTGTGTTTTTTTTTATTGTGTTATGGCTGTATCATGCACAACCCTACGAGAAAACAGGGATACGCAGCCAGAGAATACAATAAATGGCGTATTAAATGCCAGTCTCTATACTTCTGATGTATATATCGGTTACTCCGGCAGGATGCTCACCCGCTCAATGGAAATTGACTACGCAAAACTCCATATAGCCCATCAGATGGCGATACGTGATAGATGCGTTGTAGATACCGGAATGATTGATCTCTCTGAAGGAGATCAGGATTCTCTCGTAATGGATTCAAACTTTGATTATGATGATTCACATATTGATGAACTCATTGATTACATTGAGGTAATTGAGACCTATGTATTCCCCGGACTCGCGGTTGTTCTGGCCCGGGATAACCGGAAAACGGTTTCGGCAAATATCGTTATTCCAAGATTGAATACGGAACGGCCCCGGTGGGTTCATAACCCGCAGTGGGTCCGTGAGTTTCCCGGTATGGAAGATTACTCTGTCGGCGTTGGCGTAGCAGGAAAAAATACCGCACTATTTAAAGGGCTGCGCATCGCAGATGTTAACGCTGCCCAGGCAATAGCAGCAGAAAAAAATTCGTTTAACAGATCATTTCTATATGATTACGTGAATAGCCGTTTCGTAGATATTGAAACTGGAAATGCCATTTTGACCAAGGCGGAATTATATGGATTTTATATCCTGGACCGATGGTTAGAACCGGACGGATCTGCTTGCTATTCATTAGGTATATCGCTTAATGATAAATAATTAGGGACGCGGAGATTATATTATGAAGAATCGAATTATGCTGCTTGTCGTGCTGGTGTGTGGTACATTTCACGTTATGGCTCAAAACGATCCGAGGGCGGATGCCATATACAAGACACGGATACTACAAAAAATCACGGAATTGGAAATGGATGATATCCTGTCATTATGGTTTACCGATGCGGATACCGGTTCTCCAATAGAAGGCATGATCGTTGCCATTGAAAATTCAGGAACAGTCAAAACCGATGCGGACGGTCTTGCTCTGTTTCCGGTTCTTGATGACGGTGAGCATGCGTTTATTGTACAAAAAGAAGGATATGTCATGATGAAAGATACCTTTAAGGTACTCATAGGATCCATTTTCTTTAACAAATATTCAATCCCCAAAACCATGCCGGCAAACCGCATTAAAATCGTTCTGGATTGGGGAGCCTCTCCCCTTGATATTGACGCCCATCTGGTAAAAGACAATGGCTATCATATTTCATACCGTGACAGTACGACCTCCGCAGATCGTACCGCCTGGTTGGATCGGGATGAAGTGAACGGCTATGGCCCTGAAACAATAACGGTTACTGAGGTTGATAATAATGCGTCATATCATTTTTTTATACACAACTACAGTAACCGCAGTGCGGTAAATGATCCGCGATTATCTCAATCAAAGGCGGTTGTCCGTGTATATATTGATAACCGGCTCAATATGCGGTATCAGATAGAACCGGGGAAAACAGGAACTACATGGAATATATTTGATATTCGCCGCGGGCAAATACAACCGGTTAACCGGTATGAATAACGTTTTTTATATGAAAGCGGCATTGAAAATTATATGTATACCGGTAATTGCGCTGTCGGTACTTGTAACGGGGTGCGGTTCTTCTCCCGCTAATGTACCGGTTTGGTTTACAAATACACAATTGCGATATCCCGACAGTGAATATATATGGGTAGTGGGCGTTGGCGCCGTACAGGAAGACGCTAAAAGACAGGCGGTGATAGAAATGTCACAATACTTTCACACCACGGTGGAGACGGTCAGCAGGTATATTACTGAGTATCGTGAAATCGTCAGTTCTGCAAAAAATGAATTTTCAGAAAAAATAGCCCTTGATCAATATAGCCGTATCGAATCAAACGAGGATTTTTTTGGGATTCGTTTTACGGATGTGTGGTTCAATTCCAAAAGAAAAGAATATGCGGTACTTGCCTATATCAACCGAAAAGATGCGGAGAAATTATATCATTCAAGAATTGAAACCAATATGGTCGGTATTAACGCGCTTATGGCCGATGTTGCTCAGAACGGCGATCCGCTTTATTCGGTTAAGCTGCTTTCAAACGGCAAGAGTATCGCCGATATAACAAGGAAATACATTGATAATATGTCGTTTATATATCCGGAAAAAAACCAAGAATACCTTAAAATATATACCCCATATCTCAATACGATACAGCAATTGTACTCTATGCATGAGAGACTGCGGAATACCAGGGTTAGTGTAACCGTAGAATTTCGTGGTAACACACAAATAACTGAAGCAGACAAAGAAAATATGCGCCAAAGTGTACAGGAAGCGATAGGCTTGTATAATGTCCCGGTACAGATAGACCCAGATGCTGCGGCCGGGCAATCCGGTTATGCCTTTGTTTTTACGGTGAATAGCGAGCCAAAAACCTCATCCGGACTTATTGAAACGGACCTTGTTCTTACGTTTACCCATAATGGAAAAACGTTCACATTACCGCCAGCCAGAAAAAATTTTAAAGAATACGAACAAGATATCGCTGGGGGTATTAAGCGAGCATTAAGCGATATTAAGAAGAGTTCCGCTTTTTTTCAGGCGCTTACCGTAGAGATAAACCGGGAGTAGGGAGACATTAATGCAATTTTTTAGGACTATTTTTATTATCATGGTTATAGGATGCGGTATGATGCTCTTATCATGTGTCACAACGCCGGTATCCATTGACTCCAATTCAAAAAAGGCCTTGCCGCGGCTTGCCATATTACCATTTACCGGCACCAATAAGACCGACGGAGAAGCTATCGCATTGCGTTTGGCAAATAATAAAGATATAAGAGCAGCTTTTACAACAATACCACGAACAAGCGCTATAGACGCGATTATGGCGGAACAGAAATTTCAACATTCCGGATTAACGGATTCTGATACTATTTCAAAACTCGGGAAACAACTTAACGCTGATTTTGTTGTAGCCGGTCATATACAGCAATTCGGTGAGCACAATCTGGTTTTTATTAACATTGTTAATGTTGAAACTTTTCAGCAAATAGCGGGTGATTACCGGAGATTTAACAAGATAGAAGATATATACGATATTTTGTCAGGAATGACTAAAAAAATAGTTAACGGGAAAAAAAGAAACACCGCCAGGATGCCGAAGTTAGCGGTACTTCCGTTTGATATGCCGACTGATGAAAATACAGAGGACGCTGAGGTTTTAGCTCAGATACTTGGTATTGAAATTGCCAATAGCGGGAAATATGCAGTATTACCCCGTACCTCTACCATTGAGGCAGTTATGAAGGAACAGGCAATTCAACGATCCGGCATAACAGATGTAGAAAGCATTAAGGCTTTGGGCCGTGCAACCAATGCGGAATATGTACTTGCGGGAAAAATTACCAAATTGGGTAACAAGAATATTTTTTTTGTCGAAATATTAAATGTAGAAAAAGCAAGTCTGTTAACAGGAATTGATGAAGAATACCAGACCATAACCGATGGTTTACAGCTTATGCCTGAACTGGCCGCAGTACTTACTAATCAGATAACAGAAGGACAACGGGAGCATCAGAAAAATTTGAAGGAGTGGACGGCACATGCATTCAGAAATGATTACGAATACTTTATTAATCCATACATTCAATGGGATAATAGCCAAATAGGCGGCGGAGATGAAGTCATGGCGATCCATTGGTCTTTTATACCATTTACCTCATTAGGATTTGGTGCGGGTGTTGGAGGTACATCGGAGGGTGTAACCTGGGGCGGTATAAATATTTATGCAGGCGCTGTTCTTCCGCTTACGGTTAATGATGGATTCAATATAATACTTTTCGGAGACGGCTTGCTTGAAATAGGCTATCTTAATCCAAGAGGTTTAATAGCAGAGGCGGTAACACCGGGATATGACGCAGGTATTGCATTCAATTGGAGCGGTTTTGGAATTGATATAAAGTATAAAGGCGTATGGTATTCCGAAAATCATTATAGGAATTCAATCGGTATTGGTTTTATTTTTAATCCATGGCAGTGGGATTATTACAAGACGGGGACATGGTGGAATTAAAAGGGAGGAGAAGTATGCTTTTTGTAAACAAAAAAACAGTGTTCCCAATTCTGTTGATGATGTTGGGAATGAATGCGGTGTGGGGAAATAAGGAGTACTTGTTGCAGAGATAAACCGTAAGCAAGGAGATATTCTTATGAAGGGAACGGGGGATATTGGGGGAAAAAATAAGTATGAAAGTCTTTATATAAGCGGGAGAACAGGAATGAAACGAATATTTTGTATACTTTTGGCAATGTGCACATTACAAATATATGCGCAGGTAAAGGACAGCCTTGCCCTGCTGCCGTTCACGGGCGGGAACGCAGGGGATGGGGATTACATTGTAGGCGAGTTGGCGCGGCATCGGGAACTGCGGGCGGCGTTCAGCAACAAGGTAACGCCCGTAACAAATACGAACAGAGCTTTCATGGCCTTTGAGCAGAAGTTCCAGCGGAGCGGGTTAACCGATGCAGACAGCATTTTCGAGCTTGGAAAGCAGCTCAACGCTTCTTTTGTTATGGCGGGTTACATCACGAAGCTGTCGGACAGAAATTTAGTCATTGTGAGCATATTGGATGTTGAGAGCCTGCAGCAGATAGCCGGGGACTACCGCGAGTATAAGAAGATAGAAGATATAGACATGCTGATACCTGAAATGGCGAAAAAACTGGCCCAATCCGTGCAACGGGATACGTCGAAGCTGCCCGGCCTGTCTGTACCGCCTTTCGCCGTGGCTAATGGCGTGAATGCATCAGACGCACAAACCCTGGCTCAGATTTTAGCGTGCGATATAGCCAACGGCAATGCTTATGCGGTATTGCCACGAACAGACAGTCTTGAAAAAGTACGCGCAGAGCACGAGCGGGCGCGGTCAGGGGAAACCGACCAGGAGCGTGTTAAGCGGCTGGGGGCCGGGCGGAATGCCCTGTATGTGCTTGCCGGATCAGTCACAAAACTAGGGGCTTTGAACAAGTTTGCCGCAGATGTGCTGGATATAAAAGACTTCGTTCTCGTGGACGGCTATTCGGAACGGTACACAGCCGTGACTGATGGTATAGCGCTGATGCCCAAGCTGGCAGGGAACCTGAACGGAACATTGGCGCAACCTGTAATTCCTACTATGGTGCGTATAGAAGGCGGCACATTCACCATGGGAAGTCCGGCATCGGAGGTGGACCGCAGCAATGATGAAGTGCAGCACCGGGTAACGATAAGCGCTTTTTCTACGGGACAGTACGAAGTTACCCAGGCTGAGTATGAGGCGGTAATCGGGTCAAATCCGAGCAGGTTAAAAGGGGGCAGTTTACCGGTGGAGAATGTGTCGTGGTTTGACGCGGTGTTCTACTGTAACCAGCGGAGTGCGCGGGAAGGGCTGACCCCGGCGTATACGATAAACGGGGAAAACGTTACCTGGAACCGGAGCGCGAACGGTTACCGCTTGCCTACCGAGGCTGAGTGGGAATATGCCTGCCGGGCAGAGACTACCCCGCCCATTAGTACGATGCCCAGTATGAGTGAGAGCATAGGGAAGATTCTCGCTGACAGAACTAAGGTAGCAACAGATGTTGAAAGATACAATTCCTGGGGCTTATACAACATGCATGGAAATGTGTTGGAGTGGTGCTGGGACTGGTACGGTGGATATAGCAGGGAGTACCAGACTGACCCAACGGGCGCCGCTTCGGGGTCTCTCCGTGTTCTTCGTGGCGATAAGCGGTCGGCCTCTCGGAACCGCGCTTCGCCAAACTACCGTAGCGACGGAATCGGTTTCCGGGTTGTCCGTCCCTGAGTTCTGCCAAGTATGAAACAGGAACGCGCACGGTAGCACGGAGGCGGTAAGCCGAAGGGCTGCTGTGCGGGGAAAAGGAGGAGAAGTATGTTTTTTGTAAACAAAAAAACAGTATTCCCAATTCTGTTGATGATGCTGGGAATGAGTGTAGTGTGGGGAGGGGGTAATAAGGAAGATCCGTCACGAAACAGCTCTCTGGATAAGGCGGTACAAGCATCCGCCAAAACTATAGAAACAAAACTGCCCCAGGGGGCTAAAACAGCAATCTTGTCTTTTGCCGCTTCGTCTCAGGAATTTTCAGATTATATCATTGATGAACTTGCCATATCACTTGCCGCAAATAATAAAATATCGATTATTGAACGGCAGTATACCGATGACATACGTAAAGAACTGAATATCCAACGGTCAGGGGAGGTTAGCGATGATGATGTAAAAAGAGTGGGGATTCAGCTTGGCGCGCAGTATATTATTACCGGATCATTGGTAGATATAGGCGATGCATACCGGTTTAGGGTGATAGCGATTAATGTAGAAACCGCTGTCCGCGAGGCATCCGCGTCATTAAGTATAAACATTACTGATCCCCAGGTGGTTTTTCTTTTAACCGGTGAACGGCAGCCTGTGCCGAACACCGCCGGTGTGCAGACGGCACAGAATGGAAACAGCGGGAAAGTATACAAAATAGGCGATAGAGGACCCGGAGGTGGTTTTATCTTTTTTGCGGAAGGGAGGATGTATATGGAATGTAGCCTAAATCTAGGTTCTTTTACGTGGCGTGAAGCAAAGACTGTTGCAAGTAACTACAAAGGAGGAGGATTTACCGATTGGCATCTACCTGAGAAAGCAGAATTGGATATGATATATCACAACCTGAAGAAAAAAGGATTAGGGGGATTGTTTGAAGAAGAGTACTGGTCCTCGTCGGAGTACAGTATTTATTCCGCGTGGCATCAGGGTTTCAGCTTTGGCGGACAGAAATGGGACTCCAAGGGTGATAAACACTATATTCGAGCGGTGCGGGTTTTTTAACTATTTATCTTACCTTTTTTTTAAGAGACGGTAAAAATGAGGAGAAGTATGTTTTTTGCAAACAAAAAAATAATGTTCCCAATTCTGTTGTTGATGCTGGGAATGAGTGTAGTGTGGGGAGGGGGAAATGTGGTTAAACCCGCAGAAAGTATTCAAGGATAAGAGCGTTTTCGTGATTAACGAAGGAACAGAAAATGAACCGATTTTCTAAACTGATTACTCTTATGGCGCTATTTTTTATCACAGTAAGTGTCCATGCCCAAAGCAGAGGCACTAAAGGCGGTGGTGTTTCCGATGCTCTTTCCCAAATGGAAGATGCCCTTGCCATGCCCGATGATGATTTATCTCCCGAAGAAGCCTATTTCCTGGGCCGGGCGGTAGCGGCGAATATCCTTACCCGGTACCGGCTTTACACCCGGAAACCTGCGCTAACCCGGTATCTGAACCAAATCTGCTTCGCCATAACGGTCAATTCCCCCATGCCGGATATTTACAATGGGTATCATGTGGCCATCCTTGATTCCCCGGACCTGAACGCCTTTGGTACCATCGGAGGCCATATTTTTATATGCCGAGGTTTACTGGAAGCGCTTACCAGTGAGGATGCGGTGGCGGCGGTTTTGGCACACGAAATTGCCCATATCCAGCTCAGGCACAGTGCGGAACTTATCAAAGACATGAAGTTTGAACAGGAATTTTCCAGTGCGGCAGAAAGGGCCGCCGCTATCGCTAATAGGGATACCAAGTTGAGTGAACGGGATAAACGCTTCTATAATTCCGTCAGGGAAATGGTAGCCACCTTGTTTGAAAACAACTATTCCCGGGAGCAGGAATTTGCGGCGGATACCTACTCCCTCAAGCTCCTGGCCACTGCCGGTTATTCCCCCGCAAGCCTGATTAATGTTTTGACACTCCTGCAAAAAACCGGAGGGACCGGCGGTTACAACAGCACCCATCCGCTGCCTGCACAGCGGATCAACAATGTCCGGAGGGAAATCCTGCGGTATCCGGTTCGGGATACCCGAACCTTTCGGGCTTCCCGGTTTGCGGAATCTTTCAGGTAGGTTTTAGGGCTTCCTGAAAAAGGTCTATTGCAAAGTTTTTTGTGTGTGTTAATATAAATGCGGAGAATAACATGAAAAAACTATGTATAACAGCACTACTGGGCATGACTCTCAGTCTCCCCGGCGTCTTCGCCGCTCCGGCGCTTGACCGGCCTATGCAATCCGCCGGTATGTCGGCGGGATTCCTTAAACTGGTCAATACCGCCGTCTTTGAGGTGGTGGTGGAGAAATCCCAAACCGACCCGACGGTCTATGAACAGGAACTTGACTGGGAGCGGGTTCCCTATAAGATCCGTACCGATAAGTACAATTCCATCGGTACCGCGTTTGCCATCAGTGAAACGGAACTCATCACCGCCTTTCATGTGGTAAACCTTGGCGTGGAAAGCATGACCTATGACCGGTACTTTATCCGGGATTCCGAAGGACAGGTGTATGAGCTTGATCAAATCAACGCCGGCTCCAATGAAAAGGACTTTGTTATCTTTACCGTGAAGGACCGGACCTTTCCCGATTATTTTGAATTTGAAGAGCGCTTTGAAACCAACGATCCGGTGTTCAGTATCGGTAATGCGCTGGGGGAAGGGATCGTGATACGGAACGGCCTGATCCTCGGTACGGTGCCGGAAGATGAATCGGGCCGCTGGAACCGGCTCAAATCTTCTGCCGACGTGAACCCCGGCAATTCCGGCGGCCCCCTGGTTACCCCGGGCGGCAAGGTGGTTTCCCTGGTAACCCACAAAGCGGATAATATTCTCTATTCCATACGGCCGGGGACGGAGAATACCGCCGGCGCATGTGCTCTGGCGGACTGCATGGAGCGCTTTGCCGCGCCCCAGAGGGTGGCGGCGGAGGCCTCTGCGGCACGGGAACGGTGGGGGCTGCTCATCCGCGCCCTGCGAACCATGGACCGCTGCACCCTGATCCCCGAAGATCGCCGGGATGATGACGAGCGGTTTTCCCCCTGGATACTCCAGGCGGGCTTTCGGGGCCTCCCCGGGGAAGTGATGGCCCGGGCGCTGGATGACGCGGGTTTCGCCGTGAGCACCGGGTCCGCCTGTTCCGCCCGTTCCCCAAAACGGCCGGTTCTGGAAGCCATGGGGATACGGGGCGACCGGAGCCTGGAGGGGATACGCATTTCCCAGGGCTGGACCACTTCTATGGAAGAAATCGAGCTGCTTATCGCCGCTATTGCGCATATCCTGGAGGTCCTCTAGTGGAAGCCAGGACCGTGTACCTCATAAAGCTGGGGGAACTCACCCTCAAGGGGAACAACAAGGCGGATTTTGAGTTTGTCCTCAAGCGGAACCTCCGGGCCACGCTTAAGGGAAGCCGGGCTGCCCTGGAAACTACCCATGGCCGCTACTATGTACGCTGCCCACCGGAGGCGGAACCGCAGGTCGAGGAGGCCCTGGACCGGCTCATGGGCATAAGCGGCTGGGCAAAGACCAGGATTGCGGAAAAAACCATAGAAGCGGTATGCGCCGCCTGCGTGGATGAGGGGAAGGCCCTTTTTGATGGGGGTATACGCAGCTTTAAAATCAATGCCCGCCGTACCGACAAGAGCTTCCCCCTGGATTCCTACGACATAGCCTGTAAAGCCGGGGATGCCGTGACGGAAGCAATACCGGAATTGCGGGTCGATGTCCACCATCCCCAGGGGACCATTGCCGTTGAAATCCGGGAAAAGGCCTTTATCTACGGCTTTGGTCACCGGGGCTGTGGGGGCCTCCCGGTAGGGACCGCCGGCCGGGGACTCCTCCTCCTTTCGGGGGGCATTGATTCCCCGGTTGCGGGGTACATGATGGCCTCCCGGGGCATGAAAATCGACGCCGTGTACATACACGCCTACCCCTACACCTCTGAGGAAGCCCGGCAGAAGGTGTTGCGCCTGGCGGAAATCGTGGGGCGCTATAGCATGGGGATACGGCTCTACACCCTGGGCTATACCGCAATCCAGATGCGGATAAAGGAGCGGGCCCCCGAAGCCTGGGCCACCGTACTCCTCCGCATGGCCATGATGGAGGGGGCGGAAAAAATCGCCCGGCGCAGGCGCAGTAAGTGCCTTATCACCGGGGAAAGCCTCTCCCAGGTGGCCAGCCAAACCGTGGAAAACATCACCTGCACCCAAAGCCGCCTCGAAATCCCGGTACTCAGGCCCCTCATCGGGATGCACAAGGAGGCTATTACCCGGAAGGCCTGCGCAATCGGCACCTACGAAACATCAATACTACCCTATCAGGATTGCTGTGTGCTCTTTAGCCCGCCCCACCCAATTCTGCGGGGGGATCCCGCCGAGGCGAACCGGCTTTACGAATCGCTTGAATTGGAGGCGATGATAGAGACCGCCGTTGAGGAATCGGTCATGGAGAAGTGCGGGTTTCCGTGAAGGGAACATCCCCCTATTCCCTTACCCGAATCCCCGCTTTAAGCGCACTAAACCGGCGGCGCAGATTTTCCTCGTCCCGGGGATTTTCCATGGACAGGTAGAGGGTGTACCGCACATCGGCCTTGGGAGTCTCCGCTTGGATCATGGCCCCCATGGAGCCGGTGTTGTCCTTAACGGAAATCCCCGGTTGTTCGTTATAGGGATATTTTGCCTGAACAAGATCGTTCCAGTTTTCTGCGGCGATGGAACCGCGCCGGGGGTCAGGTTTCATGTCTTTGTACAGGTTGATGTATTCCCGGCGCCGGGAATCCCGGTTGAGGGTAATCCGGCGGAGGCCGAATTCGATTGGAGCTTGCTCCGCAGTTTGATACCAGCACGGGGCAATGAATAAATTTGAGAGAGGGCTCCATTCAAAAACATCTTTACCCACACTGACAGAAACCGTACCGGCTTCAATGGATACTTCCTGGGTGTCGGGCTTCCAGCCGAATTTAAAATCCCCCAGAAAGCCGGGAACAGGAATATTCAGGGCGATAAATTCATCCCATCCCTCAAAGGTAGCCGAATAGGCGGCCTGGGTATGATCGCAAAGTTTCCGCAAATCCCATTCATATATCTGCCGCAGGGAACTGGACTGCAAGGCGCTGATAACGGCGGGACCATCGGGCAGGGGCAGGATGTACATGATCATCACCGTATCATTAAATTCGATAAGCCAGGCTGCGGTAATCCAGGTGCGTCCCAGGGCGTCCCGGTATTTGCCTGCCTCCAGGGGATCCCCATAGGAGAGAATCCGGTACCTATCGGTGGTTCGTGGAAGGATACGTTCACTGCGAATGTTTTGCAGAATCATATCCATAATGTACCGGGGATCCGTATCAAGTTGTTTCAGAGGAACCGTCCGGGGGCGGGTGATCTTGTACATGCTAAAGCCCGTAACCGATGCAAGGGAGATCTGTCCATCATCGGGCAGGGGGTAGTTGGTTGCATACCGGTTTGAAAGGATCCAGTTGTTGTTATTTTTATCCACCGATTCCAGTTGGGGAAAGGATGATGATACGGAGGCGTTGAGCAGGTACCGGTTATTGGGGCCGGTGAGGTATTCCGGCGCGGCGTCAAACAGGGCTTTCATGGCCTGCTCATAATCCTCACCGGCAGCCCGGACGATCTGGTTTTGTATCGATTTATAATTTCCCGGCAGGGAGACCGTGGTCTCGAATACCCGGATAGCGGTATTTGCCAGGATGAGGTGGTTGTAGTTTGTTTTACGCCGGTACCGGAGTTCGTCCC
>BNUY01000002.1 GCA_025997715.1 Spirochaetia bacterium
GGCCATCAGTAAAAAAAGGCCGCTGAAAGGTCACGATGGCCCGGGATACCCGGAGCAGGGTGTGGTTCCGCTCGTTGATGGACTGGATAAACCACCGGGCTTCCTTCATGTTTTCCTTCACAAAGTCCCGAATGGGTTTATCATCCCGTCTCCGCCCGTATTGCGACCCGGGATACCCGGCGATCTGCATAAAGAAGGGGTTGATCCCCAGAACCGGGATCTCTTCTTCGTTGATGATAATGACAAAGTCCCCCTCTTTCTTGATCACCTGCACATCGGGAACCACATACCGGGTGTTATCCGCCGCAAAACGCCGACCCGGGAAGGGGGAAAGCTCCCTGATACGGGAAAAACAGGCCCGCACCTCCGCTTCGGTACGGCCCACGTTCCGGGCAGCCTCGGCAAATTTGCCCCGTTCAAGGAGTTCCAGGTGGTCCAGCAGGTCAGTGAGTCCCGGAAGAGCGTCGGGAAGAAGCGCCGCCTGGACCCGCAGGGATTCCCGGTAATCGGCGGTACAACAGCCCACCGGGTCCAGGGCGCGTACCAGGGAGAGGGCGGCGGCGATATGGGCGGGACTTTCTTCTTTAAGGAGCAATTCCACCGGCTCCTTATGGAAACCGTCTTCGTTCAGGTTCTGGATGAGCAGTTCCCCCATCCGCCGGGTCCTGTCATCCACGGGCTCCAATTTTAACTGCCAGAGGAGGTGCTCCTGGAGGGTTTCGGGCCGGGACAGGGCGCCTTCAAGGAACTTATACCGTGCCGCCGTTTCCTCGTCCCCCCCCTTCCGGACAAAGCCCGAATCCGAGCTGGTCTCGAAAGCATCGTAGTCATCCTTTCGGGATGGGGTATAGGCGTCATCCAGGGAGAGAAGGGTATGATCCTCCACAACCTCCAGGGCGGGGTTTCGTTCTATTTCTTCCTCTATTTTTTCCCGTAAATCGACAATGGGAAGCCCCATCAGCGTGATGGACTGGATTTGCTGGGCATTGAGCCTGAGTCGTTGTTCCTGAACCAAGGACGGCCGCTGAAGTTGCACGAATTCCCCTTTCTTCTAACTATTGTTCCGGGATGGGTATTTGTCAAGGCGGCCAGCCAGTAGGTAGACACGTACTAAATTGTGTATACCGGCGAAAGAATAAATAACCACAGACCACACGGACCACACGGACACGGACAGGACGGACTGGTTTTTGCCTGTCTTTTTCTTTTGTCCGTACTATCCGTGTGGTCGACTTTTCCACTCTTTGGTGGAAAAGTGGTTTACCTTCTTCATCTTCCTTTGTCGCCTTTGGGCGGCCAGCTTGTAAAGGACCGGTAAAACAGCGTACAGTTAAGGAATAGGAGGCCTTCATGGGTGATTCAACGGAGCGGCTTGCGGCATTGGGTACGGTGATTCCCGAAATAAGCCTTCCCCGAAGCGATGTGGATCTGCAGAAATGGGCGGTGATTGCCTGCGACCAGTTTACCCAGGATACGGCCTACTGGGAGGATGTTGCGAAAACTGTTGGCCCATCCCCTTCAACCTTCAATCTGATACTTCCCGAACGGTACCTGGAGGATGCACACCGCCAAAATCGGGGCGATGGTATCCACCGGGCCATGACCGCGTACCTTGCGGAGGGGGTCCTCGCCCCGCCCATACGGGGATGCGTCTACGTTGAGCGGAGCACCCCCCGCCACCCGCGCCGCCGGGGCTTGGTCCTGGCCATTGACCTGGAACACTACGACTGGCGGCCCGGCTCCCAAACCCTGATCCGGTCCACCGAAGGCACCGTTCCCGAACGGATTTTCCCCCGGATGGCAATACGTCAATCCGCGCCCCTGGAAACCCCCCACGTACTCCTGCTCATTGATGACGAAGCGGATTACCTAATCCCCGCCCTGGGTGAACGGGCTAAAAAGGCCCCTCCCCTGTACCACACCCCGTTGATGTTCGGCGCGGGGGAGCTTTCCGGCTGGGCCCTGGTCGAAGAAACCGACTGGCTGGTCCTTGCGGAGGGACTTGCGGAACTGGCACGGCGCTCGGAAACCCGGTATGGTGAATTGGGGGGCACGGCGCGGGAAAAGCCCTTCCTCTATGCCATGGGGGACGGCAACCACTCCCTGGCCACGGCCAAGGCGGTCTGGGATGAGTATAAGCAGACCCATGCGAATGATCCGGGACTTCCGCAGCATCCCGCCCGGTATGCGCTGGTGGAATTGGAAAATATCTACGATCCGGGAATCGCCTTTGAACCCATACACCGCCTTCTCTTTGGGGCACGTCTGGAGGATGTCCGGGCTGCCCTGAGCGACATGCCGGGTTTTGTCAGCCGTTCCGTCACCGGCGCCGGGGAGCTTTCCCAACTGGTGGCGGGCAAAGCCGGGGGGAACCGTTACGGGCTTATCGGCGAAGGCCGGTACATCCTGATTGAGACGGAGACCACCGGTATCGCTACGGAGGGCTTACAGCCCCTGTTGGACGAGCTTACCCAGAACGGGGCCGGCATCGACTACATCCACGGGGAGGAGGAGGTGTTCCGTATCGCCGAAGCGGGGGGAAGCAACACTCCGGTGGGGATTTTACTGCCGCCGGTGAAAAAATCGGGCTTATTCCGGACTGTGGCGCGATCCGGGCCATTGCCCCGGAAGAGTTTTTCCATGGGGGAAGCGGTGGAAAAACGCTTCTATCTTGAATGTCGGAGGCTTTTCGGGTAGACTAGGGACAATCACGCCGGCATGGTGGAATGGTAGACACGGTAGACTCAAAATCTACTGCCCGCGAGGGTGTAAGAGTTCAAGTCTCTTTGCCGGTAACGAGTTAAGTCTTTGTGGTACAAGGAATTAGCAAAATACAGTAGAACATGCTACGGGAAAAACCTGCGCCTTGCTTTGCCGGTTCTTTTGACCTACACTATTAGAACTGGAGTATAAGGGTATGGAACGGGCGGTACAGGCGGAACTTGATATGCTCAAGGATATAATCATACAAACCGTTCCTGTTGATCAGATTTTCCTTTTTGGCTCCTAGCCTATGGAACTCCCCATAAAGATTCGGACCTGGATTTGATGGTGATCTTGAAGGATGGCGCGGAAATCCGGGATATGGATGCAATTATCAAGATCCGCTATGCCATTGATGAAAAAAAATCCATGCCGGTGGATATTGTGGTGAGCAGGCACAGTGCATTTGGGCGGCGGAAAGAAACCCCTTGTTCCCTCCTTCAGGACTGGAACAGCAGACCGGGTTTGCTGTGGGTTTCTACGCATAGACCATATCGGCTGTCGCTGTCCTGAAAACAGAAGCGCGTCATTTTTTCTCATTCAAGACGGTTAAATAAATGCAAAAAAACAAAAAAAATCTCTTGACAATATTATTTTTGCATGAGATACTTTTATCAATATGAAGACTAGAGTATCATCCAAATTTTCATTCTTCCCGAAATCATTTGATCGCAGTCATTGTGACATTAGCGATTCAGGGGGTGCCGTCTAAATACAAGCATACATAGGTGTTTGGATTTTTTAGGCGGCAGACCTCATGGTTTGCCGCCTTTTTTTATGTTGGAATTTCATGTTTCGCACTCAGCATGATTCCTTAATTACTCGGAGAGTGGACCAACGGCAGACTGCTGCGCTTGGGACGTAGATAGTATGGAACTGACCCAGGTGGCATGGGATACGGTTTTGAAAACCGTAGTCTGCCGGAAGGCGGCTCGCAGGTTCGATTCCTGTCGGTTCCGTAACAGGGGCGCATAGCTCAGTTGGCAGAGCAGCAGATTTTTAACCTGCAGGTCGAAGGTTCGATTCCTTCTGCGCTCAAAAATTTGCTGAGGTAGCTCAGATTGGTAGAGCAATGGACTGAAAATCCATCGGTCGTGAGTTCGATTCTCACCCTTAGCAAAAGTGCCCCGGTAGTTCAACGGTTAGAATGTCGGATTGTCAATCCGATGGCCGGGGTTCGATTCCCCGTCGGGGCGTGTGTAGGTGGCAGAGCGGTAATGCGCTGGATTGTGGGTCCAGTTTACGCGGGTTCAATTCCCGTCCTACACCTGTTTGATTTTAGGCGGTTCGTATATCGGTTTGATTACTCCGGTCTGATATACCGGAAAGGAAAGTTCAACTCTTTCACCGCCTATTTCATGTTATAAAATTTTGAGGAGGAAAAAAATGAAAGTCATCAAAACCGTCACTTGGAAGGAAAGTGAAGCGTATCCTGACAGTTGGGATATGTCTTTAGAGGCGGATGATCGCAATCGCTTATCAGATGAATTTGAAAAGTGCGTTATGCAGTATTGCAAAGAAAATGATATTAGGCTTAGCGGCGATCAATATCAGCATGAAGGAGAAAATGTTCCTATTATTGAACATGAGGGAAAAAAGTATTCCTTCCATGCATCTATGCGTCATTGGGGCGGATTAATGTATGATATTTGGGGGGATGGTTCCGACTCAGATGAACGCTCCGAAGGGATGGGATATTGTCTTTGGGCATGGTCTAACCCCGATGAAGACCCTCATGAAGAATGCACGAAATGCCTGCATTATTATTTTCACAATATGGATTTCAGCAAAGGGCTGCTGCATATCCATGATCATGCCGATAACCCTGAGCTTAATTGCAGGGGTATTTCTGTAGGGCCTCCTAAACATAGGTCGATATGGGAATGTGACAGGTGGCGGGATAGTGGGTAGAATTATCGTTCTGCCCAAGGCGCCGAATTCCTTACATGATATATAATTATCAGTAAAGATTAAGGCGCAGGTCCCGCTCAAAATCTACTGCCCGCGAGGGTGTAAGAGTTCAAGTCTCTTTGCCGGTAAATTTCCCTTTAAACAGTCCGTTTCCCGCTCCAGTACGCTTCGCCCCACCGGAGTTCATTCTGCAGTTTCAGGGGATTAGTATCCCTGTCGATGTACACACATTCAATGTCCATCATCGTTGCCCAATCAATAAAGTATTCCGCAGAGAGGGCGGTGGTATACGCCGAGTGATGAGCCCCGCCGCTCAAGATCCAGGATTCCGCAGCGTCCCGTATATTCGGATAGGGTTTCCACAGCGCCCGGGCCACCGGAAGTTTCGGCATGGGATGGGGAATGGGGATGGTCTCCACATCGTTAAGGATCATCCGCAGGCGATCCCCCAGGTCCACCACCGTGGCCAGCACCGCAGGTCCCGGCGCCGCGTCAAAGACGAGCCGGGCGGGGTCCGCCTTGCCGCCAATCCCCAGGGGATGTACCTCCAGCCGGGGCTTTTCACCTGCAATGCTGGGACATACCTCAAGCATGTGGGCGCCCAGGGCCGCTTCCTTCCCGGCTTCAAAATGATAGGTATAATCTTCCATAAAGGACACGCCCCCCGGTAAGCCCTGCGCCATTACTTTTGCTGCGCGTACCAGCATGGATTGTTTCCAGTCCCCTTCTCCGCCAAATCCAAAACCCTGTTCCATGAGCCGCTGGCAGGCAAGGCCGGGAAGCTGAGTCAGGCCATGGAGGTCCTGGAAGTTCGTGGTAAAAGCCCCGGCATGTTCCGCCTCAAGTAATTCCTTCAGGGCAATTTCGATCTTGGCCTGCTCCAGCATGGCGGTTCTGCCGGGGCCGGGACTGCGCAGTTCCGGCGCCAACTCATAGGCCGCCTCAAACTCCTTTGCCAGTTTTTCTGCCGCAGCATCACTAACCTTATTATATCGGGCCGCCAGATCTCCGATGCCCCAGGTGTTTACCTGCCAGCCGAATTTGATCTGCGCCTCTACCTTGTCCCCCTCGGTGACCGCCACTTCCCGCATATTGTCCCCAAGGCGGAGTACCACCGACTCAATTCCGTCCTGCCGGGCGGCGGCGGCCCGCATCCACACACCAATTCTGCGGCGGACCTCCGGCTCCTGCCAGTGGCCGGCAACAACCTTCCGGTTAAGCCGCATCCGGGCGTGAATATAGCCGTGTTCCCGGTCGCCGTGGGCGGACTGGTTCAGGTTCATAAAGTCCATGTCAATTGTTGACCAGGGGATGTCCCGGTTAAACTGGGTATGTAAATGCAGCAGGGGCTTTTTATTGATCCCCAAACCGCCGATCCACATCTTTGAAGGCGAAAAGGTATGCATCCAGGTGATGATACCGGCGCAGTGCGAAGAGGCATTGGCCTCCTCAAAGACCCGGCGAATCCCCTGGGGGTTTACGGCTGTCGGCTTTAATACCACCGTGCCGGGAAGCAGCGGGTCCTTGGCAAATTCCGCCGCCATTATCTTTGCATTAGCGGCAACCTGCTTCAGTGTTTCATCTCCGTAGAGATCCTGACTGCCAACGATAAACCAAAATTCGTATTTCTTAAGATCGATCATACGGTACTCCTTATTTCAAATATTCACCGGCGGCTTTTTCAATCACAAGCCCCTGTGTATAGTGCTGCATAAAGGCGGTAAAGCCCTGTACATCCTTCATGTCCGGCTCAACCAATGTTCCTGCATTCTTGCCGAACACTTTTTGTGCGAGGAACGCTTCAAGCGATTTTACTGAATCGCCTGATTCACCGGTGTTTTTTTGCTGCATGTAAGCCGCAAGGAGCGCGATACCCCATGCACCGCCTTCACCGGCGGTTTCCATTACCGCAACCGGTGTATGCAATGCCGCCGCCATCAGCTTTTGGCCAACGCCCTTTGTTTTGAACAGGCCCCCGTGGCCAAGCAGTTTATCAAGCCGGACATGCTCTTTTTCCGTAAGAATATCCATGCCTAGTTTCAGGGAGGCCATGGAGGAAAAAAGGAGGGAACGCATAAAATTCGCCAGGCTAAGGCGGCTGTCCGGTGTGCGTACAAAGAGCGGACGCCCCTGTTCAACGCCGGTGACCGGCTCCCCCGCATAGTAATTGTAGGAAAGGAGGCCGCCGCAATCGGCGTCACCTGAAAGGGCCGCGGCGTAAAGGTCATCGTAGAGCCTGCCCTTGTCAACTTTGACCCCGAATGTTTCGGTTACTTCGCCGAACAATTTTACCCAGGCGTCAATGTCTGAAGTACAGTTGTTGCAATGAGCCATGGCCACCGGTTTTCCCGCAGGGGTGGTAACCATATCGATCTCCGGATACACCCGGGACAATTCTTTTTCCAGCACGACCATCGCAAAGACCGAGGTGCCCGCCGAAACATTACCGGTGCGAACAGCAACACTATTTGTCGCAACCATGCCGGTGCCCGCATCCCCTTCGGGGGGGCATAGGGGAATGCCGGACTTAAGGGCGCCTGTCGGGTCAAGCAATGCGGCGCCATGAGCGGTGAGGGCTCCGGCGTTTTCACCGGCGGTCAAAACTCGCGGCAGTATATCATTTAGTTTCCAGCCAAAGTGCAAACCACCGGTAAGCGAATCAAATTGACCAACCATTTTCGCATTAAAGTTGTTCGTTTTGCTGTCAATGGGGAACATGCCGGAGGCGTCATCAATGCCCAGCACTTTTTCACCGGTCAGCTTCCAGTGTACGTAACCCGCAAGGGTGGTAAAAAACGCGACATCCTTTACGTGCGCTTCCTTATTCAAAATCGACTGGTAGAGGTGCGCAATACTCCAGCGCAGGGGAATATTAAAACGGAACTCATCCGTAAGCAGCTTTGCCGCCTGTTCAGTACTGGTGTTGCGCCAGGTACGGAACGGTGCAAGCTGTTTGCCGTCCTTGTCAAAGGCCAAATACCCGTGCATCATGGCGGAAATGCCGATGGCCCCTACGTTGGAAAGGGGGGCGCCATAACGGCTGCGGAAATCATCGGATAGTTCCTTAACGGCGGCTTTGAGGCCGCTCCAGACATCATCCAGGTGATAGGTCCAAACGCCGTCCTCCAGCCGGTTTTCCCAGGCAAAACCGCCCGATGCAAGGGTTGCGTAATCCTCCCCAATCAGCACCGCTTTAATGCGGGTGGAACCCAGTTCTATACCCAGCGTTGTTTTCCCGTTCATTTCGCGCTCCTTGATTTAGCATTTAAATCAGGAAATAGTATACGCCTAAAAATGCGATTCTGTCAACAAACATTTGAAAATGAAGTCTATTTCCCCTTATCCCCCACCGCCACGATAAAGCGCTGCAGGCCGATAAAAGCCAGGAGCAGAACCCCCACGGTAATCTTGGTCCACCAAGAATTGATAGTTCCGTTGAACATGATAAGGGACTGGATAATCCCCAGGGTCAGCACCCCGAACACCGATCCGAACACATATCCTGTGCCGCCCGCCAGGAGGGTTCCCCCGATAACCACCGCGGCGATGACATCCATCTCCATACCCTGGGCGTGCAGCCCGTAACCGGAGAGCATATAAAAGCTGAATACCACCCCGGACATGGCGGAACAAAAACCGTTGAAGGTATAGATCAGTATTTTGGTCCGCTTCACCGGGATGGCCATGAGCAGGGCGGACGTCTCGTTGCCGCCGATGGCGTAAATGTTTCTGCCGAATTTGGTGTACAGGGAAATATAGATACCCGCCAGGATAATCACCAGGGCGATAATCACGTTGATGGAGATAAAGCCCGCGTGGCCAAAGCGAAGTTTCCAGAGCGCCAGGGCCTGCATGGTTTTATCCCGCATGGCGATGGACTGGATGCTGATCAGGTAACAGGCGCCCCGGGCAAAGAACATCCCCGCCAGGGTTGCGATAAAGGGCGGCACATTCCAGTGGGCGATCATCAGCCCCATCCCGAAGCCCATGAGGCTCCCTGCGGCCAGGGCGATGAGGGTAGCGAGGAAGGGATTCATGTGGGCGAATTCGGTGAGGGAGGCAATAACCATGGTGGTAAAGGCCAGCACGGAACCTACCGAAAGATCGATGCCCCCGGAGAGAATCACCAGGGTCATCCCCGTGGCGGATACCAGGAGGAAGGCCTTGTCGATGAAGAGATTGAAAAAAGTCTGAGCACTGAAAAATCCGCGGTACAATACGGAACCGGCGATAAAGGCAATAAAGAAAAGTACCGCAGCGGCGATAACCGAAATATATTTTGAGCTGAGAAAGCCAAGACGCGGTTTGGAGGCGGACTTAAGTTCGAGCGTATTCATACAAGCGCCTCCTTTTTTCCACTACCCAGTTTTGTAAAGAAGCCGCTCACCACACTGGATTGGAGGAAACACACCAATACTACCACCAGGGATTTAACCACCAGGGAAACTTCCGGGGGCACCCCAAAGGCGTAGATGGTGGTGGTCAGGGTCTGAATGAGCAGGGCTCCCACCAGGCTTCCGGAAAGGCTAAACTTGCCCCCTGCCATACTGGTACCGCCGATAACCGCCGCGAGTATGGCGTCCAGTTCGGTATTGAGCCCCGCGTTATTGGCGTCCGCCGATTTTACATTGGAACAGATGATGAGCCCCGCCACCCCGGCGCAGAAGCCGCAGAAAATAAAACTGAACAGTTTTACCGCCCGTTCGTTGATCCCCGCGTACCAGCTTGCTTCGTTATTACCCCCCACGGATTCAATAAAGAGCCCCAGGGATGTCCGGCGGGTAAAAATACCCGCAAGGGCAAACACAAAAAGGGCGATGAAAATGGCAAAGGGGAAACCCAGGAGCCACCCGCCGCCTATAAAGAAAAAGGGTTTGTAATACACCGTGATGATCTGGCCTGAGGTAATGAGCTGGGCTATCCCCCGGCCCGCCACCATCAGTACCAGTGTGGCCACAATGGGCTGGATCTTCCCGTAGGTTACGAGGATTCCGTTCCACAACCCCAAGGCCATTGCCAACCCTAAGGAAATGATTATCGCCAGGATCATGGGGGTCTCGGTCACATAGGTCTGAACGCCGTCTACCATTACTAAGTTGCCCCCAATCAGTTTTGAAACCATGGCCGCGGTGATGGCGATGATCGCCCCTACGGAAAGATCCGTGCCGCCGGTGGAGGCGATGACCAGGGTCATGCCCATTGAAAGGAGCATCAGCGGCGCACCCCGGTTCAGGATGTCGATGAGGGTTCCAAAGAGATGCCCCTCCCGGATAGTAATGACAAAAAAGTTTTTCGTAAAAAACAGGTTGAACAGCAATAATAAGGCAAGCACAATCAGTGCGCTGAAGACTTTACTTTTCGCCATGCTTTGGATAGCCGTTTTTCCCGCCATGCCCGCCTCCTAAGCCGCGCCGCCGGAATCGGCGGCGATGGTTTTCAGAATTTTTTCTTCCTCCAGGTCTTCTCCCGTTATTTCGGCGATCTTCTTCCGGTCCCGCATGATAGCCACACGGTCGGAACAGCGGATAACCTCTTCTATCTCCGAAGAGATGAAGATCAGGGACATCCCCTCATCGCAGAGCCGCATGGCCAGGTTCATGATTTCCGCCTTGGCCGCAACATCAATGCCCCGGGTGGGCTCGTCCAAAATAAGCAGCGCAGGATTAGTAACCAGCCAGCGGGCAAGGATCACCTTTTGTTGGTTGCCGCCGGAAAGGTTCTTCACCGGCATATCCGCCCCCGGCGTAATGATCCCCAGTTTTCTTATATACTCCGCCGCTATCTCCGCCTGTTTTTTCAAGGGAAGGTACTTGAAGATCCCCTGCTTTGCCTGCATGGCGAGGATGATATTTTCCCGTACCGAAAGATCGTGGATAAGGCCGTTCTTTTTCCGGTCCTCCGGGCAGAAGGCAATAAGCGCATTAATCGCATCCCGGGGCTTTTTGAAAATCTTTCTGTGTTTTTTTAACAGCAGCTCCCCGTTATCCGCTTCCTCTATGCCGAAGAGGAGATTAGCCACCTCGGTTCTGCCGGACCCCAGCAATCCTGCAAAGCCCAGGGTCTCGCCCTTATGTACCGTAAGGTCAAAGGGTTCCACCACATGCTTTTTGCCAAGGGCTTTTGCCTCGATTAGAACTTCATTTTGTTCCTTGCCGGCGGCGTTTTTCTCCCGTTTTTTCAGGGAAGAAAAATCCTTGCCCACCATCTTGGAAATCAATTCCAGCCGGGGCAGCTCTTGTAAAACATATTCCCCGATGAGCCTGCCGTTCCGCAGAACCGTTACCCGGTCGCAGAGTTCATAGACCTGATCAAGGAAGTGGGAGATGAATATGACCGACAGCCCATCGTCACGGAGCTTGCGGATCGTGGAGAACAACTGTTCAACCTCGGGCCGGTCAAGGCTGGAGGTCGGCTCGTCCAGGATAAGGATTCGGGAGTGCATATCCACCGCCCGCGCAATGGCGATCATCTGCTTAATCGCCACCGGGTAGGACCCCAAAAGTTTGGTAACATCTATACTAATGTTAAGCCGCCGGAGCGCTTCTTCCGCGCTTGATGTGATTTGTTTCCAACTTATTTTGCCGAACCGGGTTTTTTGCCGCCCGGCGTATATATTTTCCGCAACACTGAGATTGTCGCAGAGGTTGATTTCCTGATATACCGAATTGACCCCGTACTGGCGGGCTTCCAGGGGGCTTCCGGGATTAAAATCGGCCCCCTCAAGGAGCATGGTCCCGCCGTCTTTTTTATTGACCCCGGTGAGTACTTTGATAAGAGTAGATTTCCCCGCGCCGTTCTCCCCCATGATGGAATGTATTTCTTTTCGCCGGAGGGTAAAATCAACATTGTCCAGGGCCTTTACCCCGGGAAAATTCATATTGATCCCCGACATGTGCAGTACGATATCCGCATCGGGCTTTCCCATCACATCCCCCTCCCCCTTGTTCATTCATTATACAACAAGAACATCCCAACCGCAACCCTGTTGTTGCGGCGGAGATGTCATTACATCAAGATGCGTTTGTTTTACGAAGTACTAATACTGCCGTGAGGGATAAGCCGCCGCGGCGTTGCTCTGGTCGTAGTCGCTCTCTTTGGAAACGACCCACTTCTCAACCGGTTTCTTGTTGAGAATATTCACGGCGGTTTCCATTACCTGGGGACCAAGCAGGGGGTTACATTCAATGGAGGCATTCATCGTGCCCGCAACCATTGCTTCGAAGGCGCCCTTCACCGCATCGATACCGACGATGATGATGTCCTTACCGGGAACCTTGCCGGCTTCCTGAATGGCCTGGATGGCGCCGATGGCCATATCATCATTGTGGGCAAAGAGAATGTCGATGTCGTTGCCGTTGGATTTCATGAAGGCTTCCATGACCTGCTTCCCCTGGGCTCGGGTAAAGTCACCGGTCTGGCTCAGGATGATCTTGAATTTGCCGTCCGCGCTGGTTCCCAGGGCGGATGCCGCAGGAATCCCAAAGGTATCGCGGAAACCCTTAAAGCGGCCGGTCATGGCGGAGGAACCGACGGTGCCCTGTAGTTCTACGATGTTGTAGACGCTTTTGCCGGGCTTAATTTTGGCGGCATTGGCTATCAGCCATGCGGCCGCCCGGTTTCCTTCCTGCTCCATGTCGGAGCCGATAAAGGCGGTAAACCAGTTATCGGGATCGTTCTTGTCGTTGGGATTGGCGGCTACCCGGTCCGATCCTTCGATACTGCGGTCTACACAAATCGTAGGGATCCCCGCGTCAAGACATTCCTTGAGAATCGCTTCCCAGCCGGTTTCAACCACCGGGGTAAAGGCGATGATGTCAACCTTCTGTTGAATAAAGGTGCGGATGGCCTGGAGCTGGTTCTGCTGCTGCTGCTGGGCATCGGAGAAACGGAGATCAATATTCCATTCCGCCGCCGCGGCCTTTACCGAGTTGGTGCAGGCGGTCCGCCACTCGGATTCCGCGCCAATCTGGGAATATCCCATCACGATCTTGCGATCCATACCCTTGGTTACGCCGCCGGAACTTCCGCCGCCCTGCTGCCCGCCGCCCGCAAAGGCAAAGGACGCCGTTGCCAGGGCCAATACAAACACTGCTAATTTCTTCATAATCTTCCTCCAAATATAAAACGAATATGATTTATTTTACCCCGGTTCCCCCGGACTGTACATGAAAATAATTATTGAAATTGGTTGACCTTTTTCTTGAGTACCCGGAAAGGTATGATTTTTTACGGGGAAAGCTTAGCTTTTTTCTTTAAGTGGAAAAAAGAGACCTTGACCTATCCTGAATAGCCGCTTATATTGTATTTATGACCGGATGGGACGGTTTTGACAGAATATTGAATGGGCTCTCTCCTGTGGCTCTGGCCATCCTCCTCATCGCCGCTGTGGCGGGGGTTGTTATCTTCATAATAGGCTTTTCCAGGCGGGGCATGAACTTTGTGAAGTACGGCTTCGGACACACCATGCTGGACAGTTCCCTTGAAAGCCGTTTTGATAGCCTTGAAGCGAAGATCGGCGCTATGGATACCAAGATCAGCCTAATTGAAACAAATCATTTTGCCCACCTCAAAGGTTATCTGGAACTTCTTAACGGTATCTTTCTTGACAAGAATATCATCAACAACGAAATGAAAGCCCGTCTGGACAATGAACTGCGGGGTATGTAACGCTGTTTTTCCTTAGCCCGTTTCCCGGCCTTTCCCCTTCCCATTCCGGTATTCCCGTGGTGACAACCCGGTGTTTTTCTTAAAGATAAAGCTGAAATAGTGTGGATCGTTAAACCCCGTTTCCTCCGCAATATCGGCGTTCTTCATGGCGGTATTTTCCAGGAGCTGTTTTGCCTTGTCAATCCGCACACGGGTAAGGTATTCAATAAAATTCTCCCCCGTATCCTGGGCAAAAACCGTACTCAGGTGATTGGGGCTGATGCCCACATGGGAAGCAACGGTGTGGAGGGAAATGTCCTGATCCCGGTAATGCCGGTCGATAAACCCCTTAGCCTTTAGAACAACCGACTGGTACCGGCCCTCCATCCGGGAATCCCTGAATTCGATTACCGCGGTAAACAGGGCTTTCATTTTTTTATTGAAGGTTTCCCGGGAACTGATAATTTCGTTTATTTCATGCCGGTTCAGGCTGAAGGGGATAACCGTGTTAATATCCCCGTTAAACTCTTCTATTATCTTGGAAGCCGCCACAATTATTTCCCCCAGCATAAAATATTCCAGGATTGGATCTTCTCCTGCGCTGTCCTTTAGTAATGCAGTGTATTCTCCGAGAATGGCGTCAATATCTTTTTTTGAGGCATAGCGGAATTTTGCCCAGAGGATATCCCCGTCAAAATTGAGCAGCCCCGTTTGATCAAACAGGCGATCGCTCCCCTTCTCTGCCTGCAAACCGGCGCAGTCGGAGATTTGCAGTAAGCCGGCGGCGGTTTCGTTATTAACAATCCGGTCGGCCTTAAAATAGGATGTGCTTACCTCCCCGAGCCTGCTCACCGCCCCTCCTATGCCGATGGCAACCTTGCAGTCCGTATTGCGTTCAACCTCAAACTTGATCGCCTGGGCAATGGAGTACACCGACTCTTCCAGTGAATCATCAGGCACGCCGGGCATGTCAGACATACCTTTGATAAGCATGATATACTTGTTCTCGTCCCCCTGAAAGAGTATGACATTGGAATATTTTTCTGTTATGGAACGGATAATTAGTTTTACTGCAAAAAGCGGAGAATGACTTTTCTGATTAGGGGACACGCCAATCACCGCCGCCGTATAGGAATGGGCAATAAGATCGATACCCAGTTCCCGCGCCTTTTCGATGGCCGCCGGGGTGGAGATTTTCCCGTTTATAAAATCCCTTAGCCACCCTTCCCGGAGGGTGTCCGAATGGGACTGCGCCTGCTGTTTAAGGTGCTCAATGTTGAGGAGTTCTGTTTTCTCCGCATCGATCCTGCGGGCAATTTTGTCCAGGGTTTGGAGCATATCCTGGGATGACACCGGTTTAAGGAGGTATTCCTCGACCCCCACGGATATTGCCTCCCGGGCATACTCAAATTCATCGTGCCCGGACAGTATTATTATTTTTATCCAGGGCAGGGTTTTTTTTACAATCCGTGAAAGGCTCAGGCCGTCCATAAAGGGCATACGGATGTCGGTTATCAGAATATCCGGCTTTATATCTTTTATGATTGACAGCGCCATCTCGCCGTCCGGGGCTTCCCCCGCAAATGTATAGGAAGTTTTATCCCAGGGAATACTGTTTCTAATTCCCTCCCGAACGACAATCTCGTCCTCAACGATAAACACTTTATACATATCAGACCGTCCTGGGAACCCGGATGATTACCGTGGTCCCTTCCTTGTAAACACTTTTTATGTCCAGCCTGGCAGCCTTGTTATAGTACAGTTCCAGCCGCTTGCTCACATTGTACAAGCCGTAGACCGAATTGGCTGTCGCCGGAGGGGAAGTCCGGTTTGCAGCCCCGGCGGCGGTGACCGGCTTGGGCTGGCTTTGCAGCTGCTCCCTCACATCCGCCAGGCGTTCCGCCGTCATGCCGATGCCGTTATCTTCAACACTGAAACACAAACAGGATGATACATCCTGCACAGCGCCTTCCTGCCAGCCCCGTACCTTTATTGTGCCACGGCCCCGCTTGTTTTTAATGCCGTGGTAGAGGGCGTTTTCCACCAGGGGCTGGAGGAGGAGTTTAAGGATGGTGTTACGTTCCATGGCGGCCTCGCAATCAATGGAATAATCCAGTATGTCACGGTAGCGTATTTTTTGTATGGTACAATAACTTTCGATATGGGAAAACTCGTCCTTCACGCTGACCCACTCCCCGCCGCGGTTCAAGGTAACCCGGAAGAAAGTTGAGAGCGCCCTGGTAATGGAAATAACCTCCGCATAGTGAGCGCCCTCCGCAAGCCAGATGATAGAATCCAGGGTGTTGTATAAAAAATGCGGCGTAATCTGGGCCTGGAGCGCCTTCATTTCGGACTTTTGCAAATTTTGCTGTTCCTGAATATTTACTTCGATAAGGGTTTTGATCTTCCCCGCCATGGTGTTCAGGTCTTCGGTGAGGGCGTTCAGCTCCTTTACGTGGGGGATTGTTGCACGGGCGGAGAGGTCCCCCTCGGCGATGCGGCTGGAGAAGGAAACCAGGGCGCCTATGGATGCGTCCACATTGGAGGCCACGGAAATCTGCACAAATATTGAAAAGGCGGTTACAAATATGATGATTACAATTTCTAACACACCAATACTGAACGCCCGCTGTTTGATCGTTTCATTGGCCTGTGCCGCAGACTCAATTTCCAGAACGATAAAATCCTGCAATATTTCTGAAACCAGAACGGAAACACCCCGGATTTCGTCCAGGATACGCTCGTTTTCAATTACCGGGTAGGAATCTGCCATCTGTGATCCCAGGCGATCCGTATAGCGGCGGAGGGTGTTCATGGCCCTGCCGGCAACCTCCAGGAGTTGGCGGTTTTCCCGGGCTTCGGTGGCGCCCGTGGCGACGCCTGTGGTGTTCATAATACCCTCAAGCTGATAGTTAATATCCCGGATAATTTCGTACTGCCGCCCCTCGGCAAAGGATTTGTTTCCCGCCACGATGTCCCAAAGTTCGTTGGTAATATCGCTCTTAACGATTTGGATCAGGCGGTTGGATTTATTCACATTGGTGATGAGCCGGTCGTAGCTGATGGTGTTGTACAGGGAAAACACCACGCTCAGTAACAGCGGTATGAGCATGAGGCCGATGATGACCACATGGGATGTCTTGATAGTCTTAGTGATGCTGGAACTGATAAAGAGATTCTGCCGCGCCACGATCAGTATCCCCGGGGGCCGATGGAAAGGAGGTCGTCCCCTTCGGAAAAAACTGTTTCATTCACATGGATTAAACGGGGGATCGTTTCTAAGCGGGCCAGTTGTTTTGCCAGGGCTATTGTCTGGGGCCCCTGTTTGGGGTTACATTCGATGACGCAGTTTACCTCTCCCCGCCTGAGTGCATCGATGGCCGCCTGTTCCGCATCAACCGTTACAATTACTATGTCTATTCCGGGATTCAGCCCCTTCTCCTTTACCGCATCCAGAACACCCAGGGTCATCCCGTCATTGTGGGAAAAGATCACATCAATATCAGAATAGTCTTTCAGGATGGCGCGCATCAGTTCATAGCCCTTGGAACGGAGAAAATCACCGGACTCACTGTAAATGATTTGAAACTCCGGGTGTTCGGCCAGAACTTCCCGGAAGCCCTGTGCCCGTCCATCTGCGGCAGAGGACCCGGTGGTGCCGCTGAGCTCAACAATACGGACCGGGTTTTTCACTGAAGCGGGCGCTGTAGCGCTGCGGTCCTGAAATTTGGTCAAAAGAAATCCCGCTGCGTCCCGGCCTTCCTGAACACTGTTGGTGCCGATATACCCGGCGTAAAGGCTTTCATCCTGAATATCGATCTTCCGGTCGGTGATCAGCACCGGAATACCCGCGTCCTTTGCCTCCCGCAGCACGTTATCCCAGCCGGCGGACACAATGGGGACAAAGACAATGACGTCTACCTGATAGGCAATGAAGGAACGGATAGCCTTAATCTGGTTTTCCTGCTTTTGCTCGGCGTTGGAAAACAACAATTGCACCCCGGCCTCTGCCGCCGCCTCCTGTATGGAGCGGGTATGGCAGGTCCGCCAGGCGCTTTCCGCCCCGATTTGCGAAAACCCGAGGATGATGCCCTTATCCGCCGGACTTTCTTTCGGTTTCCCGCAGGCGCTGAGCGCAAGTAAGAGGCCGATAATGAGTATCCGCGGAGCAGCGCTACTCACGAATATCTTCAAGCTCCGCATCCGTGATAACGCGGATGCTCTCTTCAATATCACTGCGGCTCATACCGGCAATCTTCAGGGTGATGCGGCGGTGATCCGGGTCGTCCCCGTCGGAGGAGACCAGGGTGACGATGTTCCCTCCCTTGACCGCGATGGCGTGGGTAAGCTTTTCCAACTGTCCCGGTTTATCCGCCACGTTAATGGTGATGCGGACCCCCGGCCGCCGTGCGCCGAAAGCTTTGACAAAGACATGGAAGAGATCCGTTTTAGTGATGATCCCCACCAGCAGGTCCCCCTTCATCACCGGCAGGCAGCCGATGGTCTCGTCCGCCATGATCCGGGCGGCCTCCTCCACCACGTCGTTTTCCGTAACGGTGTGTACCGTTTTCACCATGATCTTCTCGACCTTAAGTTTTGAAAGAAGGTAGCTGATCTCGTACATATCAAGGCTGGTGGCGGCGGAGGGGCCGGCCTTGAGCATATCCTTCTTGGTAATGATTCCCACCAGCTTGTTGTTTTTATCCAACACCGGCAGGTGACCGACCTGTTCCTTGTCCATCAGGGAACGCACTTCCGTTACCGACATCTCGGGGTGCACCGAAATGGGGTTTTTCGTCATCACATCGCTAATGATCATCTTATCCTCCTAAGTAAGCTTTTTTCACCGCGTCATCCTTCATGAGGTCCTTCGCGGGACCGGTCTTTACCACCTGGCCGGTCTCCAGGATATATCCACGGGAGGCAAGTCCCAGGGCCTTAAAAGCATTCTGCTCCACCAACAGTATCGTTGTGCCATTTTCGCTGATGCGCCGGATGATCGAAAAGATTTCGTCCACCAGGATGGGAGCCAGGCCCATGGAGGGTTCGTCCAGCAGGAGCAGCCGGGGCTTTGACATTAAGGCCCGCCCCATGGCGAGCATTTGCTGTTCGCCGCCGGAAAGTGTCCCCGACACTTGCAGTCTCCGCTCCTTAAGCCGGGGGAAAAGCCCGTAGACCATCTCCATATCACCCGCCAGCTTGTCCTTCCTGAGATAGGCCCCCATCTCCAGGTTGTCCTTCACCGAAAGGTTCGCAAAGATGCGCCGCCCCTCAGGCACCTGGACAAGCCCCGCCGCAACGATACGGTCAGGCGGCAAGGCGCTGATATCCATCCCGTCAAAGATCACGGATCCCGCAGTTTTTCTAATGATATTCGATATGGCATGGAGGGTAGTCGTTTTCCCCGCGCCGTTGGAACCAATGAGGGTGATGATCTCCCCTTCCCTTACCTCGAAGGAGATACCCCTCAATGCTTGTATGGCTCCGTAGTGGACCGTAAGATTCGTAATCGTGAGCAGGACCTTTGGATCAGTCAATGGCGTCCTCCCCAAGGTATGCTTTAATCACCGCCGGGTCCCGCCGTATCGCTTCGGGAAGCCCCGCCGCAATGATCCTGCCGTAATCAAGCACCATAAGCCGCTCGCAGATCCCCATGACCAGGTGCATATCGTGTTCGATGAGCAGGATGGTCAGGTGGAATTCCTTCCGTATAAAACCGATGAGCTTCATCAGTTCATGGGTCTCCTGGGGGTTCATCCCTGCGGCGGGTTCGTCCAGGAGCAGCAGCAGGGGATTAGCCGCCAGCGCCCGTGCAATTTCCAGCTTCCGCTGTTCCCCGTAGGGCAGGTTCCGGGCCAGTTCGTGTTTCTTTGTTTCTATTTTAAACAGTGATAGTAAGTCGTCGGCCTTTTCCCGCATCTGCCCTTCGTCATGGTAAAAGCGGGGAAGCCTGAAAAGTACGTCAAGGGGGTTCTCCACCCGGCTTGAATGGAGGGCTATGCGCACATTATCCTCCACCGTAAGGTTACTAAAGAGCCGGATGTTTTGAAAGGTCCGTGCAATGCCGATATGGTTCAACCGGGCGGGGCTCAGTTTTCCTACCACCTGCAGCTTCCCATGCCGGTCCCAAAAATCAATCTCCCCCTCGGTGGGCGCGTATATCCCGGAGAGCATGTTGAACACCGTGGTCTTCCCCGCCCCGTTCGGCCCGATAAGGCCCACCAATTCGCCCCGGTGCAGTTCGCAGGAAAAGCCGCTTACCGCACGTAGGCCGCCGAATACTATGGAGAGGTCGGATACTTTTAGGAGGAGGTCTTGCTCACTCATATTGGAACCTCCTGAAAGAACCGGAAAGAGAAGAAGGAGGAAGAATTTTTAACCGCAAAGGCGACGAAGGCGACGAAGGCGACGAAGGAAGGAGAAGAAAGAAGATAGAAAGAGTAATTTCATATTCCCCCCTCTTCTCCTCTCTTCTTCCTTTCTCTCCTTTGGCGCCTTCGTCGCCTTTGCGGTTTTTATTCTTCCACTTCATGTTTTGCAGTATCATGCTTGCCCCCCTTAACAGTTTTACTGCGGATAAAGGCGATGAAGCGGGAAACCAAGCGCACGAAGGACAGCTCCTTCATGCCCAAGAGCCCCTGGGGCCGGAAGAGCATCACGAAAATGAGTATCAGCGGGTAGATCAGGAGCCGGTAGTCCTGGAGGAAGCGGAGAAATTCCTGGAGGTACGTGAGGATGTAGGCGGCCAGCACCGAGCCGGTCATGGAACCCATGCCTCCGAGGACTACGAAGATCAGGTAGTCGATGCTGTGGTTAAAGGAAGCGGCGTCGGGCTTTACAAAGCCTATCACCATGACGTAGAGACAGCCCCCGATGCCGGCGATAAAAGAGGCGATCACAAAGCCCGCCATCTTGTAGCGGAATACGCCGATGCCGTTGGCGTTGGCCGCAACCTCGTCCTCACGGACCGCCAGGATGGCCCTGCCGTAACTGGACCGGAGAAAGTTCTGCAATAGAATTAGTATTACTGCCAGGCTTGCGGTAACCACCAGGAAGGATAGCGTTGAATTGAGGGTCATTTCAGTGGTGAAACGCCTGCCGTTGGCCCCCCCGGTAAGGATACGCAGGTTGGTGAGGATCACCCGGATGATTTCCCCGAACCCCAGGGTTACGATTGCCAGATAATCCCCGGTTAGTTTTAGTGTGGGGAAGCCGATGATGAAGCCGAAAAGGGCGGTTACCAATGCCGCCAGGATCACGCTTACCGGTATGGGAAGCCCCAAGTCCAGGGTAAAGGAAATACAGGAGTATGCCCCGATGGCCATGAACCCCGCCTGCCCCAGGGAAAGCTGCCCGGTTATCCCCGTGATGGTGTTCACGCTGATGGCAAGAATGGCGTTCACGGCGCCCATGGTGAGTATCTGTGCGGTGTACGGGTCGATAAGACCGAAGTGTATCAACACGGTGGGAATCGCCACCAACGCTAATGCAAATATGCCGGGGATAAGCGTGTTTTTACGGTTATCTTCCATATACATACTACACCTTCACCCTGGTTTTCTTACCCAAAATCCCCGTGGGCTTTACCAGGAGGATGACGATAAGAATAGAAAACGATATGGCGTCCGCGTATTGGGAGGAGAGGAAGCCCTTGGTCATGGTTTCCGCAATGCCAAGGATAAAGCCCCCCAGCATGGCGCCGGGCACCGAACCAATGCCCCCAAGAACGGCGGCCACGAATGCCTTGAGCCCCGGCATGGTTCCCATGGTGGGACTCACCTGGGGATAGGCGCAGGCAAAGAGGATGCCCCCGGCGGCGGCGAGCACCGAACCCAGGGCAAAGGTAAAGGAAATGGTGCCGTTCACCGAAATCCCCATAAGGCTCGACGCCTGGAGATCAAAGGAAACCGCCTGCATGGCCTTGCCCCGTTTGGTATAGTTGATGATGTAGTTCAGGATAAGCATTAATACTGCGGATGTAACAATTACGATGATCTGGATATTGGAAACCGAAACGATACCGATAGAAACCGTATGCACCTCGGGCCGGGGAAACTGCTTGGGGTTGGGCCCGATGAAGGGCAGCACCCGCGCCCCGTTTTGCAGAATAAGGGATACCGCGATGGCGGTGATCAGGGAGTTGAGCCGGGGGGCGCCGCGCAAAGGCCGGTAGGCAAAGCGTTCGATAAAGACCCCCAGGCAGGCGCAGAGGGTCATGGCGAACAGAAACGCTGCGGCCAGGCTCAGGGGGGAGACGCCGAAGCGGGTTAAGACAAAGTACCCCGCATAGGCCCCCACCATGAGAATATCACCGTGGGCAAAGTTGATAAGCAGAACAATGCCGTACACCATGGTATATCCCAGGGCAATCAGCGCATAAACACTGCCCAGGGATATACCGTTTATCAACTGCTGTACAAAAATGACGCCTGAGTCCACGGTGATACTCTACGCATTCATTAGGGGTTAACCGTGGTCTTATAGGCCGTGGTCAGCTTGCCATCCGACCCTTTGACGACCTCCAGCACCACCGCAGACTTTACGGGGTTCCGCTTGGCGTCAAACTTGATGTTGCCGGTAATATAGCTGCCGTTGATCTTCGCCAGGGCGTCCCGTACCGGGGCGGCGTCCGCAGAACCGGCGGCAATGATGGCGTCCTTAATCAGGGACATGGAATCGTAGCCCAGGGCGGCGAAAGCGCCGGGCTTGTCACCGAATTTCGCCTGGAAGTCCTTGACGAACTTCACCACCCGGGGTTCGGTGGAATCGTTGGTAAAGTTGCTGGTATAAAAACCGTTCAGCACCTCATCCCCGGCATTACCGGTGAGCCCGTCCCAGCCATCGGCGCCCACGATGGGGGTCGTTATCCCCTGAGCCCGGAGCTGCTTGGCGATAAGGGCCACATCCCCATAATACTCGGGCAGATAGACCACATCGGGATTGGCGGCCTTGATCTTGGTAATCTGGGCGTTAAAGTCCGTATCCCCGGTGTTATACACCTCAACCGCCGCCATGGTCCCCCCAAGGGCGGTAAAGGCTTTGATGAAGTTTTCCTGGAGCCCCACGGAGTAGTCGTTGCTGATTTCGTAGAGAATAGCCGCCCGTTTAGCGCCCAGGGTTTCCGCCGCGAACTGGCCCCCTACGGTCCCCTGGAAGGGGTCGATAAAACAGGCCCGGAATATGAAATTCCCCGCATCGGTCACCACCGGGTTGGACGCCGCGGGGGCCATGAGCACCACCCCCTGGGCCTGGGCCCGCTCGCTGACCGCAATGGTGGGTCCCGAGGTAAGGGAGCCGATAACAATCTTCGCCTTATCCCGGCTGGTGAGTTTAATGAAAGCATTGACGCTCTTGGTCGCATCCCCCTCATCATCTTCGGAAATGAGGACAAGTTTGCTTCCGCCTATGCCTCCCGCCGCATTGATTTCCTCAATCGCCAACAGAATACCCTTCTGGGCTTCCACGCCGTACTCAGCCACCGGCCCGGAAAGCGGGAAAATACCGCCGATGGTGATATCCCCGGCGCCGGCCTTCTTACACCCGGTAAATACTATTGCGGCCATACCCAAGAATAAGGCGATCGTTGCTAATTTCTTCATTTGTTTCCTCCATTTGGTATCATTCTTTTATGATACCAAATACGAGTAGGGCTGTCTAGATCCGGGCAAAAAGACAGCCGGGAAATCCTACCACGAAGCGTCCGTCTCCGGATCATCGCTGATCTTGACGGTTAAGAGGCCAAAGGCGGTCATGGCAAACACCGTGATGGGCATCATACGATCCAATCCCCCGGCGGTAAGGAGTTCGTCGATTATCGCCACACCGGTGTTGCTGTCAAAACCGCCTTTGGCGCCATGATGGCCGCAAAGGCCGTACCGTTAATTCTGCTACGCCAGCCGTGCACTATAGAGGGCCGTGCGGGATTCTCTCGTTTTATTTATGAATGTTCATAAACCCATTTTTTACCATCTTTCATAATTCTATTTAATGTTCTTAAACTTTTTCTAAAAGAATGATGATCCGCATCTTCAAAATAGAAATACTCAAAGGGTTTATTGGGCAAGTAATCCTGAATGAACCTGGTTGACTCCACCGGACAATTTGTATCTTGTTCTCCATGTATAAATAATATTGGTATGTTTATGTCAATAAAATCATCAATGGGCCGATAATTCAGGGTGCTTTTTGCATAAATATAGGTAAAACCGTAAAACATTCCTATTGACTCAGGATATAGATCAATATCATGTTTATATTCATAAATATGTTGAAGAACATTCCTCCATCCGTCAGACATGGGCAGTTCTGAATTTGCCAGTATCTTAAACTGTTCATACCGAGAAAGCCCGCCATAGGATATTGCCACCATGCCGGTAATAAGGTCTTTCTGTATAATATTCTTATACACAAGAGGTAACACACATGAACCTTCTGACGAACCTGCTAAAATTACTGACGAATAGGAATGTTCTGAAAGATAGCGGTTGATAATTTCAGAATAGCAGCTTACTAAGTTTTCAAGGGTATAATCTCGTATGGTTTCAATATCATAATAGTAATAACCATATTCCCTTCCCAATTCCCTGTTAAATTTTTCAGGTACCAAAATGGTATATGTATCATTAAATGCTTCAACTATAAAATACCACCAGCCAACCTTATGCCATTTTTTCCCATTCCCATATTTATAACCCAATACCGAATCCCATCCACTCCCTTCAATATTAATGATTAATTTATCTGATTTTTCATTCTTAAATTCGTAAGCCCTATTATTTCCATAATCCACTATTTCCATATTGGGATATTGGATATCAAACGGTTTGGTTTTATATCCGGTTGTTAACATCTTAAAAATTGAAGATGAAAATATGAATGGAATGGATACTGCAATAATGGCTAATACGATAATTAAAACCCTAAATTTCTTCAAAATATATCCCCTGAAATGTTATTTTATTTGCAATATATTTGTACCGTCTTAATACAATATATTCAAGGCGAAAATAGTATGCCTTGGCATTATTGGGATCAAGTTTGATTGCCTGGGTGCAGTCTGCTATAGCCCGGTCATAATCTTCCTTATGAAAATACGAGGCGCCGCGGTTGATATAGGTAGCGGTATTGTTGGGATCAAGCTTGAGGGCATCGGTGAAGTCCGCTATTGCCGTAACATAATCTCCCTTATAGTAAAAGGTAATACCGCGATCCATAAACGCCTTAGCCTGGTCATCGGCTGTTGCATGGGCCGTTATGATGAGTGAAAAAGCCAAAACATACCAAACAGTAAACATCTTCTTTTTCATTTTTACCCCCTCCTTCCGTAACATATATTTGGCTATATAATCCGGGCCAAAATCATCCATATAAAGATACAGCATTGTACCATACTTTGTAAAGATATCCCTGTTGTGGTCCCCCCACCCGGAATCGTTCCATTCCAGTTTCTTTAACCGTAGGGTCAATCACCGGTTGAAACAAATGATGATATAGGGTATTTTCAATTTCTAATGATACAATCATTCAAATGCAAACAAACTGCCAGGATTTTTGATTCTGGTTTTTCAAAGAAATTTCCCACCGCCATTATGAAGTCAGCAATAATCAAATTGGCCATGCTCAACCGTTCAAAAACCCTGGATGAACTCAATATTCCTCCGTCAAACCACCTGGAAAAACTGCATGGCGACCGGGAAGGCCAATATTCCATCCGGATTAACGATAAATACCGTGTTTGCTTCAAATGGGAATCTGAAGGACTTCAGTCCTCTGATGCCTATGATGTTGAAATAGTTGATTATCACTAAATGTCGGTCCCCTTGACGGATTATACCATATCCGTATATACTATAGTCGTAGGAGGGTTGAAAATGGCCTTTGAAGATGCAGTCCCCACCATCGGCGAAGTTTTAGCCGAGGAATTCCTCAAACCGTTTGGTATATCCCAAAATGCCCTGGCACACGCCCTGGATATTCCCCAAAACCGCCTGAGCGACATCATCAACGGAAAACGCGGTGTCACCGCCGATACCGATCTGCGGCTGTGCAAATATTTTGGCGTATCCGAAGGCTATTTTACGGGAATCCAGCTTGATTTTGAACGAATCAATGCCAAGCGCAAAATCCAGGACGCTCTTGACCGGATTGTGCCCCTTAAACAACAGGCGATTGCATAAGGGAGAAGTGAACTCATTTGCCTTTTTTTACAAGTGAGCCAGTTTCAAAACTGAATCGTTCGCAAGGCCGCAAGACAAATCACCGCCCCCATGAGCACGACTGATATCTTTTGAATATACCCAGGATCCCTTTTTTCTATTTACGAAAGCACCACGGTTACCGCAGGCCCCCAGGGGGCTATTTTGTCATTGGTGTTTCTCCAACGGCCTTCAACGGTAACTTCGCTGCCAAGATTCTCTTTGCCGATGTTCAGGTCAAAGCGGGCCGTATGAAAGGTTTCGGTATACACTTTGACGGCCTCCCCCCGATTTCTGATGGTCATCCGGACCTCCCCATAATCGGCGGTGGGCAGCATGACAACTGTTTCATCGTACTGGTCGTGGGCCCGGATATGCAGGAACCCGCTTTGGGTATGGCTCAGTTCCAACACCACATGGGAGAAAATCGCTGGAGATTTGCTGCAGGTCTTGTCCCGCACATGGATCCCATAGTCCACCCGCTGGGCATCGGTAATGGTTGAAGCTTGCAGAAAATTGACTATGGTCCGGGCCGCAGCCGCAAATGCGGCCCGGTCTGCGTTCTTTTCCGCCACAAGCACCGGGGTGCTGTCCGGGCCGGCTACCGATATATGACCGGCTTTATAGACCGTAAATGCGGCAATGAGCGCCGCTGCCCATGCATGGGGAATCCCATCCCTTGCGGCGTTTGCCGCCGCCTTGGGGACAAAATTCTCACCCCAGAGTATCCATTCATCGTCATTGCTGTTTTTCGGTATTCTTGTTATTTCCGGCATACAATACGCTCCTCATATCCCTTGTTTCGGTAAAAACGCTCCATTTGTCCCGCATTATGCCACAATGGCTGCTCGAATCAATCCTTCAGTTGCTCGAATCAATTCCTCAGCTGCTCAAATCGATTCTTCAGTTGCTCAAATCGATTCTTCAGTTGCTCAAATCAATTCCTCAGTTGCTCAAATCGATTCTTCAGTTGCTCAAATCGATTCTTCAGTTGCTCAAATCGATTCTTCAGTTGCTCAAATCAATTCCTTAGCTATAAATACCGCATTTTTCGCTATTCCGGCAATCCGTTAACCATAGGCTCCTTTTAGCCGCCTTTTGGTTGATTTTCTCCGATAAATACAGAATCTTGCCCAACGAACATAATCCTACAGGACTTTCTGTGCGCCCCTCCCGGTCACGGGAGACTTCGATCTCCACCCGTTGTACTTCATTCCCCAAAAGCCCTTGCACCGAATCGGCGTATTAGTTCTGCACGGTTAGAAGAACTAAGGCCGGTACATCCTTTAAACGCCCCATAGCCTGCACTGGTAAGCGCCGGGGATATAGTAATGGACGCAAGGCTGGTACATTCTAAAAATGCAAAATTGCCGATAGTTGCTGTGCCGGAAATAGTTACCGTAGCAAGCTTTTTGCAATTCTGGAATGATGCATTACCTATGGTTGTTACCCCTCCCGGGATAATCATTTCAGTAATTTCAGAGTACCAAAACGCCTTATCCTCCATGTCCGTTAATCCCTTGGGAAGCGTAATCTTTGAAAGCTTCGCAAACGTAAACGCTTCGGTCCCTATAACCTTTACCGGCAGCCCGTTTATCGTATCGGGAATAATCAGCGTAGTCTTAGTGCCGGTATATTTGTTTATCTTTATATACCGGGTATTTCCCGTCCCGATACTCGTTGTGTCAAATTCAGCGGCGCCGGCTGCAACTTCCAAATCAGCCGGATTAAGGGTGATACTCGCGGCAGGATCGAGGGCGAAGGTAAGGATAGACTGCTTGCCATCGTTGATGGCCCAATAGACCTTTTTGGTTTGTACGTTATAGCGCAGAGTGTCGTTCATATTAAGCCTGATTCCGGGCAGCGTTTTTACTTGGGAAAGCGGCTTCCCCTGGGCATCTATGATGAGCATATAGGTTGACAGATAAGCGGTTGCCTCGTTCCCAAATCCACTCGCCGTTGAAAAGGCGCATTTCTCCCATAGCAGAAGATAGCGGCCTCCATCCATGGCGGTAATTTTGGGGTGCGCAACATGTCCGGTGTTTTCTGTATAACCGGTAAGATATACCGGATCGCTGCAAGCAGTCAAATTATCATCAAAGGTAAGAACAAACAGATTCCGGGGTTTATTTTGTACCTTTCCATAGCTGCCTGCAAATATATAACCATTTGAAGTTTTTGCAAGACTACCCATTTCTGCATACGTGGCGTTCTGACCGCTTGGCCCTTCAAATTGAAAGGACTGGATTTCTTTGATCGTGCTGCCGTTCTGAACCTTTGCAAAAGCAAAACTTCGGGGACCTGCATCACCGTGATCGGCAAATATAAAACCATCTTCAAAAGGAAGAATGAATTGATTAAATGAATGCCCTGCTGATGGCATCTTTATTCCCGGAAGTCTTTCAAGGGTATCTTTATTTAGGATAAATCCGTAGGAGGCCTGATGATTAAGGCCATCTTGCGCCCTAAACATCTCCCGCGCAAAATAAACTGCTATTAAATCTCCCGATATTTCCAATCTACAAGTACCAGCATCAAATGGTATTTTTACTCCTGAATATCCCCTCGCCCATTTTTCATCCGATGTCTGGGCGGCCAAATAAAAAGTTTTAATCTTTGTGCCATCAGGAGAATATTTTGCAAATGCCATATTGTTTTGGGCAAACGCACCTTCGGGGACATCATTAGCATAGAAAAAATAGTAATTCCTTGCGCTGTCTTTGGTAAAGGCCCCCAATGTTTCCAGTTCATTATGAAATTTATATGTTTTGAGCAGATTCATATCACGGGAATACTCATAGATATAGGTATCATGCGCTATCTCATCAGCGGCGCAGACAGTTACGCCACCGTCATCATTGACGATGGCCTGGAGGGAAGGAAGCTGGCTGGAATATTTTAAGTATTTGTTCCCCAACACATCAACCGAATCACGGATTGTATAAACCACACTCTGCCTGGTTGCCGAAGGGTTGGTGTCGGCGGCGAAGACCGCCGGAACCGTAACGGCGGATACGACCGTTAAGACGAATAGCAATGTAAGGACGGTGATTTTCTTAGTGTGCATAGGTTTCTCCTTGATTTTCCTTTAATTCTTTATGGCAACAAACTCCTTTTATGCGTCTCTGTTACGTTCCTGTAAAAAACGCTACATATTCATTCTCGTTTATCTTAATAAATAACCATCCATACGGCCCGGTTTCAACCGAGGTATCTATTACGAATATACGTTTATCTGCTCTTGCTCTAAGCATTCTACTCATATATTCAGATGCTGTCCGCCTAAAGGCAAACGAAACAATTCGTCCAGAAGGAGTAACTGAATCTTTTATCTGCCTATCACTATTTATACGGTCTTGAATGTCTTTTTTAGTCAAATGCATAACAGCACCATAGTTCCAGCCATTGCCACCGTGTATTTCAGCAGAATCAATTTCCCCTGCCTCAGCAAAAGAATACTCTGCATAATAATCCTCTGCAAAACACAAGACTGGGAAAATAAGCAAACCTGCAAGAAAAAGTATCTTTTTCATTCCATGCTCCTTTTCAATATATCCTTCGTAATTTTTCAACGTAACTAATTTTATAACCTATTCAATATTTTGTCAAGTCATTATTATACAATTTTACATAACCCCCTATAGACAAATTCCCCTTCACTAAAAGGGACTGCCAACCTCAGTCTACCGGTAAATAGTGAACAGATTTGGTGACAGGCACTTTTATGCTCCGCGTTTAACGTCTTCGCCCGACATTTATTATTATAAAACCCCACGATGTCTTTTCAATTCTAATTTATATTAACCTTTATTGATTTTAAACACATCTCTCTATACCAGACTTCTACTGTCCATACTCCACTAGAATAAGTAGAACGATTCTGATTACCAACCTTATTTAAATCGAGTGTTTGTCTTTCGGTCTTGAAAATTCTATATGATCCGGTATCTGTATATCCATACGGCGATGATTTTGAATCTTGACGAATCTCACTTTTTGGATTAATTATTCTAATATCTAATGCAACATTTCCATTTATCGTAGAGGTATATACAATTCTCGGCGTCAAATATCTCATTTGTGAGGCAGATAAAGCCACCCCAGGTTGTGTAATCCAATTATCGTTTCCATTCTTATTTCCAATTAATAATGAATCTACACGAATTGGAGATAAGAGTGATAATAATCGATTATTGTCAGTCTGCAATGTATTATTTTTATTTTTCAATATATCGTTTTCATTTTTCAAGGTTTTATTATTATTTTGCAATGTATTTCTTTCATTTTGTAGTTTTTTATTTTCATTTTGCAATGTACTATAATCAGATTGCAAAGTATTTATATCATTACTTTTTTCCATTAAATTATCATATTTAGTCTGTAAAGCGATAAAGTTATTTTGCAATGAGTTATGTTCACTCTGTAACGTACTATAATTGTTCTGTAATTTATCACGTATTTCGGATAAAGATGCTTCTGCATTTCCACATGTAACTATCGACACCAGAATTGCTACAATTAATAGAATGGTAATTATTGTCCAAACAGTTACAACTTTGTTTGTAATCATTCCTGCATTATTTGTAGATTTATTTATTTTTATTGTCTTAAATAAACTGAATTTCCGCAATTCTTGTTTTGGCGCAATCTCCGGAGAAGCAGCAGGTGGTATTTCAGGATCGACTATAATAACTTTTGCTCCACATTCTTCGCAGAATAGTACGTCTTCGCTTAGTGTTGATCCGCATTTTTCACAAATAGCCATGATTTCCCCTAAACTACTTTTGTACCGCAACTTCCACAAAACTTGGCTGTTGGCCTTATTGGTTTACCGCATGCGTAACAAACTTTTTCTTTCGGCAGAGAAAGCGCTTGTTCTGAAGAATCTTGAGGTTTAATTTTATCAAAATATTTAGGCAGCAGTGAAAATATTGATTCGATTTTTACGCTATAAAGATCTATAGATTCTTTATAGGGCTTTGGAATATCACTAAAAAATGCACATTTATAACTTATTTCACTTAAATTATTTATTAGGCGCTGTATTTGTTTTCCATATTCTACCGATTGTTCTCGTACCATCCCAGGAAATGTTTTATTACAATCTTTGATAAATAATTCTGCATTCTCTATATTTACCAGTGCTGCGGCGGTTGATGATAATTTAGTATTCAATGATTTGGCATTATTTTCAAGATTTACCACACTTTTTGCAAGTTTTTCAAAAGTATTATTACAGATAGCAATATTATTTGCAAGTACTCCAGTACGGGTATTTTCATTTTTTATGTAGTCATCTATAAAGTCTATAGTTTTATTAGTATTACTCTGTAATGCAGCTAAATCATTTTGCATATTAACACTCAGATGATTAAAGGTCTCCAAAACCCTAATTTTATTAAGATTTATTTCATTCATAGTATTAAAGAATTCAAAAAGAGGATTGACGACTTGCTGTTTTGTTTTTGCCTCGTTAGTATCTTCACAATGATATTTATTAAGCAAATGCTCAAGCACAAAGGACAATGCAAATATAATGCAGCAAAATATCAAACTAGTTTCTGATGTACCGTGTATTAAAAGATTAAATGAAGAAATAATCATAGCAAATATGCCGAGCGGTAAATATGTTTTTATAAAGACAGCGAATAATTTTTGCTGCATAAGAGCCATTAAACCAGTATATTTTTGGTGAGTAATTTTAAAAAATGCAACATAAAAGGTCGCAGATAAGGCGGAAAGCCCAAAGAATAGAATGGCAATGATTTGTAAAATCATATTATGGTTCCTTCTTTGATAAATTTTCCGAAAGAATCTTGCAAATCTCAAAAAAACGTTCATAAGATTTGGATAGTTCCGCGGCATTTTTTGTTAAGGTTTCTTCTATATTTGTAAATGTCCGGTTCACATTATTTTGAAGGTCTGTCGTAATATTTCCTAGAATATGTGCAACTTCCTTTTCGGTACAATTTGATTGTTCTATTATTGAGTGCCGAAATTGATTTAGTCCATCAGATAATTTATTCATAGCTTCTATATTTATACTATTTGTAGCAGTTAATTTTGGCATAGATTTTTTCCATTCTTCCATTGACAAAGCTATATTATTTAAGTTCTTATACAAGGTTTCAATGCTCCCATTGTTCTTATCCAATGCTTGAATGATATTTTCGATACTGACTATTTCACCGTTCATTCGAGAGGCTGTTAAGTTCTCAAGTTTCTGGGCTAATGTCTCATTTGATTTAGCCAAATTCTCAGATTGCTGTGAATAGACATTTTGCAAATTTGCAATAGTATTATTCAATAATACTATTGATGTAGAATTAGTTTCCTCCGATAATTTCAAGCTAATAGCATTTATTACTATAGAATCAAGATTGAGTATCATTTCATACCAGTTTATATAAAAATGTTCGGCAAAGGCCTCATAATTACCTTCAAGAACGCGCTTTAATGCAGCAATCAATACATACCAGATAAACTGCACGGTGAAAAGTAATTCCACATTGGATATGCCACTATTATTTAATTGAGCTATAAGTAATATTGCAGGTACAATAAAGCTCGCAAGGAATATATTAGCTAGAAACTTATTTTGAAGGCTTTTGTATAAAAAGAGATAGAATTCTTTGTTTGCAATCTTCCCATTTTCTGCATCCTTGCAAATTCGGTTCAGTATTTTAAGAATATGGTTTTTTTTCATTTTCTTATCAAGGGAATTAGCAAATTCTGCCGCGTTGTTTTTTACAATTAATGTATTGGCATCAGGGGAATACTCTGGTTCAAGACTTAGTCCTGTTAAATCTTTTAGTTCTTTTGTAATACGAATCCGTCGAAAGAATATTATTACCGGTAAAAGAAATAAAAAGATAAACCCGAGGCTGTACACAAATGCAAAGTTATCCATAAACATTATTCCCAATCATAGAATTTTTAATTCTCCCTTAAACTCAATATAACCTGAATTAGTCATTTCACACGGAGTAATTATCTTTATTTTATTTTTCCCTTTTTCGTTAAGCATACTTTGTTCCATTTTATACAAAGCAGATATGTCGGTCATTTGATCGAAGAAACATGGATTTGGTAACAAATATTTTCTTGATCCTTCGCGGTTTGTAATCCATTTTGTCTCTTCCGGTGTTTGAATCAACTGCTGTGTCGTACGTATCCTAAAATCACCCGCAAGGAAAGTAAATGCTGCCGGTAAACCTACCAGCGGATTCACCGCCCATTTGTTAAAAAGGGTTATAACATGATCGGATTCAGCTTTTCGTTCCTGTTCCTCCTTTTTTTCAAATATTTCCAACCGGCCAGAAAGATTTTGTATTTGTTTTGCACATTCAGCTAGTACCTTTTCCAGCGTAGCGATTCTTGATTCTTTCTCAGCAAGTGCACGGACGATCTCTTCGTTACGAGTATGATATTTTTTGTTATTTTCATTGATTGCAGGTATAGCATTAAGCCATGCTTTATACTTTGGACCCAATTCAGAGATAAGATGAGCATCAATAAATTGTTTAAGAGTTAGTTCTATTTCTCCTGCCATTATAGAATTTCTAACTCGCCTTTAAACTCTATAAAACCGGCTTCGATCATTTCACAGGGTTTAACAACCTTTATTTTATTTTGACCTTTTCCTTTAAGTTTTGCCTGATCCATTTCATATAGGGTGGATATGTCGGTCATTTGGTTGAAGGAACAAGGATTTGGAAACAAGTATTTTTTCATTCCCTCACGATTTGTGATCCACTTTGTCTCAGTAAAACTCTCTTTTATACTGTGCTTTGTCCGTATTTTTATATCCCCTTCGATGTAGTAAAAAGCCTTCGGTAAGTCGCTTGACGGATTTCCCGCCCATTTATTAAACACATCCAGGGGGTCAAGTGCGCCGCTTGCGATGTTTTTGGTTATTTGCAAATCTGAATTCAAGCTACTCAGGCTATCAACCTTTTCCTTAATTTGATCTAGCTCTCGTTCAAAATTTCTTTGCCTGGATGATAAACTATTTATTTGCTCTTTTGTCTCACTTGAAGATGTATTGTCACGCTGAGGAATTGACAAAAAACTGTTAAGAGGTTTTTTGTCAACATTATGCTGTAACTGTTCTATGTCGTGAGTGTTGTTTTCAACAGTTTCCTTCAAAGAGCGAATCTTTTTTGCCTTAGAATTGCTTACTAAAAGGATGGATACTATAATTAATACCAATAACAGTACAGAAATACCTAATAGAATGAATTGAAAATTGATTTGTGTCTCTAGTTTAATCATCATTGTATTTAACTCCTCTATTCTTTCGTTAAAAATTTTAAATAACGATGTCCATTTTGCATAAACAATCACATCTCTTTCAATTCGAGTATTTTCTGTAAATTCCTTATTATTCTCAATCCAGCAGTCAAATTTATATCCTTCTTTCACAGGCATATCGGGTAGTTTACCAACAGTTTCATTATACCTGACCTGTATTGATTCTATATCATTGCCACCGTTTGTATTAAATGTCACGGTGAATCTTTGAACATCCCAATGAGCAATAACATTCTTATTATCATCTATTCGTGTTTTTTCCGTAAATTCAACATCATCATCCGTAAACCATCCGAGAAAATTATAACCATTCTTTTCAGGATTGTTTGGTAATTTAATCGTTTTTCCAGCATCTACCTCTATTGGATAAATCTTATTACCTCCTTGTGTATCAAAAGTTATCAGATATTTGCTGGGAGTCTTTGGTTTATTATCGGACGTTACAGAGCGGGAAGATGATGGCTTTGGCTGAACTTCGTCTTTTTTCGCCGGTGCAGGAGATGCTTTTGATGGAGCAGCAGCGTCGATGGCTGGTGAAGGTTCTACTGTAGCGGCGGATGCTCCATCCTGGTTAGCACCAGGTTGCGGTTCCGATGGCTGAGTAAAGGCAAGGCTGCAACAGATCGTAAATAGAAATGCAAAAGCGATTAGCCTAATCTTTTCCATAAATAATCCTCCGCATATATTTGCAAAAACACCTTTAACATTATGATAAAAGGAGGTTCAAAACGATCTTCTCCAAGAACATTTTCAAATTCTACCTTTATCATGTTCCACAAGGATTTCTTGGAAGCGGTAAACCAATCCAAATCTATGGGCGTCATATCATTGCGTGTCTTTGCGGCGATCCGGTTAAAGAAGGTAATAAAGGACTCAAGATCATTTAGGTCCTGATTGATTTCCACTTTTAATACCTTGGGTGAAGCAAAAAATTGGTCTTTGTATGTATCAACAAATTGATCAGCTCTTAAAGTCTGTTTCTGGTCACCGTTTTTAACAACAATATTACAGCCCATGTAAATATCAGGATCAGTTACCTTAGCGGTGTTTTTTGGCTTGCCATCAGCATCAAGGTTACAAATCATTCCTATGGCCGTTTCAGTTTTTGCCGTTACCTCAGCAAACTGCGGGATAAGTTTTATTGAAAGCGAGGTTCGTTCCTTAATAAGATTTTCAGCCTCGCCATAGATAAACTCACAATAAGCGCCTATCCATGACGTTAATTTGGAGCCCTTGCCGGAAAGTCCCAACACTATTTCCGTGATGTCATTGTCGATTTTTCGCTCTGCAGGAGTTTTGTCATTCAAAAGAGATGCGATGATATTGGCTACATAATACATGAGCCCTGAATAGGCGATAAGGACGCAATACTTAAAGTTTTTAAACGCTTCATTGTCTTTCCCTTCCATGTTTTCAAGACGATTGACCAGCGACGTATAATGCTCAAAAAGAACAGTTTCAATAAGGAATTTGAGTTTATCATCCGTCATTCCCCTATTATTGGTGAGATCAGAGAGCATTGTATATATTTTGTCATCTTTCTGTTCGGTGGTAACCGCTTTCCTTACCGATGGACGATCCAGCAACTTTTTTAGCGGCTCTATAAACATATTGCGTGAGGCAAAGTGTACCGATGTCTGGAAGAGATGTTTTGTTTTTACCCAAATCGAAACATCGGTTGAGCCGCCGCCAATATCTATACAGAAGAACACCCTGTGCAGGGGATTTTTGTAGTTAAAATAATAGGCCGCTGCGATACTTTCTGTTAAGAGATTTTCCGGGTCGTTGAAGGTCAAATCAATGGCTGTTTCGCTTGATAACTGAGTTATAATATTCTTTAGCCGACTACAAAATTCCCCCTTCGCGCCGGGGCCAAAAGCTGTGGGATACGAAAAGAAAAAGTTAATATTTCGTACACCTTTTTCTGCTGCTTGGTACACAATCTGGGTAAGAAGCTGGTTCAAATATTTTGCGGCATTTGATTTGCTGCCTTCCCACTTAATATTGGTCAAGAGCCTTTCCTTTCTGCCCTCCTGTGTATTCATGATCTTGAAGTTCTCATAGTTATGCCAGAATATACGTTCCCCCGAAAATAATGTTGCATCATCATTGCTTAATGATGTGTCCATTTTCTCCAGCGCCGTTGAAAATCCGTTTTGTTTAAAACATTGCTTGTCAAGGAAATAGAGTTCATAGCTTTTATCTCCGTTGTCAGAGAGTATTTTAAGGTCATTATCAAACTCGAATTCCTCCGCTGTATCGTTTCCTTCCCTCCATTCGTATTCTTTTAGCAACTGAACGAATTTCGGCGTTGTATCAGCCGTACTGGTATAAAACGCCGTTGTGGATGTGGTGCCAAAATCAATACCAACATTCCATCGTACAGCCCCTGCATTTACCGATTTCGGTTTCGCTAAAAATACCATCCCACGGTAAATAGGTGAGCTTTCGGTTTTTTCGTTAATTGTAAACGCCGAAGGAAGGCTCGTATATCGGCGGTAATAGAACTCATACAGAACAGTTTGAAGTGTCGAAAGATTCCGTTCCCCTGCTAAAGGGGTTGAGTTATCTTCAAAGAAGGGCTTCAAATCAAGAACCGGAATACCGCGATAATTAGGTTCGATACAGAAACAGTTATAACGCCGCCACGTGTTCTCTCTGTTTGTATTTTTTATTTCCGCATAAGGCCACAAACTCCAAAATGGAATGAGGTTTTTCTCCCTAATTCGGCAAACACCATTTTGTTGAGAGCCTTCAACGGATATATCATCATTGTTTTTCATACGATACTCTTTGCGTATCGTATGATTGCCAAGTTTACCACTCAGCTTTATCGTAAGGCTTACCGTAATTTTTTCCTGGTCGCTGGTTAATGATACCATCCGATTAAGTGTTTCAGCGGAATACAATTCGAGAAGCTCCGCATTAATAGGCCATATCACTTCATAGAGAGAAAGGGAGCTATTATTTGGCATGGCATGAATAATCGCAGCTCCTTCTTTTTTAACCATTATCATGGAATCGCAGAGAAGTTCATCCGCATAGAGCAGCTTGATGCCCCCATTTTGTATGGTATTTTTGTATTTACCAATTGTCCCCTGGGTGATCTGATTATACATGAGGTTTTCGGTTACAAAATGATGAGCAGCCTCTGCGCTCGCTGAATTTATCCCGCAAATATTAAGCCCGATAAGAGCCACTCGGGCCCCGCCTTTAGTACCTTCCATAATAAAGGGTAGTTCAACGTTCGCGGTGTTAGGCGATAAAACCATTTCAGTAAAAAGAGAATAGACCGAATTAACCTTGTTTTTCTTCTCCGGTTCTATTGCAAGGTTTGTATTTGGTGTTGCCGTTCCAAGTTCTGTAATATATTTATCAAGCAGCTTTTGCAGATTTGCAATTATGCTGCTCTTATTTGTTGCCGCTTCCTGGGTGATTATTGTCTTAAGCTCAGAAAGAAACAATTTTAGGGCGTACTTTGCGTCACGGTTTAATGTTTGACTTTGATCCTTAAAATAATTGTCCGGACTCAGGAAATCACCGTTTTCGTTTACGATGCTTGGAGCTATCTTGTTAAGTTTTGTTTTAGTTGCAGGATCCAGCAAATAGGCGGGACAAACAAAAGTGTTATTGGCAAGAAACGCTACTGTTTTGCCGTCTAATGATAAGCGATAACACTTTACCCAGTTTTGATTGTTAAAAATATAGCTTGTCGGATGGAGTGTCTCTATCTCACTTAGGAATTCACCGCTGCTTAATGCAAGCGGTTCCAATTTAAGACCGGCATTTTCGTAGAGGCATACTTTTCGTAATACCAAAAGAGCAATGACTCCGCACCATTCCTTATACACCCCTTTATTGATTGCGGAAAACTTTGGCTCGGTAAGGGTGAGTTCATTCATGATGAAGATAGACCAGGGGGACGGAATAGAAATATCATTTTTCGTAAATGATTCAGATACGGCAAGCGGTAAACCATCGGCAATATCAGTAAGTAGCTTTGCCTCACTCTTAGCCCATAGTTTTGTACCCGCAGGAGGACGTGTAAAGGTGACCTTGTTTTCTCTCGATAAATACGCCACATAATCATAGTTCAGAGGCTCCGGCGGTTTTTTCCCGAAGTTAAAAATCTTTTTCTCTTTCTTTTTCATTATATCTAAGAGATGTGCAAATAAAGCGGCGAATCCCTTACCATTTTCATTTGCAGAAGGAGGAGAGCAAAAATAAGCATATATTTTATCACTCTTTTTACTGTTGCCGTCGTTATACACCAGGTTATCGAAATCGGCAACTTTATCATCTTCGACTGGCGTATTATCAAACAGACTCGGATAATTGGCACTAAAAAGACGAACACGAGTATCCGCTTCCCAAATTAGCTCATTGGTGTTTTGGTTGATTTCGTTCTTGTTACGCTTATGAATATCAAAAAACCAAGTCACAAGCAATTCAAGATAACTGCGAATGTTTTCGTACACAAGATTATTTTTACCATCACGCAGTTTATCAAGCGCCGTTTCAGCGCCTTTATCATAAAAATTTTGCCATACACCAGCCGCAATACCATGTGCTAACTGTGGATAGAGCACTTTATTATAGAAGATAGCAGATTTTATCACCGTCTGAATCTTTTGCGGTAAATCAGGAAGAATTTTTTGCAACATTTCCCATGTATAGAAATAAGTATTATCTTTTACCCCACGTTCAGCGCTGATAATTTTTCCATCTTCCCGATCATCTGATGCCGTGATAAAGTCGATGAGAGCGGTCGCGGCAAAAAGCTCAATAGGATGAGCCTTGTTTATCTGGGTTGAGGAGCCGCGCGAAGCACGTTCAAAAGAGAAATTAGATTCCGGCTCTCCGATGACATAGAGCGCATTTGTTTTTTTAAACTGTTCCTGCCGGTAATAATAATAGAGTGATGCTTTTGCCTTTATGTGAAAATTGGAGCTATCTGGCTGTAACAAACCTTCTTCCGCTATTTTTCCTACCGCTGCAAAATAGGGATTGAGCATCAAAACCGCTAATTTAAATTTAGCTTCCTTTTGTCTATCGTGAAGCAGATCAAGTAAAACAGGAATAGCGGACGCACCGGTACCGCCAAAGATAGAACCTGCAACAACGACGAAATCATTATCGTTTAAAGCGGCAATCTGCTTTTCCCATACTTCGCTTTTTTTAAGAATATCGGTTACAATCAAGGTTCCGATAGCTGTGTGTCCATAAAACCCCTGATCAAACTCCGTTTCTATTTCCTCATTAGTGTATAAAAAACGTATAAATGTATCGTCCGGTTTATCCGCATATTGCGAAATGTTAAAGGTCTTGCTCAGACTCTTTTTTTCATCGTGATAGAGGCTTATATTAAGCTTTGGATCAAGAGCTTCTATGGGAACAAGTCCAAGGCTGCCAGCGCCGTTTAATGCATCATAATACCGCTCATAAGCGTCAAGTGTTTTTTTGGTTAACCCAAAGTTGCCGTTAGAATCATCCGCATCAATACTCAGAGCGCTTATTTTATTTATCTCGTGCTTCCCCAAGTTGCCGGAAAACGCTCCACAAGCGGCCAGATGAATAACGGCGTTTAATATCTTGTGTCCTGTACCGCCAACGGTGATAATGTGTAACTTAGACATAATTCCTCCAAATGGTTAATTAACCGTAAACCAGAATGCCCGTTTATATATCGGGGAAACAAACCGTGCAGCAATGATATATGTTACTAAAAACATAATCGTATGCATTGCTATGAGGATACCAAACGTTGTTCTATCAAGACCGAAAGTCAGGAGAAAATAGATGGGCAGCGCCAGCATAAACGCAATGTTCACAAAAAAGCCCACGAAAAACTCCGTGTGTTTGATACTAGCATTTGCTCCGCCGATTAAGGCCGGAACAATCAGCAGAAGTATAATATTCACCACGATGCTGACCACAAGGCTCACAAACGCGCTTTGCGCTGCATAAACACCCCATATATATCCAACAACGCGGGATGCCTCTCCATGCACCTGGATATAATAGGGATCTATGCCCATCTTAAAAAAGACTAACATAAGAACAGGAATCAGAAACCAGGGTAGCACCCAAAGTGATGTTTTAAGATACGTTCCAAACATTTTTCTCCAACCTCCTTATCGTTTTACAAGGTATAATTCATTTGAATATATACTCTTTGATTTTATGTCGTTATACGCACTGGCGATTTTTTCGAAAACACTTGTCAGATTTAATACCTTGACCCGTTCGCTCTTTACACTTCCGCGTAGCTCCGCAATATTTTCCGCATTTAGTTCTTCAACCCACCGGGGCGTACTCTTTGCGTGGGGAACAACACTATACTTTATAAGATACCATCCATTCTTAACATTTTTGTTTTGTACCTCAATCGTAAGGTACATGGGATAGTTGACATCAACCAAACCATCATCAATATTTGAAAGCGGCGTAATTTTTGCACTAAAATCTTTCACCGCAGATGATTCGGCAGAGATAAAGGTAGAAGCATCCAACCTATTAAGCTTATTTTTTTTGTTATCATAAAAAAGGGAAATTGGAACCTCATAATCAAAACTTGATACATTGATGTTCTGTAATGCGAAGCCTGCTGAGTAGCGCGAAAGAATATCTCCCCGCAATCTGAAAGCTTCAAATCCCTCAAGTTCGCCATCAATTTCTGTTCCGATAAGATTTATAGGGGAAAAAGCATTATCATTAATATGTTGTTTGCTATTTACCAATTCAATATCGCCTACATTGGGTTTGGGGATTGTGCCGGGATTCACCATAAATACCACATTTTGACTATTCAATCTGCTCCTGCTTAACTCCCTGCTAAGTTGTGTGCAGTAGCGTTCAATAACAGCGCTGTCTCCCGCCATACAGATAAAAAAGGTAGACCTTCCATTATTCACCGCTATATTCTCGCCTTCATTTACCCGGGATACGGAGTATATGTTCCCTGAAAAAGAAGACTCCACGGCGAAAAAAGCACCGGAAAGCCCACGGGAAAAGGCATCGCGGAAAAAGCGGGAAAACGGGTTCTCAATATTTTGTTCATAAAGGTCTGTTACCACCACATACAGACTGCCCTGGGTTTCTTCATTGTCCACATTGTCGATGATATAGCTGGCGGCCGCCTGAAAAGGTTGATTATTATTGCGTTTAACCTGTATCTTATTACCGCCGGAGGATCCGCTAGTTCCATAAAACCCTGCGCGTAAAACATTTCTTTTTACGGTTGCAATCGCCTCACTGCCTTTGAATTCATTAGTAAAATCCTCGTTATATTCAAAAAAATGGGGCTCAAAGTCAGGAAAAGCAACCTCGGCTGCCTGCCAGAGCGCGGGTAACGCCGAAACATACTCTGAGGCATCCCCTTTTGCCGTAAACCCCTGCATTGAGCCGGTTCTGTCAAAAAAATAATGGATCCGTGGGTTCAAAGGCTCAGACGGAACCTCTATTGGTACTGCAAGATGCTCCCTGGCTGTTTTATCAGGTACGGGTAAACATGCGGTATTACTGGCGGCAATCACCACAAAAAGAAAAAGGAGGGGGCTTACTTTCTTTACCATGCTACTCACATCCTTATAAAAGTCGTCCGGAAAGCTGACTAAAATTATAACCTTCCCAAGCGCCATCAAATTATCCCTGGCTTACATTTATGGAAGATTTTGAAAAATCGTTCGGGTTTTAGGGTTATTTTCCATCAAAATTCAGGAAAACAAGCTCGAACCTTCCAACCGATGTCCCCATAAATCTACAATGAACTTTGTATCATCATCTATTTAAAATGTCAAGTGGTAAATGAAATATTCTTCTCATTGAGGGATACCACGGACTCAAGTAGATTGAAATTGGGGAATCGACTATGGGGCCGTTTAAACCATCAACTCACCGAAAATGGTTTATAGACAAGAAAATTCGGGAAAATGTCTATCCAACAGCAGTATCGCTTGCGGTGGATTACCAAAAAGAGTACGGGAAATCCATTGATCCCCGGTCTATTGCAGCGGATATTGCCGCCTTGAGGCAGGAATTTCATGCCCCTATAGGTTATGACTACCAGCATCGGGGGTATTTTTACACCGATCCAGCATTTCATCCGGCGATTTTGCCGGATGATCCGGGGGGTTTACTATCAGACATGGCGCCGGAAGCACGGCCTAAGACACAATTTATCCCGGATTGGCATAAAAACCTGCTATCTACCCTCTTAAATAAGGCCTTGCCGGTCTCAAAAGGGGCTGATACTTCAGCCGGGAAGGTGAGTTTGCTACTGAACGCCCCTTACGAACCGGAAACAGTCAGGGACGGTCCTCTGCGAGCCCTTCTGGAAGCGCTGGATAGTCATATGGAAGTAAAACTCCGCTATATCTACGCCGGGGTTGAACCGGTTGCGCTGATTTTCCAGCCGATACACTTCATTTATACCCCCGAAGCCCCCCTCCTTTTTGGGGCTTTGCGGAATGATCAGGGGGTCCGCTATGGGATTTTGCACACAGAACGCATTGAAGAGCTGGTCCGCCTCGATAGCCCGTTAAGCCCGCCGGATTATGTTTATGCCCAAACCGCTGGGAAGCAGGATATTGAGGTTCTGATTTCTCAAAAGCGGTCGGATCTGCTCCTGGTTTTCACCCTGAAACCGGGGACCAGCCGTAAAAAGACCCTCGCCGAATATGCCCTTTTAGCAAAAACTGAGATATACCCTATTCCGCAATCAATTTATCAGTAATTCCCCATCGTTTTAGTTGACATCAATAAGTTCCTGGGAATAATATGTCTTATGCAATTCGATAAGCGACACCAATTTATCCTACTTGCGGTCATAGGTACTTCTTTGCTCATATACGGATGTACTGATAGCAAAAAAACCTCCGTTGTATCCTCACCGAAAAAACCCGCTCCAGCATCATCTTTATTCAGTGAGATTTCCACCGGTTTTTTAGCAAAACAAAATTATGCTTGGCTCACCTCAAAAGTGTTCATCCCTCAATACATCCTTGATGAAGCAACTCAATACCGTTCGGATTTTTTGAAAAAGAATTCAGAATCGGCTTCAAATTTAGTATTTGTGTTTTTCTATAATAATGACGGTGATGCTTGTCTTGAAGCAACGGTAACACCAAAAGGAGCTTATACGTGGGAAAAGGGAACGTGGATCTGTCAATGGTGGAGCGGCGGCGGCGGTGAAATCGGGGTTGGAGAAATTAAATATTTACAAACCAAGAAAAATTTAGATGAAGCAGAAATTAGAATTGAAGAACGGCGCAGGGATACTGCATTTGTTGAAATTGAAAGAATCGTTCTGCAATTAGCCACCGAGTATGATTATGATTATATGGGTGCGTATGGGCGGACAGTAAAATACCGTACCCCTATGGTGAAAAAAGCATTTTGTGAGGGTTATTCTGACGCCGTTTTAGAAGCATTTCGGGGGCATCGATTGGTTGATCATGTCGAAAAATACGAGGGTGGAAACCATGCATGGAATGTAGTCGTTCTAAAAGATGGAAGAAAAATTTATACCGATGTAACTTGGTACGATGGTAATGCCATAGATGATGAAGGATATGTTGTTCATATTCCCGTACGCAATCCGGTAGATTTAACATTTGACTTGGCAGAGTTTAACAGTTTGAATGGCGCTATTGATAGGTCAACAGGGAAAACGGTAAAAGTTCATTTTGATTTTGATCAGGTTAGTAGGGTGTATTAGATGGTTTAGCTGGTTATAGCCAAGGCTTCCTTCTGCTTTTCAATATAGCTACCCACGGCGGTTTTCATGTTTGCCATACGCTGCTGTAGAACGGCCTTTTCTATCATGTTGATCCCAGGGGTGCGGAGTGAGTTACTAAGCCGTGTCCGGTGTGCATCGCAAGCCTGGTGAAAAATGTCCCTGGGGAACCCCTGGGTACGGTTTTTTGTTGTTGAGTAGGTGGTTTCAGCGGCTTGGTAGAGCGCCGTAACTCCAATGGTTTTGAGACAACGCAGGGAATCTTCAAAGTCCTGGATTGCCTGGGTGAGGCTGTTCCGGGTAATAACGTCATTGTCATGGCAGAAATGAAGTTCCTGCTCCAAAAAGGCTTGTTCGGAAAGTATTAAGAGCTCGCAGTCCGCTGATGTTTGGGCTTCCTGAAAACTGGTTAGGGCTAAGGAAATGCCATCTTCATACGAGAGCCTTCCCTGATGTTCTTTTCCATCGGTAGCGAGCATTTTTCGGCCAATATCTATGGAATTGACGCTGATAAAGATGTCATTTACTAAGCCAATTTTCCCCAAATTCAGCCTCCGCTTCTGATAGGTTAAAACCGCCATTGATAAGGAAGTCCGGGCCGAGACGATTTTTGGCGAATTCTGCCAGATAGGGCGCCAAGGGCATCTCCTGCCTCAGTATCCGCTTAAATTCTTCCATATTACCGGCGACTTTATATTCATGCGCTTTTTCAACTATAGCGCCTTTCTCATCTAAGGTCATGGTTTGGGGCATGGCATTCTCCTTATGTTGAGTATACCGCTGATAAATAAAATGTTCAAGATACCGAAAAGTTGCGCTATATACGAAGTGTTATGGAAACCTGTTTTGATTGATTTCTGCTTCCCAAAATCCGATGAAGGTGATATGGTATAGATAGGAGAAAATCATGGGGACTAAAGGAGACACTTGAAAAGATTGCAAAAGGCTTAAAAATCGAAGCTCTTGACCTTTTTAAGCCGGAATTACCCCAAGAGCACCCTGCTTTTGATACTTTACATCAATACAATGATGATGCAAAATTGATAATCGACAAAACAAATAATGAGTTAAAACGGGCTTTGGACATAATGCTCGAAAGATACAGTGCGAATAATAATTCCTAACCCAGCAACAATATTCTTCTTGCACATAAAGGTATTATGACTATATTAGTAAGAAACGCGCCTGCCGTTTGACCTTGAACCCCGGATAGGATATATTGTAGGTAAGAGGGAAAGGCATGTTAACTACTGATTTTGATTATTATACGGCACATCAGGCCGAGATTGTAGAAAAACACCTCGGCGAATATGTCGTTATCAAGGATGCAAGGGTATTGGGCTATTACAAAGAAGAGATGGCGGCGTTTTCCTCAATGAAAGAGGAAATTCCGGGAACCTTTATGGTAAAGAAATGCAAACCGAAGGGTGAAGATATTGAGACCTATTACAACCATGCGGTCGTTTATCAATGCTTGATTTAGCCTAATGGGAACCCAGGCATTTACCATCAAAGCGAATGGCCTCATATCCAGAATCCGTACTCCGGTATCTATACGGCAATCCTTGGAGTTTTGCCGAACCTTCAATCTGAGAAGTGAGCAGGTCGATGTTGCTGCCCTTTGGGATACCGGCGCTTCCCTGTCTTCTATAAGCCAAGGTTTAGCCGCCAAACTGGGCCTGAGCAAGGTTGACCGGGAAACAGTCGCCGGATTCGGTGGGTACCAGATTGCCAATATCGACATCGTGGATATTGTGCTGCCGAATCAGGTTGCTATTCCCAATGTCCGTGTTGCCGAGTTTATTGATAATGGGAAGTTTGACGTGATTGTTGGAATGGACATCATTACCCTCGGGGATTTTTCCATAACAAACCACGACGGACTGTCTGTGGTCTCCTTCCGAATGCCCCCAGGAGACCGGCATACCGATTATGTAGCCGAGGAATAGAGCCTGGATATGTGGCATGGTGGGGGCCAGGATGGTATGATGTTTGACAAAGTTTTTAGGTGATTATCGCCAGAGTCTTCTTTTATTTCGCTGCGCCCTGCGCTATTTCTTTCCATGATTTAAATACCTGACGCACATTGTCCAATTGAGCGGCAGCGCCGAATTCACATTGGGCGATAGCGCCTCCGTTTTCCCAAATCGCGGAATGTACTTTGCGTATCGCCGCATCTATTTCCGCGGTAGTTCCAAAAGGAAGCAGACGCTGCCTGTCAACTTCTCCCCAGAACGTTATCTTGCCTTTGAATTGAGCGATGTTCTCGATGCCTATGCAAAATATTTGCAGGTTCACCGCGTCGTACCCTAATTCTATCAGATGCGGAATAATTTCAAGGGTGAAGCCGTCCGAATGAAAGAACATTTTTTTGCCGTATTTATGCGCGATGTTTACATAGTCTTTGTATAGAGGTTTAAAGAGTTTTATCCATAATGTGGGATTTATCAACAAGCTCCGTTGCGATCCCCAGTCATCCATGGCAAAAAAACCGTCAACGTTTGTTTTTTTGCACCACAGTTCAGCTAGTTCGCAATAAAATTCATGTACGCGATTAAGCATCTTTAACATGCCCGGATTTTCCCAGCCAAGGTCACAATAAAAAGTTTCGGAGCCGCGCAAGAATTGCATCCGCTCAAAGGGTCTGGCTAAATCGCTGGATAGTACAAATTGATCCGTGCCTGCGCAAAATTCATTGACCTTATTTGTATCTATGGTTAGCAGCTCGCAGGGAATGTGTACACGCGACAGGTCTTCCCAGTCCTCATCCTCCGCTTTCACTATCGGAGCTTTTACTTCGCCATGGAGACCCCGCTGTACATTCTTCCATATTACGCCCCATTCATCGCGCGACTCACCTTCCTCGTATACGCTGCCGACGGAGATGGGCTTCTTTGCATAGACCTTATGCGAATCGGGCACCTGTACGATGTCCGCCGGATAGTCACGAAAAATTTCATCAACCTGTTTGCCGTATTTATGATACGCCCACGGCAATGTCCATAGGTCCCGGGGTACGATGCCCTCTGTGTTTTTGAATTCCAGGGTCCTCTTAACTAATTCTCTTGAGGTCATACCATCTCCTTTGTCAGCCCTTTCTTTGGGTCTGCACCGTATTAATCAAAACCGCCGTCAATATCAAAAGACCCCGCACCACATACTGGGCGTACTCGTTCACGTTGAGCAGGGTCATGCCGTTAATAATCACGCCGAGGAAGATAAGGCCCACGAAGGTGCGGGACACCCGCCCGATGCCGCCGTTAAGGCTTGCACCGCCGATAATTACCGACGAGATGGCCGTCATCTCCCAGCCTTTGCCGAAGGTAGAGGAGCCGCTCATCACTTGGCTGGATACCATAACGCCCGCTATTGCCGCGCAGATCTGCACGTTGATCATCACGAACATTTTGACCTTGGCCACATTGATGCCGGACAGGCGCGCCGCATCGGCATTGCCGCCGACGGCATACACCGAGCGTCCGAAACGGGTGTAGTTCAGGATGACAAAGTTTACGAGAAACACAAGGATGAGGATGAGCGCCGGTATGGGGATGATACCGCCGATGCGTCCCGCGCCGATTACGTTGTACCACTTCGGCAGGGTTACCACCGGGAAACCCCGGGAGATGATGGCGGCAATGCCGTACAGCACATTCATCATCGCCAGGGTAATGATGAAGGACGGCATCTTAAACCGGGTGAGCAGCCAGCCGTTAAACGCCCCAAACAGCGCGCAGACGATGATGGACAGCAGTATCCCTGCCACGACGGCGGTCTCCATCGGCAGGATACCCGCCTTTGCCAGGGAGCCTGAGGTGAGCGCCGTAATCACGCCCGCAAGCGCAACGGTGGAACCGATGGAAAGGTCAATCTCCCCTGAAATGATTACCAGGGTCATCCCAAAGGCAATACAGCCCTGAAACGACATATTACGCAGAATATTGAACAGATTGCCCAGGGTAAAAAAGCCGTAGGTCGTTACCGACATGATAAGTATCAACAGTATCAGTATTATTTCAAGCATGCGCTTGTTTATTGCCTGCCGGGAAATCAGTTTCCCAAAACCGTTTTTGTCACCCATTTTTTACGCAGCCCCCATACATAATGAATACAATTCTTCTATCGTAATATTTTCAGGACGCACCTCATCAACAATACGGCCGGCCCGCATGATTAAAATACGGTGACACACTTCGATGAGTTCCTCAAGTTCTGAAGAAACCATGATGCTTGAAATACCCCTGCGGGATTGTTCCCAGATAATTTGAAAAATCTGCTGTTTCGCGTTCACGTCGATGCCCCGGGATGGTTCGTCAAACAGCATCACTTTTGGTCCAATGTTCAGCCAATTGCCCACCACCACCTTCTGCTGGTTGCCGCCGGAGAGGCTCGTCATCGGGTCAATCGCCGACGACATCTTTATTTGCAGATCCGCAATCTGCCGCCTGGCAAAGCCGTCCTCACGTTTCCGGTTGACAAAATAGCCGTCTGAAATCAGCGGCAGGCTGGCGTAACAGAGGTTGTCTTTGATTGACGCGATAAGGTTGAGGCCCTCCCTCTTGCGATCCTCCGGGGTCAGCGCCACGCCGGCGTCACGCATTTTTTCCGGCGTTGCCCCGGTCACCGGCCGCCCGTTAAAGGTGACGGTCCCGGTGTCAGCCTGGTCTGCCCCGAACAGCGCCCGCAACAATTCTGTGCGGCCCGCCCCCAGCATACCGGCAATACCGAGCACCTCGCCCTTGCGCAGGTCGAAGGACACATCTTTAAAACGCGGCTTCCGCGAAAGGCCCTTTACCGAAAGTACCACCTCATCGTCTACCCGGAGGTTCGCCGGACGCTGCTTAATCTCCAGGTCGCCGAACATCATCCCCAACACCTCTTTGCGGGTCACCGGGGCCATCTCAACCGTGCCTATGTACTTGCCGTCCCTTAGCACCGTACAGGTGTCGGCAATCTCCCAGAGTTCGTGCAGTTTATGGGAAATATAAATAACGATCACGTCTTTCTCTTTTAATAAGCGCACCATCTTGAACAGGGAAGCCACCTCGTTCTGCGCCAGCGCCGAGGTAGGCTCATCAAGGAGCAGCACCCTTGGCTTGTAACTCATCGCCTTGACAATCTCCAGCATCTGACACTGCCACACAGAGAGTTCGTAAATATATGCGTCCGGCGCAATGTCAACATCAAGCTCGCGGATCAGATCTTCCGCCTGTTTATACGTTGCCTTCCAGTCGATAAAGCCGCACTTTTCGGGCAGCCGGCCAATCAGAATGTTTTCCGCCGCCGTCATCCCCTGCACAAGGGAGAGTTCCTGGTACACCGTTGCAATGCCCGATCCAAAGGCGTCCATGGGATTTTTAAAACTGAGCTTTTTGTCATCCAGGTAGACAAGGCCCTCCGTTGCCTGTTCCGCGCCGGAAATAATTTTTACCAGGGTTGATTTACCGGAGCCGTTCTTGCCGATCAGCGCATTCACCTTGCCGCTCTCAAACGAAAGGGACACCGCATCCAGCGCCACGGTACCGGGATAGACCTTCGTTACATTCTCCGCCCGCAACACACTCACCGAACACACCTAACCTTTTTATAGAGAAAATAATTGAGCCAGTTCTTTTCGACGGAACCGGCTCGTGAAAAAATGGTCTAAGGCTGCCTGTTAGCGCGCCAGCTTCGCCGCCAATTCTTTTTCGAACTTGTCGATACCGGCCGGGTCGCTGCGGCTGACGAGGAGGCCATCAACGATGACGGTCTTTCCCTGGGTCTTGCTCACGTCTTTCCCGTTAACGGCATCGGCGAGTACCTTCATTGCGTTGTAGCCCTGGGAGTAGGGATCCTGTCCGGTTACCGCTTGCAATATGTTATCGCTGTCCCGGAGCATGGCAATCTGCTGATCGCCGGTGTCGATGCCGAAGACGAAGGTCTTTCCGGCGCGGCCCGCGTTCTTTACCGCCATCACGCTGCCAATGGTACCGCCGTCATTTGAGCCGTAGATGATATCAATGTCGGGGTTCGCGGTAAGCAGGTCACCGGCTTTCTGTACGGCCACGTCCTGCAGCCACGCTTCCTGGGGCGCCAGGAACTGAACATTGGGGTTCACCTTCAGAATCGCCTCTTTGAAGCCGTCCACCCGGGCCGCCGCCTGTTCGGGGAGAAGTGTATAGAAGCCGGGGATCGCAACCTTCGCGTTACCGTTCAGCTTCGTCTTGATGAAATCCGCTGCCGACGCGCCGACGGTGGCGCCCAGGTTTTTGTCGTCAGAGGTGTAACCGCCCACGATGAAGGGCGCGTTGGACAGATTAATATTGGTGACCGCAATCTTTACACCGGCGTCGGAAGCCCTCTTAAGGGTCGCAACGGAGGACTCCTTGCTGAGCGGGGCAATAGCGATACCGGCGACTTTCTGGTCAACATAGGTGTTAATAAGTTCCGCTTCACGGGCCTGATCATTCCCGGTGTTTGCCTGCAAAATGCGGAAGCCCGCTTCCTTTGCCGCATCGGCATAACCGAGGGACAACAATTTCATAAACTGGTCTTCCTGGAACACGATACCGGCTACAACCTGTTCCCCGCCCTGTTTTCCGCCTCCGGCCATCAACATCGCGGGCAGCCCGCAAAACAGCGCGAAAAGCGCAATCAAAGAAATCCTTCTGTTCATAATTCTCTCCTTGTCCTTGTAAAAACTTTTATTGACATTCAGTCAATGTTATTCTATTATCAGGGAGGATTTTGATAATCCGCAATGATACATTTTTTGTATTTGTTGTACATTTTTTGGCTTTATGATAATAAATGGTGGAAAATGGTGAATTCTATCAGTTTCAGATACCGGTTGTTTCTGATAATATGTATTGTCGCCATTGTTCCCATTACCGTTATGGCCGGCATCCTGTACCGGCGGGCGGTATTTGAAATAACCAGTCAAATAACCGATGTTGTGGTAAAAACCTTGAATTTTTCCATCGAGTATATTGAACCAAGCCTTCAAACAATCATCCATACCTCGGAGCTCATCCTGCGGGAGGAAAAAATTGGCGCCGCAGCGGAGGCCGAAAAATCCATGCCGTACAATGATATTGTCGAGTATAACAAGTCCGTTAGAGAAATTCTTAGTATGTATATAGAACGGATAAAATCCATAAACAGCACCTTTGGCTTTGATTCTTTTTATGTGTATTTGCCCCGCCATCGTCTGCTGCTGGATTCAAAAACAACGTTTTATGAAAACATCAATCCGGAATATCTTGATTTTGTCAGCGGCAGCCGGAAAAACCGGTCCTGGTCCATAACAAAAGCGGTTGATTTTTATACCCTCAACCAAATTGACCGCCATCGATTCGGCTATAACAGGCTTTTAACCTATGTCAACCAGGTTACGGATGAAAAAGGAGAGGTGATTCTATATCTAGCCGCCAATGTCCGCTTTGATTTTTTGAGCGGCTATTACAACCGTATTGAAAAAGGCATTCCCGGGAATTTTCTGATTTTGGATACCGACGGCAATTTTATCGCAAACAGCCATGAGGAACAGGGAGCGGATTTCGGGAACCGTATTTCTGCGGCCATTCAGTCAGGAAAAGAATCCAGCGGTTCCCTGCAAACAGTCTTTGCTGATCAGCGCTGGTTTGTGGTGTATTCGGTTTCCGGTTATACCCGCTGGAAATACGCCCTTGCCGTTCCGGCTAAGGATGTTTTCGGCCAAATATACAATATCCGGAATTTTTTCGTCCTGGTGGTTCTATTAATAACGGCGCTGATCCTGCCCCTCTGTTTTATCGTCTCAGGCAGCGTCTACCGGCCTCTGGGAAAACTAATCGCCGCCATGCGGGAAGTTGAGGGCGGCCGCCTTGACATACGGATAAACGACAGGCGGGAGGATGAATACCGGCTGGTTTTCCGGAGCTTCAATAAAATGGCCGGGGAACTTAACAAGCTGGTGGAGGATCTTGCCAATGAACAGGTTCTTAAAAAACAGGCCGAGATCAACATGCTCCAGGCCCAGATCAATCCCCATTTTTTGTACAATACCCTGGATTCGATCTACAGCATCGCCGTCATGTATAAGGTTGAGGAAATTTCAAAAATTGTAGCGGCGCTCTCAAAGTTTTTCCGCATAGCCTTGAGCGAAGGGAAGCAGGACATCACGCTGAAAGAAGAGCTTGACATCATCAAGAATTACCTCATCATCCAGAACATCAGGTTCAATAATAAAATTGAATATAGGATATCCGTTCCCGAAGAGTACAAGGATATAAGCATACCAAAGCTGCTGCTCCAGCCCATAGTGGAAAATTCGATATTCCACGGAATGGAACGGAAAAAAGGCAAGGGTCATTTAAGCATCAGTTGTCAGACAGAGGAGGATACGCTCTGTATACGGATCAGTGACGACGGAGTCGGTATGACCGAAGAACATTTGCGATCCCTCAGGGATTCCATCAACAGGGACCGGATCGGGGATACGGATAACTTTGCCCTCAGAACCCTGAACAAGCAGCTCATCCTCAGGTACGGCGCGCAGTACGGGCTTCACCTTGACAGCGCCTGGGGCAAGGGAACAACGGTGGCCGTTTCTATTCCTATCCGGTTATCCGTATAAAAGAGGCGCGCCGTGTATACCATGATTGTAGCCGATGATGAGCGCTGGATTCGGGAACGGATTATCAATTCTATCAACTGGGAAGAGATCGGCGTTACGGTGGCGGGGCAGGCTTCGGACGGGGAAGAAGCGCTGGAACTCTGCAAATCCCGGAGGCCCGATATTGTACTCACCGATATCCGTATGCCCGCTGTCAGCGGCCTGGAATTCATCATGGCCATAAAAGAATGCGGTATCAATCCAAAGATAATTATTATCAGCGGGTACAACGATTTTTCTTACGCCCAGAAAGCCATCAAACTGGGGGTGTTTGACTACATTCTGAAACCGGTTGAAAACAGTGAAATGATTGAGGTGGTAAAAAAATGTATCAGGCAGATAGAGATTGAATCAGGCTATATTCGTCTGGGGCCGCCGCCTTCCGCTATTGAAAAAAATAAAAGTCAAAGCGGCAGAATGAAAAAAATGATAGAGAAGGCAAAAGGCTTCATCGACGAACATTACGCGAACCCCATAACCCAGCGGGATGTGGCGGAGAGCATCACGCTCAATACGTCTTATTTCAGCAAAATCTTTCGTGAAGAAACGGGCGAATCCTTTACCCATTATCTTGCCCGTTACCGTATCGGAAAGGCGGTTGAACTGATGCAAGACCCTACCCTGAAGGTGTACGAGATAGCGGGCCGTGTCGGTTATGACAATGTCCAGTATTTTATAAAGATCTTCCGGCAATACACGGGCCTGAGCCCCAACCAGTACCGGGACAGAAACTAGACTACATTATTGCGACCTATTTGCGCAGGAATCCTTTCAGGGCATGAGAAAAACCTGGCCTTTACGGGGAGGTATGTTCGCAGGCGCTATATTTAAATAGTGGCGAGCATTATCGCCTTAATCGTGTGTTTCCGGTTTTCCGCTTCGTCCCAGACACGGGTCTGCGGGCCGTCAATCACTTCGGCGGTCACTTCTTCGTTGCGGATTGCCGGGAGGCAGTGGAGAAAAATAGTATCCCTGCGGCCGGTCTTGTCCATGAGGGTCTGGTTGACCTGATAGGGGCTTAAAAGCGTAACCCGTTCCGCTTTTTTCGCCTCCTCTCCCATACTTGCCCAGACATCGGTATAAATTGCGCAGGCCCCTTCGACTTCCGCGGTATCGGCGCTAACACATATCTTTGAACCGGTGGCCGCAGCCAGGGGTTCACATTTGCCTACCAAAACCGGATCGGGATTGAGGCTTGGGGGGGTGACGATAGTAAAATGAATGCCCAGCTTTGCGCTTATCACCATCAGGGAACGGGCAACATTGTTCCGGCCATCACCCACAAAGCAGAGTTTCTTCCCTTTGGCGGGGCCGAAGTTTTCTTCTATAGTCTGTACATCCGCAAGAACCTGGGTGGGATGATAATCATCGGTAAGCCCATTGTACACCGGCACCCCGGAATACTTTGCCAGGGCTTCCACCGTGGCCTGCTTGTAACCCCGGAACTGGATGGCGCTGTACATGCGGCCCAGAACCCGGGCGGTATCTTCGATGGTTTCCTTTTCCCCCAGGTGGATGTCCGCCGGTGAAAGAAACACCGGATAGCCCCCCTCTTCGCCCACGGCGGTCTCAAAGGCACTCCGGGTCCGGGTAGAATGTTTCTCAAAAATCAGGGCCACGGTTTTTCCCGCAAAACGCTGGTGGGTTTCGCCCCGTTTTTTTTCTTCCTTAACCTGTTTCGACAAATCAAGAAGTGCGCGGATTTCTTCGCCCGTATAATCAAGCCAGGTAAGCAGGGATCGGCCCTTAAAGGTTTTGGTATCCATAATGAACTACGATAGCGGGAATCCGGGTATCCTGTCAATCCTGGTTACAATCCCCCGCGCCCGCCCATCCCATCGCCCCAGCCCTGGGGATCGGGTGTTGCCGCCTGGGCATCGGCGCTTAGGCCGCCCATGTACTTCTCAATATATTCCTTCTTGATCCGCAGCAGGTCCTCCCGGGGCAGATTGGCCAACACCTTCCAGCCAAGGTCCAGGGTTTGGTCTATGCTGCGGTCCTCGAATTCACCCTGGGTAAGGAAGTCCTGTTCCAGCCGGTCGCCGAATTGGAGATAGCGTTTATCCGCCCCGGAAAGTTCCTCCTCGCCGATGATCGATGAAAGGTTGCGAATCTGCTTGACCTTGGAATAGGCGGCAAAGAGCTGGCTGGACACATCCTTGTGGTCTTCCCGGGTCATGCCGGGGCCGATGCCATCCTTCATGAGCCGGGAAAGGCTGGGGAGGCCCGCCACCGGGGGATAAACCCCCCGTTGGGTCAGCTCCCGGTCCAGCACGATCTGCCCTTCGGTGATGTACCCCGAAAGGTCCGGGATGGGATGGCTGATATCGTCGTTAGGCATAGTGAGGATGGGTATCTGGGTGATGGAGCCCGAGGAACCGCTGATCTTCCCCGCCCGCTCGTAGAGGCTTGCCAAATCGGAGTAGAGGTAGCCGGGGTAACCCTTGCGGCTGGGGACTTCACCCCGGATGGAGCTTACTTCACGGAGGGCCTCGCAGTAGTTGGTCATGTCGGTCATTACCACCAGGACATGCATGTTCCGATCATAGGCCAGGTATTCTGCGGCGGTAAGGGCACAACGGGGGGCCACCAGCCGCTCCAGGGAGGGCGCATCCGCCAGTGACAGAAATACTACCACGTTTGCCAGGACCCCGGTGCGCTCGAAGTCGTCCAGGAAGAACCGGGCCACGTCGTACTTGACCCCCATGGCGCAGAAAACTACCACGAAGGGTTCGCCGGAGCCATCAAGGTTGAGTATCTTTGCCTGACGCACTATTTGTGCGGCCAGTTTGTTATGGGGGAGGCCGTTGCCGGAAAAGATCGGCAGCTTTTGTCCCCGGATCAGGGTATTCATGCCGTCGATGGAGGAAATGCCGGTCTGGATAAAGTCACGGGGATAGGTCCGGGCATAGGGGTTGATGGGGAGGCCGTTCACATCCAGGCAGGTGGAGGAGAAGATGTTTCCGTAGCCGTCAATGGGTTCACCCAGGCCGTTAAAGATGCGCCCCAGAAGCCCCAGACCTACCCGCAGTTCCATGGGTTTCCCCAGAAATTCCACCCGGGAGTCCGCTGCGGAAAGCCCGGTGTTACTGCCGAAGATCTGTATCGCCGTCCAGTCCTCGCTCATGTCCACCACACGGCCCAGGCGGCGGCCTTCGTCACGGTCATACACCGCCACCACCTCGTTGAAGCCCACGTTACGGCTCCGCTCGGTGATCACCACCGGGCCTTCTATCCGGGTAAGCCCACGGTATTCAACGCCCCTCATAAAGTCTCCTTAGTTCGGTAACTCCGCTCCAGGTTTTCCAGGGCGCTCCGCATTTCATGTTCAAAGTCCGATAGCATTGCTGCATCCTCGTTTTTCACATCACCCTTCAGCCGGGAAAGCCGTCCCCGTATGGGTTCGGGATTGTCGCCGCCCGTAAGGGAGTTAATCTTGATCAAGGGCGCTCCCAGCTTGATACAGACCTGGGCTTTTTCATAGAAGGCCATGATGAGTTCCAGGAGCCGCACCTGTTTTGCGGGGATGCAGTACATATCCACCTCGTCAAAGGAATTCTGCTGGAGAAACCCGTCCTTGATGATATCCGCCGTTACTAATACTAAGCGCTGATCATCGGGCAGCGCGTCGGGGCCGATGAGCCGCACTATTTCTGAAAGCCGCTGTTCCTTCTTCAATAAATCCAATGTTGACCGGCGCAGGGTTGCCCAGAGGGGGTTCACCTTTTCCCACCAGGGCCCCACTTCCTCGGCGTATTCGGAATAGCTTTCTATCCAACTGATGGCCGGGTAATGCCGGGCGTTGGCCAGGTCCCGGTCCAGCGCCCAGAAACACCGGATGAAGCGCTTGGTATGCTGGGTGACGGGCTCGGAAAAGTCGCCCCCCGGCGGGGATACGGCGCCGATGATGGAGACCGATCCCTCAACACCGGAAAGGGTCTGCACCCTGCCCGCCCGTTCGTAGAATTCCGCAAGCCTGGTGGGGAGATAGGCGGGAAAGCCCTCCTCGGCAGGCATTTCCTCCATGCGCCCCGAAAGTTCCCGTAACGCCTCCGCCCAGCGGCTGGTGGAATCCGCCATGATCGCCACATGGTAGCCCATGTCCCGGTAGAACTCCGCCAGGGTGACCCCGGTGTAAATGGACACCTCACGGGCAGCCACAGGCATGTTGGAGGTATTGGCGATGAGAATGGTCCGCTCCATCAGGGAACGGCCCGATCGGGGATCGGTCAGGTGGGGGAACTCGGTGAGCACATCGGTCATCTCGTTGCCCCGCTCGCCGCAGCCGATGTAGATGATCACGTCGGCGTCGCACCACTTGGCAACGGCGTGCTGGGTCATGGTCTTCCCGGTACCGAAGCCGCCGGGTATGGCGGCGGTGCCTCCCTTGGAAAGGGGGAAAAACACGTCGATGACCCGCTGACCCGTAACCAGGGGCTGATCCTGGGGCAGCCGTTTCGCGCTGGGCCGCGGAATCCGCACCGGCCACCACTGGGCCAGGGTGATCTCCTCCCCGTGGTCCGTCCGGGCAATGACCGCATTGCAGTTGTAGTCCCCGGCCTTGGAGAGTTCCGTAAGCGCCGCCCCGTGTATCCCCGGCGGAACCATGATCTTGCAAACGATGCTCGGGGTTTCCTGCACCGTCCCCAGAACCAGGCCCGGCGTTGGGACCGGTTTTTCCCCGGCGGCAATTTTCGCAGTCAGCGCGGGATCGGGGACGAAGGGCCATAGTTTAGCGGTATCCAGGGGCTCACTCCGTGCGCCGGGGTCCATGAATGCGCCACTCTGCTTAAAAAGGGCCTCCAGGGGCCGCTGTATTCCGTCATATATGGTACCGATAAGCCCCGGCCCCAGAAGCACCGACAGGGGCCTGCCGGTGGAGGACGCCCCGGCGCCTATCATCAGCCCCGTGTCATCCTCGTAGACCTGGATCACCGCCTCGTTCTGCTCAAGCCGCACGATTTCCCCGATGATCCGCTTCTCCCCCACCTCTACCAGGTCGAAGAGCCCCGCCCCCTCGAGCCCCGAGGCGCGCACTATGGGCCCGGAAATGCGCCGGACCTTTCCGTCAATGGCCATCATTGCCCGCCTCCTTCCAAGGCCGTACTTCCCAAAAGGGAGCTTACCAACTCCGCCCGGCTATCATCCAACAGGGCAGCCGCCAGGGCATCCAGTGAGGCGGTGAGCCGTACCGCAGGTGTTTCCACAATAATCGCGGGAAAATTGCCGGGAAGTTTATGGAAGTCTTTTGTCCCTTGTACCGTCCAGTTGATCCCCGGAAGGGCTCTGTCTACCAGGATTTTAAGTTCCTCCTCCGTAAGCGCCCGGTATCCCACCAAGAGGGGTGAGGCGTCAGAGTCAGACCTTTGGTCTGCGGCTTCCGGCAGCCCTGCGGCGCAGCGGCGAAGCTCCGTTTCCAGCAGGGCGAGAAGTTTCTCCCGTGATAAAGACCCGAGGTAATCCTGCATGGCGGTACGCAAGAGGGCTTCCACCTTTTCTGAATAGGTGCGCCGTTTATCCAGGGGCAGCCGGGCCATGAGTTCTTCCCGAATCTTTTCGGTCCGGCTTGCGAAATTCCGTTTCAGTTCCCCGGTATCCTTTGCAATCCGTTCTTCCCAGACTGCGGCGGAGGCGGCAATGGCATCCTCCGCCGTTTTCAGAATACGCCGGGCCTTTTTCCGGGCATCCTCGAGAATCTCTTTGTCCAATACCTCGGTTGATCGCAGTTCTTCCATATGTATTCCTCAAGTCCCGCTACACGTGAATCCCAACCGCTTCCCGGATGGAGTCCACCAGGGTTTTACGGCCGCTCTGACGCCCCTGGATGCCGGGAATCTCCACCACCAGGGGATACTCACCGCCAAGCTGCCATTGGGTAAGCTCATCCCCAAGCCAGTCCGCGGCCTCCTCGGTGAGGATCAGCACCCGGCAGCCCGTGCCGCCGTCGGCGCCTGTCACCGGCAGCACCGTCCCGGCGGTTTCGTCCCAGCCCCGGGTTATCCGCAGAAATGCGGCGCGGGCAGTCTCGGCATTGAAAGCAAGGGTTCCGTCTATACCGATAAAGCGAAAGGCGGTAACCAGCTCGGCATCCCCGATAAAGTAATAGTCCATTACAATATCATGATCAATAAAGCAACCAGGAAGCCCCAGAGACAGATACCTTCCGCAAGCCCCGCGTAGGGTAATGCCTTCCCGGAAAGTTCCGGGTTTTCGCTCATGGCGCCCATGGCGGCCGCCCCGATCTGACCCACGGCGATACCCCCGGCGATACAGGAAAGCCCCACCGCCAGGGCCGCCGCGATATACCGCCATGCCGCAGTATTGCTGCCGGCCGCTGCGGCTGCAGCCGCAGCTTCCTGGGCAAAGAGCGGAACCGACAGGGCAGACAGTATACCGATGGCCAATACTATTTTGCGTTTCATAATCAAACCTCCCTGCGAAACCGGAAGGGTGCAAAGGCCATCCCGGTTTCGGTAAAAAACTTGCTAAAAAATTCGTAATATTGAAGACGCACCACCTGGATGGCAACGATCATTCCCTCAAGCAGTATTATGACGGTATTCCCGAAGATCATCACCAACAAGAATACTGCGGGGCCGGCGATACTTCCGGCGGCCTCCATCACCATTTCTGAAAGGGTAAAGATGATAAACGAAAGCACCGCATGGGAAAGGGCAAAGGCCCCCACCCGGAGAAAACTCACCGTGTTGGAAATATAGGTGGACACCGTTTCCAGGATCTCCACAATTCCTTCCATAACAAACACCATAAGCCCCTCTTCCAGCACCGGCCGTTCCCCCGCAAAAAGGCGCCACACCACGGGGCCAAAGAAGATGCAGAACACCGGCAGGGCCAGGCCGATACCGTCGAACCAGGCAAAACGCCCCCCCAGAAGGCAGCGGATAGCAATAGCAATTGCATACCAAAACAGGAGCAGCCCGGAAACGCCGGTCTTGGAGAAAAAGGCGCGCGCATAGTTCTTAAGGCTCAGTTGATTAAGAATATTTATCAACAGCCCGATGGAATTGAAAATAATCCCCACCGCAATGGTAAACCCAAAAAAGTAAAACAGCTTTGTTACACTCCCCCCCTTTTCGGCAAGGGGCATGAGCGTGAGTATGCGGTCCACCGGATGACCGGTAAGAAACCCCGTAAGCGCCCTGGTGGGCCCGATGAACAGTTCTTCGGTTGCAAAAATCTCCCCATTGAGGAAGCCCATGACCATGGAAGCAAGGCCCACCGAAATGAGCGGGGTGGAATAAGTCTTAAATTTCGACAAGGCCTTAAGTCCATGGCGGCTCGTAAGCATTCCCGCCAGAAAAAGCACGAAGCCCTGCCCCACATCACCAAACATGATCCCAAAGAGCAGGGTAAAAAAGAAAGCCACCAAGGGTGTGGGATCGATAGTACCGTAGAGGGGCGCCCCGTAAGAGAACACCACCCCTTCAAAGCCCTTAACAAAAGCGCCGTGGCGGAGGGATACGGGGACCTTGACCTTTCCCTCCCTGACAGCGGGAATCTCGTTGGGATCAAAGGTACGCACCCCTACCCTTCCCCCGGTACGTTTCTCCAAATCCTCCACCAGCCGCCCTATGTTGTCCGCGGGAACCCAGCCGGAAAGGACATAGACATTCCTGGTGGACACCAACCGGTTCTTGAGGTCCTCGGTGAGGGAAGCCATCAGGAAGCTGCTATACAGGGATACAAGAGCGGGACCGTATTCTTCTTTCACCTGTTTTTTATCAGCCCCAAGGGCTTCCAAATCCGCATCCAGCCCCGCAAGCCGGGTCTGCAGCCCCGTCAGAAGCTCCTCCGGAACCCCCTGATAGCCTTCGGGGACGGTGATGGGGGCAAAACCCTGCTTTTTTAGTTCCGAATCCAAGGCAAAGCGGCCCTTCCGGGATGCGGCGGCAAGAATACGGCCATCGCCGGTCCCAGCCCCCAGGGGAATAAATACCGCACGATCCGCCAGGGTATCCCGTAATGCACCCAGCCGGTCCGGTTCCATCCGGCCGATACGCAGGGTCAAATAGGAAAGCTGATCCAGATCCGCAAAAGGGGCGTTGAGGTTCGCAAAGGCATTGGCCTCGTTCAGGGCATCCTCAACTTTTTTCTTCTCCCTGCGGGTTTCGTTTTCCCGCCGACTCAGCAGTTCTATCCGTGAACAGATCTTCTCCGTAAGCTCAGCCTCACCGGGACCGGGGAGCGTACTGGATTCACCGGACTCCTTAGGGAGTTCCATCCCCAGATATACTGCGGCGGCCCGTATTTTTTCCAGATTTTCCAGGACACCGTTCCGGGCAGCATCCTTTGGAGCAACAGCTTCCTCGTTCTTGGGGAAGTGCATCACGGCCCGGCGGCCCAGATATTCAATCACCCCGTCAACATCCCGGTCAAGGACGCTGAGTTCAACCTGTTTCATCCTCCGGGGTCGAATCATGCGGCCTCCAGCATGGCAAGGATTTCCTTGGCGCCCATACCCATGCTCAATCCCTCGGCAACACTGGTCAGGAGATCCTCCTCATAGAGTTTGAGCTTGATAAAACAGGCGGCGGTATCCAGGGAAAAGGGCTTCCGCCGGAAGGAATGACGGGCCAGGCGGTAGAGATACTGCGCGGCGGTGTTCTGAAAATGCCGGGGATCTGCGGTCCAGTGCTCACCGGGACGGTTCAGGAATTTCACCCAGCGCCACCTGGCCCAGTCGGCGGGACTGTCCAGGGCCATGGTCAGGGAAGCTATGGCGTCATCCGCCGGGGAAACGACGCCGTGAGCGTTCTTATGGGCGGGGATACACACCAGGTATTCCCGGGTTTGTTCCGCAGACATGCCGTAATAGGTCCGCATCCGCAGCGCCCAGGCGGCGTTCCGCAGGCTCAACTCCTCCGCCAGTATCCGTTCAATAGAAGAACGATCAGAGGGGGCAAGCTTGTACAGGGAATTCCAGAGGCCGGTATAGTAGTGCCGGTCCAGTTTGCTTTGAATACGCGCGGTTGAACCGCCGGAACGGCTACGCAGATCCCCAATATCCCCAAGGATAAACTCAAATTCCGTTCCCGTGAGCATTTTGTCAAAATGGGGATAGGCGCTGAAATCTATAGCGGCAAAACGGCCGATTTCGGTACGCTCCGGGAGCGCGGGTTCCCCGGAGGCGGCGGCATTGATCGCCCGTTTCAGGTCCGTGTATTCAAAGTCCCGCACCATGCGGGCCAGTAATTCCGGGGGTGTTCTGAAGGAATTCACAATGGTGATAATTTGTTTCGCATTCCGGTTGATGATACGCCGTTCCAGATCCGGAAGCAATTCCCGCTCAGGAAGATCACGGGCATCGGTTCCAAAGATAAGCCGGTCCAGTTCAGAGAGCCGGGTTAATCCGGTAAGCCTGGAACGATTTTTGCCGATAAAGGATTTACCGGTAATCCCACAAGCCTTGGCATACACATATGCCCGTTCCCCGGATCCCGGCACCTAACGGTCCCCGAAAAACAGGCGTTCCGCCAGCGCGGAAAAGGCATCCCCATGGACCGGCATAGCCGCCAAACTCGACGAGTATCCGTCAAGCTGCCGGGTATAGTCCTCTTTTACCGCCAGCACCGCCGCTTCGTACTCCCGGTTCAGTTGTGCCGCCAAGACGCCGTACTGTTCATCGTAACGGGCGCGGTTTTCCTTTTCACTTTCGGAAACACGGCGATCCGCCTCCGCCTGGGCCTCGTCAACCAGGCTTGAAGCCTGGGCCTCTACATCCAGGAGATGCTTCAAAACGTCCGTTTCGCCATTATCTGAATCCATTGTTACCTTCTGAAAACCTAGTTCAAAGCGATAAGAATATCCTCATGTTTTTTTATAATCCCATTGGCGCCTTGAGCATCCTTCTGGACCGCCAACTCCGTAAAAAACTGGGGATTGACCAGCAACTCCGCCAGCCGCTGGAGAACCTTCAAATGTTGTTCCGAATCCCCCGGGGGCCCAAGAACCAGGAAGAGGAGATGCACCGGATTCCCGTCCAAAGCTTCGTAGTCTATCCCCTTCCGGGAAATTCCCAGCATACCGTAGACCCTATCCACCGCATTAGTCTTTCCGTGGGGAATGGCGATACCCTTCTGAATCCCCGTGGACATCTTCATTTCCCGGGTCCTCAAGGCTTCCAGAATATCCTCACGGGAATCGGACTTAATAACCTGACAAAAACGGTCTACCAATTCCTCAAACACTTCCTCTTTATCCTCAGCCTGCAAGCCAATCTGTATGAATTCCGGCGAGAACAGTTCGTATAAAAACATCAAGCCTCCTCAAGCCTATTCTTCAGGTAATTGGATCTCCGGCTGAGAATCCGCATTGTCATCCCCGCCTGACTCCTGCCACCAGTCATTAGTACCTTCGGTTGAGAGCTGCCGCCCCGCGTCTTCAACCCCGGTACCGCCGGGGGTCCTGTTTAACAGCGCAAGACCAAGACTGAGTACCAGGAAGGTACCGCCCAAAATAGAGGTTGCCCTGGTGAGCACATTGCCGGACCGGGAACCAAAGGCGGAGGAGGAACCTCCCGCAAAGATCCCCCCCAGGCTATCCCCTTCCTCGTTCTGTATCAAGACCAGCAGGATAAGCAGGATCGCCGCAATAATAAAAAGCACCAATAACACCACACTGAGTACACCCATATCATGACTCCCTCGAAAATATACCATAGTCTACCGAAACAAAAAAAGTTATACAAGTAGCCGGTCAGGAAACTGTGCCCTGATGTTCCTTCAAAAATTCCCGGTAATCCGCCAGGTTCCGCTCCAGCAGCGCCGGAGTATCAAGCCCATAGGGGCAGTTGTCTTTACAGTGCCCGCAGTGGATGCAGTTTTCGATCTTGGCCATTTCTTTTTGAAACCCCCCGGTCAGAAACTGCTGGTAGGGCATACGGCGGAGCAGCAGGAACATACGGGCGCAGGTAGAAATTGTAATCTCCGCGGGGCAGGGCTGGCAGTAATCACAGGCCCGGCAGAAATGCCCCGCCAATTCCGCCCGGTCCGTCTCAATACGGCGGCGCTGTTCGGCGCTCAGGACCAGGCCGCCCTGCGGCTCGCCTTTCCGGGCGGCAAAGAGGGCGTCCAGTTCGTTTTCCCGCTGTATCCCCCAGATGGGAACGGCGTTTTTAAAGTCCGCAAGCCAAGTCCGTGAAGCGGCCACATCGGTGATGAGCCCCCCGCTCAGGGCTTTCATGCAGATAAAGCCCACGTTTTTTTCTTCGCAGTACCGTACTAACCCCTGTTCCTTTTCATCCGACAGGTAGTTAAAGGGAAACTGCAAGGTATCGTAGAGGCCGCTCTCAACGGCTTCCCGGGCCACCGCTAGGCGATGATTGGTGATACCGATAAAGCGTATCTTGCCCTGCTCCCTGGCCTTAAGCGCAGCCTCGTAGAGCCCGGTCCCATCACCGGGTTTTGGGCAGAAGCCGGGATTGTGGAACTGGTAGATATCAATATGGCCGGTCTTAAGATTCCCCAGGCTGGTTTCCAGGTCCTTCCAAAAATCTTCAGCCTTTTTTGCCTGGGTCTTGGTGGCCAGAATAAAATCATTCCGCCGCCCGCCGAAGGCTGCCCCCAGTTTTTCCTCGCTGTCCGTATAGGCCCGGGCGGTATCGAAAAAATTAAACCCCCCATCCAAAGCCCGCCGCAGTAATACTGTGGCTTCTTCCATAGAGGTCCGCTGTACCGGCAGGGCGCCGAATCCGTCCTTGTTTACCCGGAGGCCGGTGCGGCCCAATATCGCTTCCAGCATGTCCATCTCCTCGTTACTGTATAGTTATATAGTACCGTTCCAGATACGCGATTCTTCGCCGCGCATCGGCATACCGGTTACTCTGGGGATACTCTTGTATCAAACGGCGGTAGCAGTCCAGGGCTGAACGGATATTCCGGGAGGCCCCTGCCGCTTCATACATCTGACCATAAAGCCACAGGGCTTCGTCGCTCCCCAGGGGAAACCGCGCCATAAACTGGTCCAGAACGGCAAGTGCCTGGGGAATATGACCGGCGTCGTACTCCTCCCGGGCCTTACGCAGGTACTCTTCGGGAGAGGAATCCGGAAGAAAGAGCGGCGGGGGATCGGGTTCCGCAGTTCCCGTTTGAGCAGCAGCGGATGATGGAAGGGCCGACGAAACCGGCTGGGGGGCGGGTGTTTCCGGCAAAATAGCAGGGGAAGCTGCGGGTCCCGGAGGGGACGCCGTCCCGCCTGATGGGGCAGCTTGCCCGCTTTCGCCCCTGCCCGAAGCTGCAAGGGGCGGCGCAACGGAAGGGGTGGTCGGGGCAGGTGGAAAGGTTCCCGGAACCGTTTCCTCAGGCGTGCCCGGCCAGCGGGGTTCGGCGATCACCCTACCCCGGTCAACCGGGACGCCGAAACCTTGTGCTGCCAAGGGCGCTGCCCCAGCATCCTCCTCAACAATAAGGGTCACCAAGTCGTTGATGATATAATCCCGGATAAAATCCCGACGGTAGAATTTTAGCTCATAAGCCCCTGCTTCACCTGCCTGAAAAACAAAGGTCTGACCATCGGTATCCAAACGCCGGGAAATATAGCGTACACCTTGTTTGGAAGCGGATTCTCCCAGATAAACCCACCCGGTTAAGCGGAAAGGAACCTCTATGGTTTGCCCAACCGCAGCCCGGACGATCCGGGAAGAACCAGCAGGGACAGGAGCCGGTGTAAGGGTTGGCGGCTGCCGGGCGGGCAGATCCGAAATGGGGTTTACCGGAAGCGGCAGGGAACCACCAGGCGTCCGGGCAGGGGACGGCGGCGGTATAGGTTCCGCAGGCCTGAAATTCCGTGGCGGCGGTGGAGGTTCATTTTTCGCTATGACCGGGGGAATCGGCTCCGGTGGCGGTTCGTCTTCCGCTATAATTGGCGGGGACGGTTCCAACGGCGGTTCATCTTCCGCTATAGCCGGAGGAGCAGGTTCCGGTGGCGATGCATCTTCCACTATAGCCGGGGGAACCGATTCCGGCGGCGATGCATCTTCCACTATAGTTGGGGGAACCGATTCCGGCGATGGTTCATCTTCCGCAATAGCCGGGAGAACCGGTTCCGGCGATGGTTCATCTTCCGCAATGGCCGGGGGAACCGGTTCCGGCGGCGGTTCCTCTTCCACCAGGATCAGCCGGAACGGCGGCGGCAGAGACTCATCTTCCGCTATGTCCGGCGCAGGCGGCGGCTCATCTTCCATTACAGCTATCGGGAGCAACTCCGGTTCAGTGGAAGGCAGTTCCGCAGCTTCAGGTTCAGGAAATGCTTCCACCATGCCGGTTTCTGCCGGTTCATCATCATCTACCTGAGCCCCGCCCTGATAGGGCGCCGGGGAGCCAGCCGCAGCTGGAGGAAGGCTCTTGCAGGACAGGAAGCAACAACACAGTATCAGGTCCAGGAGAAAAAGGGTTTTCATGGGTCTCACGGAACACCCTCCATCAAATCGTCAATCACCGTATCAAAGCGGTCCCGCCATAGCTTTTCGTTTCCTGCCAGGGGGTCGGTCCAGTAAAGGCGGGCATCGTCAACGGTCCAGACAGTACGGGGAGGACGTTCGGGGATAAATTCGGGGAGGCTATCCGGTTCTTCGGGCAAAAAGAAATCCTCCGGCGCTATGGCCAGGGGTTTGAAGGAATCCGCCAGCTCCCGGGCGGCGGCCTGGGCTTTGACCCGCCCATTATGATTTTGTACCAATGCCGCCGCAGCGAAGCCCAGCAGTAAAACCAAGGCTGCACCCCCAAGGCCCAATACCACCATCCTGCGCGGGATACGGCCCCGAATTTGCGCCAACAAATCCCCTATCTGCATAGTACCAGTTTAGTCAAAAAAACAACCTGTGCCAGCCCCTAGGCTCACCGGCCCCTATGCGCCGGGGGGCATTGCGTTCCCCGGTTTCCCCCTACTTCCAGTTGGCGTGAATTGAGCCGTAATCACTCCACGCTCCAGCCGGACCGAATGTTCCCTTGCCCACAGTAGGATCGGGCTGGCCATTACTGGTATCAATGATACTTGCTGCAGTTCGTGTCTGAACAGCGGCGCCTCCACCCAAATTGAATGTCCTAAAGAAGACTTGGTATTTATCAAGTTCCGTCTGACTTAATACCGGAAACTTAAAGACTGCATTCACTTGAAAACTAGGACCTTTGCAACCGTAGAATGTTAGGTAAGCAAAGTAAGTACCTACTGTAGTGATACCCGGCGGCAGATTAAAGAAGCTGTTCATATTAAAAGCCGCGCCGTTGCACCCGGCGAACATACCGGAAGCAAACCCCCTATCCACTGTAGTGATACCCGGCGGTAGATTAAAGACACTGTTCATAGTAAAAGCCGCGCCGCTGCACTCGGTGAACATACCGGCAGCAAATTCAATGCCAGATATCGTAGTGATAAACGGTGGTAGATTAAAGACACTGTTCATAGTAAAGGCCGCGCCGCTGCAATTCTTGAACATACTGGAAGCAAAGTACGTACCCACTGTAGTAATACTGGGCGGTAGATTAAAGGCAGTGTTCATAGTAAAAACCGCACCGCTACACCCATTGAACATATCGTAAGCAAAGTTCCCACCCACCGCAATGATACCCGGCGGCATGGTAAAGACAGTATTCATATTGAACACCGCCCCTGAACAGCCTACAAACATACTGGCTACAAACGCATTGCCCACCGTAGTGATACCCGACGGCAGATTAAAGAAGCTGTTCATATTAAAAGTCGGCCCTGAACAGTCCCTAAATATAGAGTCAGCAAAGTTATTGCCCACCGTAATGATAGTCTGCGGTAAATTAAAGACACTGTTCATATTGAACGCTGCACCGGAACAGCCGTAAAACATACCCCATGCAAACCCCCCACCCTCCGTAACGATACCCGGTGGTAGATTAAAGACAGTGTTCATCGTGAATGCCGCACCGGAACAGAAATTAAACATATCATTAGCAAACCTATTGCCCACCGTAGTGATACCCTGCGGTAGATTAAAGACATTGTTCATATTGAACGCTGCACCGCTACAATTCCCGAACATACCGCGCGCAAACTCCCCGCCAACGGTTGTTATCGCATTCCACTCGGCGGCAAAGTTAAAAGCCGGTCCCATTGTAAAAGCCGGGTTTTGACAGCCATAAAACGTTTCCTTCCATTCATTCGATGGCGCCGTACCCGCAGTAATTTGCGTCTGTGTCCGTGTCATTAAAAGGGTAAGCGGGGAATCGACAGAAATCACTTTATCCTTGTTTGTCTGAGCATTTGCTCCGTCTGTGTTTTGTGTAAAGCCGAATGCGCCCAGCCATGCGCCGGTGATGCCATTGGGGGTAATAGTTATCTGATAGTCCCCTGCAGATGAATAGCTATGAGAAATACCGGCGGATGTGTTTGAACTACTGCCGGTTACCGCCGTATCGCTCTGACTATCACCCCAGTAAATATTCCAGTTGTAGGATTTTGCGGCAGAACCATTTAGCTGTCCGCTCGTCGGTATCGCAAAAGTTTCATTTGCCCCTGTCGTGCGTACGGTGAAGGTGAAATAATTCGGCAGCAAGGTCCACTGAGCGTACACGGTAATGTTCGCCGTCACGGGCGTTGACGCGGTAAATGCGGTTCCGCTGCCGTTGGCTGCCGTGTTCCAGCCGCCGAAGGAGTAGCCGAGTCTGGCGGGTTGTGTTGGCAGTGGGTTTACCGTCCCGCCGTCTGCAACAACTGCCGTCTGCGGGCTTGCCTCGGTACTGCCTGAGTCAATGTTGTTCTTGTCAAATGTTACCGTGTAGGCGTTTGCCGTCCACTGCGCATACACGGTGATGTTCGCCACCACCGGGGTTGATGCGTCAAACACAGTTCCGCTTCCATCGGCTGCCGTGTTCCAGCC
>BNUY01000003.1 GCA_025997715.1 Spirochaetia bacterium
TGCCACCCGATACGGGGAATGGTATTGGAAGGAGTATGGTCCATAAACCGGTGCGGCTACGGAGGCCCCTTGAGGGAAAAGTTTCAGAGCCTGGCGGGCCGGATGAATAAGCGAAAGAGCGCGGTAGCGGTAGCCCGGAAGCTGGTAACCCTGGCATGGCTTTTAATGAAGCGGCGGGAGTACTACAACGGGATAGACCCGGACACGCTCAAGAAAAAACTTAGGTATTACAAGGTAAGGGGGGAGGAATAGGGGTCTGTTGCCTGACCTAACCGTTTAGGCGCCTATGGCCAAGAGAAAATCGAAAAAAGTTCGATTTCCCCTTGACATTTAACATAGGAGAACACTGAGGGAGGAACACAAAGAACACAGAGGGGGAAAAAGTGTCGGAAGTCTCTATTTTCCTCATTCTTTTCTTCCTCTGTGCCCTCCTGTGAAACCTCCGTGTCCTCTGTGTTTACTCCTTTCTTCATTCTTTATCTATTCGGTAGATATTACTTAGCAGGGCTACAGTTCCGGCAAATACTTCCAGTACCGCTTGGGCATGAACTGCCGCTGGAGCCGGGGGTTAAGCCTGCTTTCGTTGGCAACAGCCCGGTGGTAGTTTATCCAGAGGTTCTCCCAGGGATCTTCGTGACCGGTGACAGCAATGCTGTGAGGCAAATCTTCCCGGGCAATGATCCGGGCATCTTCGCCGGGGAAGCGGATCAGCGCCAGACCGCGCCGTTCGTCGATGATTGCCCAGGGGGTTTCCCCGAAGCGCAGGGTAAAGTGGCCCGCCAGACCGGGAAGGACGTAATGGTCCGCTTTGCAGTGGGCTATATGGACGCCGGAAGCATCGGGGGAAAACCGGAGCAGCCCCCGGAACCGGTCCAGTTCCTTCCAGACCTTGTAGGCCGCAGTAAGTACCACGTGGACATCCGGGTCCCCCCGATCAACTGCGGCGGCTTCCGCTGCTTCACGGGCCTCCGGCGACGTAACCCCCCCCGGCGCGTTCCGCCCCGCAGCCAGGACCTTCCAGGCAAAACGGATAAGCGCCGCCTCAATGGAGAGTTCGCTCATCCAGCCGTGGATAAAATGCCCGTAGGCGTTGGCGGAAAGTTCGCAGAGATACTGTGCGACGGGTATATCCGGGATTGCATCATAAACAGCAACGCTGAAAAGGGCAGCCGGGGGTGAAAGCGTTGCGGTATCGGACATGGCGCTGTTTGGTGCGGCGGGTCCGGGACCGGCATCGTGCGGGGAATTGCCGAATGAGTCCGTGCCAAAAAGGTCCGGCTGCCGGGTCGGCTCCTGGTCGGGATTGCCGCATTGCGCAGTTTCAAGGGGGCGGCGGACATGATTCGGGAGCATAGCCTCCGGAGACTCAGACCGGCAAATACGGTCAAGAATCGCGAAGAGTCCCTCCAGGGTACCGTCATAGGTGTATTCAATCATGGCAGGGTATCTTCATAATTTCCCCGCCGCCGCCTGAGATACACTGCCCGCCGCCGGCTTTCACGATATAGGTTTCCTCCACCCCGGCCATCCCGATGCCGGGAACCCCCTTTTTCGGCTCCAGGGCGATAACCATGTTCTCCTCCAGGAGATCGTCAAAGCCCTTGGCGATTACCGGAAGCTCATCAATGGTTAGTCCCACCCCGTGGCCCAGGAATTTTACCCGGTGCTTGTTATCAACCCCCATGAAGCAGTCCCGTTCCTGTTCCGAAAGGCCGGCCATAATGTCCTGGTATATGTGCGAAGGAATCTCGCCGGGTTTTAGCCGTGCGGCAGCCCGGTTCAGGATGCTCAGGCAGAGGCGGTGGGCGGCGGCGAGTTCCGGAGGAGGCTCCGCGCCGAACATAAACACCCGGGTCTTGTCGGTGTGATAGCCGTTGATACCGAAACCGATATCGACGAACACCAGGTCCCCCGGTTTCAGTTTTCTGTTACGGTCTCCCCCCAGGGGATTCGCCGGGCCGCCGCCCTTACCGCCGCCGGGGCCGTCAAAACTGGAGGGGTACAGAGAATTGGTCCCAAAACCGATCTGGCCCGCGCTCATCTCAACCTGGCTTTGATGAAATCGCGCCAAACCCTGGTACCCCAGTTGGTACATTTCGTTGAGCAGTTCGCCCATAAACTCGGCCTCGCTGATTCCCTCTCTTAGCAGGGCGGGAACCCGCTCTTCCAGAAGTATCCGGTGCTGCTCCCCGGACCGCTTGAGCCAATGGAGTTCGTAGGGAGACTTTACGCTCCGGACCGTTCTGATAATGGTGTCGAGAAAATTGACCGAGGTGATCTCAAAATATTTTTTTAAGCGTTCCAGGACCGCCAGCGGCAAGGTGTCCCCTTCTATATAAACATTGCCGAGCCGCCCACCGCGGTCCGCCGGACCTACTCGGTCCGCAATGTCCCGGTATCCGACAATCTGCATAATCTCTTTCAGGGGCGATTCCGCTTTTGCCCGCTCATAACTGCGCCGCACACCGTAGAGGCAGCTTCCGTCTTTGTAAATGAGCAATATCCCGTTCTGTATGGTCCCGGTAAAGTAATACTGGTTGACGTTTCCAATGATCACCGCCGTATCCCAATTGGGAAAGCGCCTATGCATCATGGCGGTAAATCGCGCGCGGCGCTGTTCAAGCTCCGGTAAGGTAAGTTCCATGCCAGTATCCTCCTATCATAATTGTACCGTCCTTTAAAAATCAAACAAAGGTAGTTGCAGCCCCGCCCCATCCTGATCCGACAACATGCGGCGTATCCGTTTAGGGTCCTCCGGCTTGTCGATAAAAGCGCCCCCCAGGGTGATGAAGTACCGCGCCCGCTTGAGCACGACCCCCAGGCGGCGGAGCCCGTCAAAACTGAGGGACCGGAGCCGCCGGATTTCCAGGATGCGTCGGGCCGAAGTTGCGCCGATGCCGGGGACCCGGAGCAGTTCCTCGTAATCCGCCCATTGGAGGTCGATGGGAAAGCGGTCGATGTGCCGGAGAGCCCAGGCGGTTTTGGGGTCCACATGCCGGTCCAGGTAGGGGGTCTCCTCCAGAATTTCGGCGGCGCTGAAGTGGTAGAACCGCATAAGCCAGTCCGCCTGGTAGAGCCGGTGTTCCCGCACCAAAGGCGGGCCGGGGATTGCAGGCAGCCGGGGATCGGGAATGCCGCCCCGGCCGTCGACGCCCACGGGAATAAAGGCTGAGTAGTAGACCCGCCGCATGGAGTATTTCCGGTACAATGCGCCGGAAAGACCGATGATGGTCCGGTCGTCCTCTTCACTTGCCCCCACGATAAGCTGGGTGCTCTGGCCCGCCGGTGCAAACACCGGGGTGGAGCGGATTTTGCGGCGGTCCTCCTCGTTTTCCGCGCCGCACCGGGATACATCATCCATGGCGCCGAAAATTACCTTCCCCGATTTCTGGGGGGCCAGGGTTTGGAGGCTCTTATCCGTGGGCAGTTCAATGTTTGCGCTGAGCCGGTCCGCCCAGAGCCCCGCCTCCCGGATCAGCTTTTCGCCTGCACCGGGGATGACCTTTAAGTGGATATAGCCGCCGAACCCCGCCTCAGTCCTGAGCCTTTTTGCAACGGCGATGAGCTTTTCCATCACCATGTCCGGGTCGGTGAAGATCCCCGATGAGAGGAAGAGGCCTTCAACATAGTTGCGGCGGTAGAATTGGCAGGTCAGGTCCACCAGGTCGTCCACGGTGAAAGCGGTCCGCGGGGTGTCCGCCGAGACGCGGTTTACACAATAGGCGCAGTCGAAACGGCAGGCGTTGGAGTAGAGCACCTTGAGGAGGCTGACGCAACGACCATCCCCGGTCCAACTGTGGCAGACCCCGGCGGGGAGGTTCACCCCAAAAGCCCCGGACCTGCCGCTTCCACTGGAAGCGCAAGAGGCGTCATACTTTGCCGATGACGCCAGGATAGACAACTTATCACCTAAATCCATGAAGATACTATACACTCGTATAGGTTTCGTTTCAAGGGTTTGCTTAGTATATTAGAGGAATCAGGAGTGCATAATGTACGAATATACAACCCAGGGAACCTGTTCCGCCAAGATCAGGTTTGATATCCAGGATAACAAGGTTCACAACCTGTCCTTTCTCGGCGGCTGTGACGGCAACCTCAAGGGCATATCCATCCTTGCCGAAGGGATGGACGCCGCGGAACTGAGCAAGCGCCTTTCGGGGGTGCACTGCGGGTCAAAGCAGACTTCCTGCCCGGACCAGTTGGCCAAGGCCCTTGATCTGGTGGTAAAAGAACAGGCGAAAGGAGCGAAGCCGGAATAGGTTTCTGCTCACGAAATGAGAAAAACGCTCAGCTTAATTCCCCTATCTCTGTTCCTCATTTCACTTTTTTTCTCCTGCGCGTCCGTCTCTCCACTGACCACACCCCCGGATTCGTTTCCCCTTCGAGCCGCCGTACCGGGGGAATTGGTCCCCCAATGGGAGTCTTTTGCCCCTGGAATTGATTACGTCGAGGGGCGTACCGGGAAACCCCGGCTGGCGTTTTGGGCGCTCCGTGTTGACCTGAGCAATCCCGACCTGGAATTCGTCGTGAACGGGGACACCAGGAGTACCACCATCAGCGGCTTTGTCCGGGACTATGACTGTATCGCGGGGATCAACGCCACCCCCTTTGCCCCGGTTTCGGCGGTGGTTGGGGAAGACCGGACCATCGTGGGGATTGCGGTGGCCGATGGTTTCCTGGCCGCGCCGCCCAACCCCCGGTTTGACGCGCTGGTCTTTTATCAGGATGGTTCCGCCGCAATTGTAAACCAGGGGGATTTGGACGCCGAAACCCTGGCAAATATCCGTAATGCCCTGGGGGGATTTTTCGTGGTGCTCCGGGACGGCGCAATTCCGGATCGATTACTCGCTCCGGACACCCGGCGTGCTGCACGGCACCCCCGGAGCGCGGCGGGACTCTCTGCGGACGGGAAAACCCTCTACCTGCTGGCGATTGACGGCAGGCGTTTGGGAAGCGTGGGCGCAACAGAAGAAGAAATCGGCGTCATCCTGAAACGACTGGGCGCCGATGACGGCCTCAACTTTGACGGCGGGGGCTCCACCGCACTGGTTCTGCGCTATCCCGACGGGAAGATCCGCCCGGTAAACATCCCCATCCACGACCTCATCCCCGGCAAAGAACGGGCGGTTGCTGCATGTCTGGGGATTAGGACGTACTAATTCCCCAGATATTGCTTCACCGCGTGTCCCATGGCCCGGTAAATCTGCCGACGCTTTTCATCATCATATTCCAGTAACGTAAACCGGAAGCCCGGGAGATCGCTGGCAAACCCGGAGAGGGGAACCACACAAATACCGGCGGATGCCAACAGCCAGTAGACGAACCGTTTGTCCGGCGCAACATTGGCGGTTTGTTCCCGGATGTATTCCGCCAAGGACGGGTCGGAAACCGGGAGGCTGCGGGGGATGGGCGCGTCGAGGATACCGGGATCGAAAACCGCGGTGGCGTAGAGGGCGCCCCGGGGTTTTTTCAGGCTGATCCCCTTGATACCGGTAAAGGCGGCGGCGGCTTCTTCGGCGCGTTTTTCAAACATGGCGGCCCGGTGGATTAGGTGATCCGGGTAGCGGGGATCCCCTATGATGGCGGGGATACAGAGCTGGGGCAGACTGGTGGAACAGACCTCAAGGCGCTTGGCATCCAGCAGACTCCGCACGTAGGTATCAAAACGCTTATCCGAGTGGCGGTTGTACACCTCAACCCAGCCGCAGCGGGCGCCCGGCCAGGGGACCTCCTTGGACAGGGAGCGCAGGGCCAGACCGGGAACGCCGTCGATAACCTGGGAAAGCGCGGCGGTCTTGGCGCCCCCGTACACGATATTGGCATAGGTTTCGTCGCAGACGATGAACAGGCCGTAGGTTCGGGCGATACGGACAAATTCCTGCAAAATTTCCAGGGGATACACCGCGCCGGTGGGATTGTCGGGGTTGATGAGGAGGAGCCCCGCCACGGAATCGTTATACTTAACCTTAAGTTCCACGTCCTCCATGTCGGGCATCCAGTCCCGGTTGGGGTCCAGCCGGTAGGTCAGATGCTCGTAGCCCGAATGGGCGGCTTCGGCGGAGGACAGGGTGGAATAGGCCGGGGAAGGACCCAGCACACGGGCTTCCCGGCGAAGGAACCCAAAAACCTTGGCCACCGCATCCCCCAGGCCATTAAAAAAGAGAATATCATCGGTTTCAATTTTTACCGGGTCCGGACACCCGGCCGGCTTTGGCCGACTATTCACCTGGGCTGATAAAAATTCCCGGGCTTCCCGGGCGCCCTCGGTCTCCGAATACGCGTAGGACAGATCCTCCCCCGCCTTTTCCCGGACAATATCCTTGATCCATTGAGCAATCGGCTCACCCTTCTTCACCGGGTCACCGATGTTCTCCCACCGGATAGGGATATTCCACCGGCTTAAACTCCGGGCAAAGGCCACGATTTCCCGAATCTCGTACTTCAGCTTCCCCGCGCCGGGGTGAACGATGTCTCTTCTCACTTTTTACTCCTCAAGGAACTTTAGTTCCGGCTGTTTCCTCTGGGGAGTACGCCCTTCTTTCCACCGATTGGGCAAAAAAAAGCCGTGATCCCCACCGGAGGATCACGGCCCCTACTTCTTATAACGAAGGGCTAACCGCGATCCTCCAGGATAGCGGCCGCCGCTGCGAGACTGAATACATGGTTTTGGGACACCCTGTTTTTCATACCTATTACTCTGCCCCCAATCGAAAAGAATGTCAATACAAAGAAAGTCCCCCGCACGTAATTCCAAATTCAACCGTATAATAAGGAGAATTAAGACGAAGAATAAACACAGAGACACTGAGGGGAGAATAAAATTATAATTCTCTCTCCTCCCTCTTCCTCTGTGTCTTCCCTCTGTGAGCTCCTATGTTTACTCCTCTCTTCTTTCTTTGTGTTTTATAGTAGGTACCTTCCAAATGCCAAGTTAAAACCGCTTTCCCTATCGGTTAAATTCCGCTATACTTTGATGGGGGAGAGAATATCATGCCAACAGTGAAAGCAGCAACGAAAAAGACGGTAAAAACAGCCAAAAAAGTAACCTTAGACGATGTTTGGGCAACAATCGACGAAATCGGCAAGGCGCACAAGGAAACCGAAAAGGCCCTCAAAGAGACCCAGCGGATAGTCTCCGGATTGGGCGCCAGCCATAAGGAAACCGAAGCCGGGTTTAGGGAACTCCAGCAAGCCCATAAGGAAACCGAAAAGGTGCAAAAAGAGACCCAGCGGATAGTCTCCGGATTGGGCGCCAGCCATAAGGAAACCGAAGCCGGGTTTAGGGAACTCCAGCAAGCCCATAAGGAAACCGAAAAGGTGCAAAAAGAGACCCAGCGAATAGTCGGCGACCTGGGCAATAAGTTCGGCGAGGAGGCTGAATACACGATGCTTCCCGGTTTGCCGGAAAAATTTAAACAATTCGGTTTTGATTTCAGCGTGATTAACCGCAACAGAAAAATAAATAACGATAAGCATGACATACACGCTGAAATAGACGCCTTTCTGGAAAATGGCACACAGGCAATGGCCGTTGAGGTAAAAGCGAAACTGCAAAACAGCGATGTGGACGACCATATCAAACGCATGGGAAAGCTCCGCAAGTACGCCGATATATTCGGCGACAAACGGGAACTTTTTGGAGCCCTGGCCGCCGTCGTTGTAAACGAAAAAGCAAAAAACTATGCGCTTAAAAACGGCTTTTACGTCATAGAACCTTCGGGAGAAGATGTGAACATAATAAAGCCCGATTCCGATCCCAGGGTTTGGTGATTGGGGTAAAGAACTGGTAGCTATCATGGTGACGCACTCATAGCTATGAGTGTGTCACCATTGGGTATTATCCGGCAAAAACCGGTTCCAGCGCTATTTGTTCCATAAGAATTGACTGATGATACCTGTTCGCGGCTCTGGGATTATGACAAATTTGTAAATTTTGTCGAAGTCCCCCTCTATCCTTTTTTACCCGTCTTGAATATAATGATGATGACATTTTTTGGAGGAACATCATGGATAAAAATCCCAGACTGCACTGGCAGGAACGGCTTGACTGTACCGCCGATCCCGGCAGTTTTAAGGAGCTCGACCCGGGGCTGGAATCGAAAAACCCCATCGGCTTTCCCGACTACGAAGGCAAAATCAGCGCGCTGCAAAAGAGCTGCAATACGAAAGATGCGGTGGTTACCGGTGTTTGTACCATAAACAGCTTTCCTGCGGTGCTGGGCATTATGGACAGCTACTTTATGATGGGCAGCATGGGCAGCGTGGTGGGGGAAAAGATCACCCGTGCCCTGGAATACGGGACCGCGCATACATTACCGGTCATCATCTTTACCACCTCCGGAGGCGCCCGTATGCAGGAGGGGATCTTCTCCCTGATGCAGATGGCCAAAACCTCCGCCGCCGTGGCCCGGCATAACGCGGCGGGGCAGCTCTACATATCGGTGATCACCGACCCCACCACCGGCGGGGTTACCGCGTCCTTCGCCTCTTTGGGTGACATCATCATTGCCGAGCCGGGGGCGCTCATCGGCTTTGCGGGGAAGCGGGTTATCGAGGACACCATCGGCCAGAAACTCCCCGAGCGGTTCCAGACTGCGGAGTTCATGCAGGAAAAGGGCTTCATAGACACCATCGTGCCCCGGAATGAAATACGGACGGTGCTGGCACGATTTTTGAAGATGCACCTCCCTGGTGCACTGCATCAACATAAGGAGGCGGTATAATGGCGCTCACGGTTGTACAACGGCTTGAACAGCTCCGGGGTCTGGGACGGCCCACGGTAAACGACTATATTCCCCTAATCTTTCAGGACTTCACCGAGCTCCACGGGGACCGTTACTTTGGCGACGACCCGGCCATCCTCGGGGGCCTGGCGTACCTGGCAGGGCAGCCCGTAACGGTGATCGGCCAAGTCCGGGCGCGGGACATCGAGGAATTCAAGCGGGTGAACTTTTCCATGCCCCACCCCGAGGGCTACCGCAAGGCGCTGCGGCTGGTAAAGCAGGCGGAAAAATTCCACCGCCCGGTGATCACCTTCATCGACACCCCCGGCGCATTTCCCGGCCTCGGCGCGGAAGAACGGGGGCAGGGCGAGGCCATTGCCCGGAACCTCCAGGAGTTCTCCAACGCCAAAACCCCAATCATCGGCGTAGTCCTGGGCGAAGGCGGCTCCGGGGGCGCATTGGCCCTGGGGGTCTGCGACGATATTGCCATGCTGGAAAACGCCCTCTACTCGGTCATCTCACCCCGGGGCTTCGCATCAATACTGTGGAAGGACGGTAACCGGGAAAAAGAGGCTGCGGAACTAATGAAAATCTGCGCCGACGATCTCCATTCCTTCGGCATCTGCGACAAAGTTATAGCCGAACCCCCCGATGGCGCAAGAAGCGATATACCGCTTACGGCGAAGAACATTGCGGACTATCTGGTGGATGTGGTAAAGAAGTATTCAGCCCTGGACACCACTACGCTGCTGGAAAAGCGGTACCAAAAGTTCCGGGCCATGGGTGAGTTTAGGGAAGCCATGCACTTAGATTAGTGCCGGAAAGCACGCAAGAGGGATTTGGCGGTGGGGCCTGTCAGTGGAAAAGGTGGAGCCTCCCCAGAGGGTCCCTTCCACCTTTTCCACTGACGCCCACAATACAATTTGCGGCTGCGTGCTTTCTCATATGTGGAGGTGCATGGCTTCCCCACTTTGCGCACGGGATTATGCGGGGGGCTTCGCCACTGTATACGCGGAGCATACTTTGCAGGATGCATTCTCACTCTTAGTTCGGCGATATAATGCAGGCACAGCGGTAAGAAAAGGACGTGACAGGCCGAATGTATTTCCCTCTCAGTTCGGCGATATAATGCAGGCGCAACGGGAAAAAAAGGGCGTGACGGGCCGAATGCATTTCCCTCTCAGTTCGGCGATATAATGCAGGCGCAGCGGGGAAAAAGGGGCGTGGAGGGTCGAATGCATTTTCACACTCAGTTCGGCGATATAATGGCGGCGCAGCGGGAAGAAAGGGGCGTGGTGGGCCGAATGCATCCGGTTTCCCTGCGGACGGAGACTCTTTGGGCCCCCTGGGGCCGAGGCTCCGGGAGCAGACTCCCCGGCTAGCATGAGCGCCCGGCATGCCCCTTTCTTCCCGGCTTTGCCGACACAGCTTAGTTCTCGTAGCTCTTATACATAAACCGGCGTATCTTCTGCTGGGCGTTCTTTTCAAAGGGCTCCCGGCGGAGGGCAAAGCCGCTAATTTTTTTATACCCCGGTAAGCTACGGTTCACCGCTTCTATTTCCTTTTTCATCAAATCGAAAATAAAGCTGTCGTCCAATGTTTTACCCGGATGATCCTGCTCCAGGGCTTCCAAGTTGGGCACCGCCACGGCGAAGATCTCCTCCCCGCCATAGTCCGGCTCCTTCCGGCCCAGCACCAGAATCTCCGCGATAACCCGTGACCCGTCAAAGTGGGCTTCAATTTCCTCGGGGTAGACATTCTTGCCCCCGGAACTGACGATGAGGTTCTTCTTTCTGCCGTTGATGTAGATAAAGCCCTGTTCGTCAATAAAGCCCAGGTCCCCGGTCTTGAGCCAACCGTCTTCAGTAAAGGTCTCCGCCGTAGCTTCGGGGTTTTCGTAGTACCCAAGCATGAGGGAGGGGGATTTTACCGCAATCTCCCCGATGCCCTCTTCGTTCTTATCAAGGATCTTCACCTCGGTGTACTTTACCGGCAGGCCCACAGAAACGTTGTTTTTATGCCAGGGGGTACTCACGCTGATCAGGGGGCCGTTTTCGCTCATGCCGTAGCCGTGAACCATGTTAAAGCCCAGGGAATCAAAAAAATCCGCCGTTTTGGGGCTCAGGGGGCCGCCACCGGCAACCATTATCCGAATGGAAGCAAGCCCGGTCTTTTTACGGATAAACTTAAACACCCTCTGGCCGAATTGATAGTTCCCTTTTTTGGCCTTTTCCAGGGCTATTTTCCGCAGGGGGTCCAGGATTGCCCGCAAAATTCCCGGCAGCGCATTGTAGCCATTCGCAATTCCCGCCATCACCTTATCGTAGAGCAGGGGTACGGCGATGAGGAATGTCCCCCCGGCGTCGCGGATATCGTCGATGACCACCTTCCCCACCAGCTTATCCACAATGAGGATGGCGGCTCCCACGGAAAGGGGGGAAATAAAGGAACAGGTGGTAGGATAGGTATGGTGCAAGGGAAGGACATTGACGAACACATCAGAGGGATAGGCCCGCAGGGAACGAATAGCGGCGTTGGCATTGGCGATGATCCCCTTGTGGCTCAGGGTAACCCCCTTGGCAAAGCCGGTAGTACCGGAAGTGAACACGATTGACGCCGGATCAGATTCGGCGATTTCCGCCGCCGCGGGAAGTTGGCGCCCCGCATCCGCGCCAAAGGCTTCAAAAAAATTCGCCCCCTCCTGGCTGATACAGACCGCCGCCTTGAGGGTTATACCCTGGGCAGGCAAATCTGCGGCATAGTCCCGTTTCCGGCCGGAATAAAAAAATGCCCCCGCCTTGGTTATCTTCAATATATTGGTACATTCCTTTTCGGAAACAAGGAAGTCGATGGGTACGATGACCAGCCCCGCTATCACCGCGCCAAGCCAGACGGCGATCCACTCGGGACGGTTTTCCGACCAGAGGGCAACCCTGTCGCCCTTGACGAGCCCCGCAGCCAGGAGCCCCCGGCCAATACGGCGGCTTTCCAGAGCCAGCCGGGAAAAGGACCATTGGGTGAATTCTTTCTGCTTACCGGACCGGTAAAATAGAGCGATCTTACTGCCCCACCGGGTGGAGAGGTCCTCAAGCCACTCGGAAAAATGGTGATAAGGCATATCGGGCCAATCGGCGATATAATCTTCTGGTTTAAGCATCGTTACTCCTCTAAACATCATTAGGTACTCAGGCGGAATCCGTGTTTTCCGTTCTTTTTGACTTCATACATGGCCATGTCCGCCGCGTAAATAAGTTCTTCCGCTGTTTTTTTCTTCAGGGGGACCGCCCCTGCGCTGATACCGCAGATAATCGAATTGCCGTCGATCCGCCACTCGGTGGAAAACCGGTTCAGCAGCATCTCCCGGATACGGCCCAGATCATCCTCGGTTCTATTTTCGGCAACAATAACAAATTCATCACCGCCGTACCGGTAGGGCATGCCCAGGGTCCTGTTTTCGCTCAGCAGGTAATGGCCGATTTGCCGCAGCAGGGCATCCCCCAGCAAATGACCGTGGGTGTCATTTGCCTCCTTGAAATCATCCAGATCGATGAATATCAGGTAGCCTATTCCCTGGTCCGGGACCGCTCTGTTTAACATCTTATTCAGGTCCTCAATCAATTTTCCCCGGTTTGGCAGGGCTGTCAGGGCGTCACATTCCGCCATGCGGCGCACCAGCATTTCATTATACTTATTCTCCGTAATATTGATACTGCTTACTACATGGGCAAGCCGGCCGTCAACCCATCTAATGGCGGCGTTCACCATCCTGAACCAGGAACCATCGCTGGGGTGCTGCATATCCCAGGTATAGGCCTGGGTGGGGTTCCCCTTCGCATCCACCAGCTTGTCCTTGGGACAAAACTCACACTCCCCTGTTCTTATGGGGTAAAGGGCTTTCCAACAGGGCATACCCAGCAGCTTCTCCATCCCGCCCCGGGAAACGGCGCGGGATTCGTTGATAAAGAGCAGTTCATGGGTGTAGAAGTCGTTGACGTACATTTCAACACCCGCCTTATCAATCAGGTTCCGCAGGGATGAATAGGCATATTCCAGCCGTTTCTGGTAGACCCGCATCTTGATATGCCCCGCAAGTACCGAAAGTACCGCATCGGCGTCAACGATTTGCCGACCGCTCAGCCGGATAGGATGCCGCCGGTCCAACATGCCGATAAGCGCGACGGGTTCCTTCTGCTCAATAAAAATAGGGATCATGACCAGGGTTTTGGCGGAAAATAGTTCCAGAAACTTGGCGCCCAGCTTGGTTTTTCGGGATTTTAGATAGACGATTCCTCTCTGCCTCCGGGTCAATTCTTCTAAATCAGGTTCACTCAAATGATCCTGTAGAACCAGGGTTGAGGACAGCCCCGCCTCGGGAGCGCGGTAATGTTCAAAAAGATGAAAAACCTTGGCATGATCCGCCTCATACACGAAGGCGCCGAAAAAACCAAAAAAATCAGAGGTATCCTTTAAAATACCCGAAATGGACCGGTTGGGGTCCTTGTAGGCGCTTAATTGCCTGAATATACGGACAAACAGATCCTTTTCCTGTTCCAGCTCACTGACCTGCAAATCCTTTTCTACCAACTTCTCCATACAATCCTTCTTTATCGGTCAAGTATACTACATTTTAAGAAAAACAAGTATATTTTTCTTGTTTTCTGTGGAAATCGTAGATATAGGGAGCAGTGGACGCAACGGGGTTTCCCGGCGTATAGTAACCCATGGTTGGATTCCTCATAAAAAAAACCTTTTATGATCTCTGGGACAATCTCTTCAAGGTAGTCCTGCTGAACCTGGTATTCCTTGCCTTTTTTGCCGCTGCGCTTCTCATCCCCCCCCTATTTGAATCCATCCCTTCCGTATCAATGGCGCTCCTGGCGCTCGGCATAGTTTGGTGCTTTGTCTACCTTTCCGGCGCCGCCCTGACCCTCAAGGCCCTATCGGATTACCGTTCCTTTGGGTTCGGGGACTTCCTCGGCAGCCTTAAATCCGCCTGGCCCGCAGGGCTCCTGTTGGGCATCCTTTTTATCCTGGGATTTCTCCTGGTAAGGGTGATTATCCCCTTTTATTTCAGCATGGAATCTTTTTTCGGACTCCTTCTGGGGACCCTCCTCTTCTGGACCCTGCTGGTAGGAATCCTGGCCCTGCAATTCTACTTCCCCATCCGCTCCCGGCTGGACACCAAGCTCCCCAAAATTATAAAAAAATGTTTCCTCATCTTCCTTGACAACACCCCCTTCTGCATCCTGATTTTTCTCATCTCCCTGATTACCCTCGCAATTTCCCTGCCCCTGCTCCTGCTTATCCCCGGCCCCGGCGGTCTGCTCCTCTTTCTTGATGAAGCCCTCCGGCTCCGCATCTTCAAGTACGATTGGCTTGAGGCTAACCCGAACGCGGACCGCCGGAGAATTCCCTGGGATGCTTTACTTATCGAAGAGCGCGAGAAAACCGGAAGCCGGACGCTGAAGGGGCTGATATTCCCTTGGAAAGATTAACGGGGGGGGAAGCCATGCGCCGGTTTGCTTAGTCTCCGGAAGCACGCAAGAGGAATTTTGTAGTGGGTCCTGTCAGTAGGAAGAGATGGGGCCCCTCCGGGGGCGCCTCCCCATCTCTTCCTACTGACACCCACAATACAATTTGTGGCTGCGTGCTTCCTCATATATGGGGGCGGCGCATGGCTTCCCCTCTTGCGCGTTGAATATTGTTGTACTAAATACGTTCAGTTCAGCAATATAATGGCGGCGCAACGCGTTACCGACTGTGTGCTTCCTCATATATGGGGACGCAGGGCTTCCCCGCTTGTGCGCTGAATATTGTTGTACTAAATACGTTCAGTTCAGCAATATAATGGCAGCGCAACGCGTTACCGACTGTGTACTTCCTCATATATGGGGACGCAGGGCTTCCCCCATTGTGCGCTGAATATTGTTGTACTAAATACGTTCAGTTCAGCGATATAATGGCGGCGCAGCGGGAAAAAAGGGGCGTGACGGGCCGAATGCATTTGGGTCTCTCTGCGTACGGAGACCTATTCGGGCCCCCTGGGGCCGGGCTCCGGGAGCAGGTTCCCCCAACAGCATGAGCGCCCGGCATGCCCCTTTCTTCCCGGCTTTGCCGACAAGGCTTTATCGGTAAAAAAAGGCTGCCAAGGATTAATCCCCGGCAGCCTTATCGTTTTTTTTGTCCCTGTTAATTATCCGAAGAGGGAGTCCATGAGGGGACCGGGGACGATTCCGTGGTCCAGGCTGCCGGTTTAGGCGCAGTTTTTCTGGGCGCTCTTTTGACCGGAGCTTTTTTGGCGTCGGCTTTGGGGGCGGCCTTTTTTGCCGCAGCTTTTTTCGCCGGGGCTTTCTTGGCGGCGGGGGGCCTTCCTCTTCCCGCAGTTTTTTTACCGGCGGCCTTTTTCGTGCCGGCTTTTTTAGCAGCCGGGACTTTTACCGCTTTGGAAATAGTCTTGAGGACGGCGGCATTCGCCTTGTCCTTGGCTAATTCGCCCAGTTCGTAGGCGGTTTGCAGGCCAAGCCAGTATTCGGGGGTTTTCCCGAAATACTTGGAAAGACGCTGTGCGAAGGCGACGCTGATCCGCAGCTTGTCATTGATTAACAAACGGGCGGCGGAAGGGCTGATCTTGATTCCTTCGGCTAATTGGGTGATAGAAAGATTGTACGCGGCTGCCTGGGCTTTTACTGCGGCGCCAGGACTTAGAACTGCTTTTGCCATTTCAATGTTCTCCTTGAAAAATGTATGATACTATAACTATATCGGTAGAAATTTATTTCGTCAAGTAAAAAGTATACGTATTTTTACTTTCTCATAAAAAAATGCGGAATTAGACAGTCTTCCTATCGGATACCGTTTTCCGCCAAATAACCGTGGCAGATATCCGCAGGGGTTCAAAATTGTTCTTTCCATTGATGTTTTCGATCAGTGAGCGGGCGGCAAGGTAACCCCGTTCGTAGTTGGGAACCGCCACGGTGGTGAGCCCCAGGGCTTCCGCCCGTTCGCCATTGTCAAAACCCGTAACCGCCACATCCTCCGGTACCCGGCAACCCCGTTCCGTAAGGGCGCGGATGACCCCGATAGCCATATTATCGTTGGCGCACACCAATACTTCCGGCGGCTTCTCCGCGAGGAGCAGGATAGTTACCGCCTGATACCCGCTTGCTTCCGAATAATCACCGGAAAAATAGGTATCCCGGCGAATGGGAATACCGTGTTTGCTTAACACATCCGTATAGGCCTCAAACCGTTCCCGGGTATCATTGGTATATTCCGGGCCGCCGATAAAGGCGAAATCACGGTAGCCCCGCTGTAAGAGGCCCTCCAGTAATTCGGTCATGGCGGTATAATTGTTAATCACCAGGCTTTTTATGGGGGCTTCCGGCAAAATGCGATCCAGTAAAACAAAGGGATACCGTTTTTGGGCGGCATGACGGATAGTTTCGTTACCCATACGGTCGTCCAGGATAATGCAACCGTCGGTAAGGCCGTTACGGATGTACTTTTCGCAGGATTTTGCGGTACACATCAGGAGATCATAGCCGTTATCACCGGCATAATCGTTGATCCCCTCAATAAGCTTGAGGTAAAAACACCGGTCAAAATCACTAAAGTCAAAAAGAATGGTCCGGTTCCGGCCTGAGCTAAGGTTCCTCGTTTCCGACCGGGGACGATAGTTCATCTCATCGCAGAGCTTTACTATCCGTATCCGGACCGCCTCCCCCACATTCGGTTTGTTGTTCAGCGCATTGGAAACCGTGGAAACCGAAACACCCGCCGCCGCCGCTATATCCTTCATCCCAATCATAATCCGCTCTTGTTGCCTAACCTTGATGATATATAACCATTTTACTAATGTATAAAATACCCAATTATGCCCCGCCTTGTCTACGGCGCCCGCAAGACTCTTCACTCTTTTATCCGAAAGTGTTAAAATTTCACCATGCGTATTGCACTAGCCCAGATAAATTCCACCATCGGCGATTTTTTCGGGAACCGGGAAAAGATACTGGCCTTTACCAAAAAAGCCCGGGACGAAGGCGCCGACATGGCGCTGTTTCCTGAACTGGCGGTTTGCGGGTATCCCCCCATGGACCTGTTGGATCAGGATAGTTTTGTGGAGATGAACATCCGCACCCTGCACATGCTCCAGCGGGAACTGCCGCAGGATATTGCGGTGGGCCTTGGTTTTGTAAACCGGAACCCCTATGCTCGGGGCAAGTCCCTGGTGAACGAATACGGCGTTTTGCTGAACGGGAAGCTGGCCTTTGAACAGCTCAAAACGCTGCTCCCCACCTACGATGTGTTTGACGAGGCCCGTAACTTCGAGCCCTGCCGAACATGGTCCGCCTTTGAGTACAAGGGTGAACGCATCGGCTTTGCTATCTGCGAAGATGTGTGGCGGGAAACCGACATCCCCGGCACCAGCTACATCCGCGACCCGGTGCGGGAGCTCCTCGACCGGGGGATCAGCCTTCTCTGCGTCCCCTCCGCCTCCCCCTACGTGGCGGGCAAACTCAAGGTGCGCCGTGCCCTGGCGGAGCGCATCAGTATCCGGGGCAACATCCCCCTGGTCTACATCAACGCGGTGGGGGCCAACGATTCTATCCTTTTCGACGGCCGCTCCTTCGTGATAGCCCCCACAGCGGATGCGGCAAAATCCGCCTCGCCGAATAACTATCCTGTGCAGCTCGACGCAAAATCCTTCGCGGAAGACTTAGTTACCTGGGATTCCGGAAGTCCCTTAGCACAAACCGGCGTTCCCTGCACCATTCCTGCTGCCGATAGTGATGATGACCCCTTCAAGGTTGGGCTGTCCCGCAGCGAATTGGACATGCTGGAAGAGGGCCTGGTGATGGGCATACGGGACTACATGGCCAAGTGCGGCTTTAAGCGGGCGCACCTGGGGCTTTCCGGCGGCATTGATTCTGCGCTGGTAGCGTATCTGGGAGTCAAAGCCATAGGCCCGGAAAAGATCGTCTGCTTTAGTATGCCCTCCCGCTTTTCCTCCCAGGGCTCCAAGGACGACGCACGGGAACTGGCGGAAAATCTGGGCTGCCGTTACGAAGTTCTCCCGATAGAACCGGTGTTCACCAGTTTCCTTTCCACCCTGGAGGGGGTTTTTGAAAAACGCCCCTTCGACATTGCCGAAGAAAACCTCCAGGCCCGTATCCGCGGCTCCCTGCTCATGGCCTACTCCAATAAGTTTGACTCCATGCTCCTTACCACGGGAAACAAAAGCGAACTTGCCATGGGGTACTGCACCCTCTACGGCGACATGAACGGCGCATTAGGGGCCATCGGGGATCTGTTCAAGACCGAAGTTTTTGCCCTCTGCAAACGCATCAACGAGCGGGCCATCGCAGCGGGCGGCAAGGCGATCATTCCCGAGGCGATCATCACCAAGCCCCCCTCAGCGGAACTGCGGCCGGACCAGAAGGACCAGGACAGCCTGCCTCCCTACGAAGTGCTGGACGAGATCCTCAAACTCTACCTGTTCAGCAACCTCTCCAAGGACGAAATCGTCAAGCGCGGCTGGGATGAAGAACTGGCGGGACGCATCATCCGTACCGTGGCCCGCTCGGAGTTCAAACGACGCCAGGCGCCGCCGGTACTCAAGGTAAGCCCCCGGGCTTTTGGGATGGGGCGAAGAATGCCGATTGCGCGGAGTGTGTACGAAATTGGAGAACGTAATTAACAAAGCCGGAAAGGGAGGGGCATGCCGGGCACTCATGCTGTTGGGGGAATCCACTCCGGGAGCCCGGCCCCAGGGGGCCCGAATAGGTCTCCCTACGCGGGGAAACCCAAATGCATTCGGCCCGGTACGCCCCTCCCTTCCCGCTGCGCCACCACTATATCGCCGAACTGAGTGGGGAAATACATTCGACCCATCACATCCCTTTCTTCCCGTTGCGCCACCACTATATCGCCGAACTGCGTCATGCTGCGCCATCACTATATCGCATGCAGATGTTGTCGTGCCGAAAGCCCTTCAAACTATTTATGCGATCAGGTATAAAAGAATATGCTCTCCAACCCATTTATGCGATCAGGAGTAAAAGAATATGCCTCAATAAATAGTATTGGGGGTGTCGGTAGAAAAAGATGGAGGGGACCCTCCGGGGAGGTTCCGTCTTTTTCTACTGACAGGACCCCCTCGCTCATGTTTTCCCGGCATATTCTTTTACTCCCAGTACTACTTTTTTGCCTTCCCCGTTTATTCGCCCAAGACCCCATTGAACTGCCCAGTCGGGAGGTCTTACACAAAATATTCAATAAGCCGGGCATCGTTAAAACTGCGGTGTCCCAGGAACGGGGGGATGATAAGATCCGGTGGATAGAAGCGTATACCGATATTCATATCGCTACGGATATTCCCCTGGATAAGCTGAAAAGGGCGATTCTGGATTTTGATAATTACCCCCGGATGTTCAAGAGGAACCTGAACATCGCGGTGATCCGGGAAGATGGTAAGGTTTATAACGATATGACCATGGGGGCGGAACTGATGGGTATTTCTTTTATTACCAATTACCGGGTATTGGTGACCGAATTGCTCAATACCCCCGAAGAATTTGTCATTGATTACCGCCTTGTTTCCGGTGACGGCGCGATAAAGGAGTTCTATGGCCGGTGGTATTTGGAAAAGATTCCCCGGTCAGGCGGTGGGGAAAACCAATACTACGTCCGTTATTATGCTTCCAGTGTGGTGATCCGTAAATATCCCCTTCAGCGGTTCATCATGTCCCTGTTCATCAACGGCGAGAGTAAGGACCTGATGAGCCAGTTTGTAAAGACCGCCGGGGAATACTCGCCTTAAGCGAGTTCCCGCCCAACCCTTTGCAATTCCCCTGTTTTTTGCCATACTTATTCCATGAAGCTTACCGTTCTTGGGTCCGGCACCTCCCATGGAATCCCCGTCATCGGCTGCGAATGTCCGGTCTGCAAATCCCTTGATCCCAAGGACAACCGGATGCGGGCCTCCCTTTATATTGAAGGTGATGATGAGGAACGGGTGGTGATTGATACCGGGCCGGATTTCCGGATTCAGGCATTGCGGGTGGGGCTCAAGTCCCTGGACGCAGTGTTTCTAACCCATGCCCACGCGGATCATGTTCACGGCCTGGACGATGTGCGGTCCCTGAGCTATGAGCGGGAGATACCGGTTTACGGAAACGCAGAAACCTTGAGGGAATTGAAGGAACGGTTCTCCTATGCGTTTCAAAACACCCAGCGGGGCGGCGGGAAACCCCGGATTAACCTAAACCCCGTAAAACACCCCGTGCAAATCGGCAGCCTTACCCTGACCCCTATTCCGGTTAAGCACGGCAGGCTGGATATTCTCGGCTGGAAGATTAGTAAAACCAATGACAGCGGTCCTTTCGCGGTCTACCTCACCGATACCAGCTTTATCCCCCAGGCATCCCTGGACCTGATCCGGTCACCGGAGGTCAAAGGACCAGAGGTCCTCATAGTCGGGGGACTGCGGGTCAGGCCCCATGAAACACACTTCAGTTTTGAGCAAGCCCTGAGTACGGGGGTGGATATTCGTGCCCGCCATGTGTATCTTACCCACATCTGCCACGGTCATTCCCACCGGGAAATCACCGCTATTTGCCGGCGGTTCCGGAACCTGCGAAACCTTGAGGATACGGTGATGGAACCGGCCTATGACCGGATGGAATTCGTTTTGTAACGAAGGGTATAATTATATAAGAGGTGAGCACAATTTTTTTGAAATTTTCTGGAAAAATGATATAAATATAAGGCGGTTGTAAAAGGCCAAATTTTGTAGCTGCGAAGGCAGCTTGGACGTGTCTTGACTGATCTATAACCATGATATATCTTTTCCTTATACTTTAGGGGGTATAATATGTTTGGTAAACGAAGCGATGGCACAAAGGTAACCGGATTGGACGGTACAACACTGCTCCTGCCTTTATTTGCATCCTCAAGAGCAGACTCGGTAAATTATTGTATGCTTGATGTCGATGCCGCTCCCATGGACGCCTTTATCGAAAAAAAACTGGCGGAAGGGATTAAATATTCGTATATGGATATAACTATTGCCGTCCTTGTCCGGCTGTTCAAGAAATATCCGAAACTGAACCGGTTTGTCGTCGCAGGGCGAATTTGGCAGCGAAACCGTATTGAACTTTCCATGATAGTAAAAAAATCTTTTCGTCCGGATGCCGAAGAGACATCCCTCTCTACCCGCTTTACCGGTTATGAAACACTGGCGGAAGGCAAAAAGCTGATAGACGACGATATTAACGCCGCGCTTAACACACAAAATCCCATGGACGATGAGCGTGACGGCCTTGCAAAAATGCCGCTTCCGATTTTAAAACTTGCAATGTGGGGACTGAAAATCGGCGATCGCTTCGGAATACTTTCACCAAAGTTTATGAAAGGGAGCCCGTTTCACTGTAGTTTTTGGGTCACCAATCTGAAAAGTATCAGCCTTCAGGCAATTACGCATCACTTATTTGATTTTGGAACCTGTGGTTTTTTCCTCGCATTAGGCAAAGAAACCTATGAACCGAAAGTAAACCAGGAAACCGGAACCATCGAAATCGCTAAAATAGTAAAAATGGGCATTTCAATGGATGGACGCTATCTCGATGGACTTTCTTTTAGCCATATATTGAAAACCGCTAAACGTATGTTTGCCGATCCGGCAATCTTGGAACGCCCGTTACGGGAAGATGAAATTCAAGCCGCAGAGTAAAATAATTGTAAAATGAACAGTTTTGCAACTATTTCATATAAAAAAGTATTTATGAAGAAAAGAAAAAGATGGAAGAAGTAAATTATAAAATATATTGAAAAGCAAAAAACAGCGTATAACGGTATGCGAAACTTCGTTTTGCTTCGATTTTACTCTGTAGCGGCACTAAAGAGGAGATATGCTTGTATGGGTTCATCTTTTAAGCCTGAAGAATTAGCCGGGTTTGCCCGTCACTATGGGTTTCATTATGATATTGTCGATCCGGTACAACTGGTACGGGATATCCGTGTTGATATGGAACGGGGGCTGCGGGGGCAAAGTTCCAGCCTCCCGATGATCCCCGCCGCCATCAGCCCGGTGAGCCGCATACCTGTGGGGAAAACCGTAATCGCCCTGGACGCGGGGGGTACCAACCTCAGGGCGGCGCGGGTACGGTTTGACGAAAACGGTAGGGGTACTGCCGAGGGAACCCGGAAGATCCCCATGCCCGGTACGCAGGGCCGGATAAACGCGGAACAGTTTTTTGATGAAATTGCCGATGTCACGGCGCCGCTGCTTTCGAACCAAGGTTCGTCGAACCAAGGTTCGTTGGAGGGCAGCGATATTCAGGGCATCGGGTTTTGTTTTTCCTATCCCATGGAGATAACGAAGGAAGCGGACGGGATACTCATGGCCTTTAGCAAGGAAGTGGATGCCCCGGAAGTGATTGGCAAGGCCATAGGCCGGGGACTCCGGGAAGCCCTGGCGCGAAGAGGGGTAAAGGCCCCGGAAAAGATCGTCCTCCTCAACGATACGGTTGCCACCCTGCTCTGCGGCATCGCGGAGATTAAGCCCGCCGGCGGCCCCGTAATCGGCTGCATCCTGGGGACCGGATTCAACACCGCCTACCCGGAAAAAAGCATCCCCAAGACCGGCTTCCACGCCGAATCCTCCCCCCAGATTGTGGTCTGCGAGACCGGGACCTTCACCCCCCGGTACCTGGGATACCTGGACAGGGAATACGACGCCACCACGAAAAACCCCGGGACCTATACCCTGGAAAAGGCCACATCCGGCGCCTACCTGGGACCCCTCAACCTGCACATACTCAAACAAGCCGTTAGGGATGGTGTGCTGCGGTTTAAGAAGTCCGGCGAATTTCTCTCTTGGCCCGTTCTGCAAACCAAGGACCTCAGCGCCTTTTTGCAGGGTCCTCTTGCCCCGGAGGGTCCCCTGGGGGAACTTTTTGGCAAGGATGAACGGGACGCCCTGGCCTCCTTCGTCTACCTTTGTTCCATCATTACCCAACGCGGGGCGCTGTTTTCCGCAGCGATACTGGCCGCCACGGTGGAACACATGGATACCGGCTACGATCCCTTCGCTCCGGTGCGGATAGCCGTGGAGGGAACCACCTATATGCGCTACCGGGGTATGCGTGAAGCCCTGGAAGCCTACCTGCATACCATGCTGAATTCCGCTAAGCCCCGGTCCTTCGTCATAGCGCCGGTGGAACAGGCGTCACTTCTGGGCGCTGCGGTGGCGGCATTAACGGAGTAGGTTTAAGAAGGGATGATATAGTCCCGCAGTTTTTCCGCGACCTGCTCCTCCACCCGGGCCTCCACCTCAATGTAGGTTCCCTCGTAGGTTTCCTGCAGCACCGTCCCGTTCCGGTGTATCAGCGCGGCCAGGTCGGAACGGTCCGGGGGAAAACGGAAGCGCTGCACCGGGCCGGAAAGGGCGGCGCTCATCCGCCGGGCCAGCTCGTCAAGGCCCCTGCCTGACAGGGCGGAAACAGGGATGCTGCCGGGGTAACGGCGGAGCAGGCTGTCTACCGCATCGGTTTCCAGGCGGTCAACCTTGTTCAGCGCCGTGAGCATGGGCTTTTTATCGGCCCCTAAATCGCGCAGCACCGATAGGGTGGTTTCATAAAAGCGGTCAATATCGGGGTCCGAGGCGTCAAGGACGTGGACCAGCAGGTCCGCCTGGGCAGCTTCTTCCAGGGTGGAACGGAAGGCGTCCACCAGGGCATGGGGCAGGCGGCGGATAAAGCCCACCGTATCGGTGATGACCAGGCCGGGGCCCTTGCCGGGGAGGATGCGGGTGGTGGCGTCCAGGGTGGCGAAAAGCTTGTCCTCCGCCAACACCCCGGCCCCGGTCAGGGCGTTGAGCAGGCTGGACTTCCCCGAATTGGTGTACCCCACCAGGGCGCAGGACGCCGATTCCTTGTCCCGCTTCTTCCGCTGGACCGCCCGTTGCTTGCGGACCTCCGCCAGTTCCTCTTTGAGCCGGTATATGCGCTGCTCCACCTGGCGCCGGTCGGTTTCCAGCTTGGTTTCCCCGGAGCCCTTGGTCCCGTAGCGTCCCCCCCGTTGCCGGGAGAGGTCGATGTACTTATGGGTCAGCCGGGGCAATGAGTAGAAAAGCTGCGCCAGGGCTACCTGGATCTCCGCCTCCCTGGTCCGGGCGCGCCCCGCAAATATCTGGATGATAAGCTCCTGCCGGTCCACCGCGGCAATCCCCGTAAGCCGTTCCCAGTTCCGCTGCTGGGAGGGGGTCAAATCCCCGTCAAAAACCAGGCAGTCCACCCCCAAATCCGCCGCCTTTTCGGCAATCTCATCGGCTTTCCCGGTACCCAGCCCAAATTTATGACGATGTTCCCGGACATGCACCTTTTCCTGGGCGGCGATCTCAAAGCCCAAGGTCCGGGCCAGCCCCGCCAACTCCTTCGCCAGAGACTCCGTCTCAGATTCCGCCGCCGCAACATCGGAGCGGTCGTCCCGGATACCTATCAGAAAAGCCCGTGTAGGGACAGGTTCGGTTTCGTATAATACAGCCATGGGTCTACTATGGCATACAAAACGCGGAGTAACCACCGACCACACGGACAACACGGACTTTTGTTTAGAAATTTCATTCTTTTGTCCGTGTTGTCCGTGTTGTCCGTGTGGTCGGTGGTTAAAATTCTTCTGTCTAATGCGTAATTGACTTTCCCGCCTATCCCCTCTAGTATTTATAGAGAAAAATACTACTATAGGAGTTTATGTGGCGAAAGAAGAAGCGATTGAGGTCGAAGGGGTAGTCCGGGAAGCCCTTCCCAATACCATGTTCAGGGTGGAACTGGACAATCAGAACGGACACCTTATACTGGCCCATCTTTCCGGAAAGATGCGCAAACACTACATCCGTATCGTCCCCGGCGACCGGGTACGGATTGCCCTATCCCCCTACGATTTAAGCCGCGGCCGTATCATCTACCGCGAACGTTAAGTACCGTCGGGCCTCTGGTCCGCTTTTAAGAGGACCCAGGTAGCCCCGCTTCCCCCATCAGATGCCTCCCCCTGGCCGCTTTCCCCGGCAAAGGGACAGCGTTCAATAAAATCCCGGACGGTCCGCTTCAATACCGCATCCTTTTCGGAGTGCAGCCCCTTCCCATGGATGATAAGGAGTTTCTCCAGTTCCTGCTGTTGGCCGGCGCGGAAAAACTCCTCCAGGGCTATCCAGGCTTCGTCATTGGTGAGGCCGTGGAGGTCAAGCGTAGCGTCCGCTTTCTTGGCCCGGAGCCGGCGGCGGCGCTTAGCGGGCGGCACGGCAGTCAGGGCGATTTCGGCGTCCTTGTCAGGAATACCGTATACCTGCAGCCAGGCCGTAAGGGGATCAACCTTTTGCGCGGAACGCTGGTCCCCGGTATCTTCTTCCGCCTTCACCGCTTTTTTCCCTGCATTCCCGGTCTGCCGGTCCCACTGATCCAAAATATCACCAAAATCCATGATTATTACCTTTAATAAAAAACCAGATTATCCTGCGGCACCCACCCGGCATCCCCATCAGGGCTTTCCGCATAGGCCCAAAGGCCGGCAACGGCGCGAATGTGTACCGGCTGGCCTTCCATCCAGCGGACACTGACTGCCCCCCGGGTATCCGGCACCCGGTAGGCCGCTGCTGCCCGAACTACCGCAGCGCTTCCCCATAAGTATCCTGTTTCCGGGGCGGTCTTTGCAAGAGGGGCGCCTTCAATGGCAGAGCGGAGGGCCTTTAGTCTCGGTTGAGGAGCAATCCCCAAAATACCCGCCACGAGTAACAGTACAAGCCCGTAACGGGAACCCCGGAAAAACAGAGAATGTGCGCCCTTTTTCACCATGGTTAATAGCAATAAACACGCGCTCAGGATGATCAGGGCTACAAAGAAATTCCGGGGACGCCATTTTTCATCCATCGCAGCGGCGGTCTGCGTAAGCCCCAGGGCTTGTTCCGCCGCCCGGCGCGGGGCGGCAAGTTTCGGACCCGCCAACAGATCCCGTTCCCCCCGGCGAAGTTCAGCCAGGGCTTCGGCATAGCGGGCGCTGCTCCAGAGTTCACGGGCTCTGTCCAGGGTTTCCCCATAGGCTTTGCGGAAAAGGGGAAACGGCTCATCCGGGGTTTCGGGGAACGGCGGCGGCGGCATTTGGGACAGGGATGGCACTGCTTCAGGGACAGGAATGCCGGGATCAGCCGCCGGTAAGACCGGGGCGGCGGCGTTAGCAATTGCCTGCGGCCGGAGCCGTATCGAGATGGCCGGGGCTTCCAGGGCAAGGGTATCAAACCGGAGGGTGAAGGGTCCCAGGGAAATCACACCGGCGGCGCCCGAAAGGGGGGTAAGGCGTACTCGTAATACCCTGCCCTGCTCCAAATCCGCGTTGGTCAGGGGGACTTCCTCCAAAATCGCCTCCACCGGGGCGGTAGCGTGAAACGGCCCCGGACGAAAACTTTTTTCGGGGTCCCAATCGCGGATACGGAGGCTCAGTTCCGCCGGTTCCCCGATGTTCAGAGCGGCGGGAAAGGGATCCCAGACCAGGCGCGGGTGGTATTCCTCCAAGCCGCCCCCCTGGGTGGTCACGTAGGTTCGCAGTTCTTCTGTTTTGGTTCTGTATCCCGGCGCCAATACCTCGAAGGGGCCCAGGGTGACCGGCCCCGTTCTATGGGGGACATACAAAAATTCCGCCAGGGTCCAGCGCCCTCGCCGGGTTTCCTTCCGGGACTGGGCAAAGGTGAGGGAGGGCGGCAGTTCCGGCGGGATAACCGTCACTTCATCAGGCACGGGATGATCCACCAGGATAGAAATTCGCCAGACACCGTCCAGAACCGGGCGTTCCGGGGAACTTTCCACCAGCATCATTGATTCTCCCCCCGGAACCTCCGCAGATTGCCCAAGCAGTAAAACTAAGGGGAGCAGAATTAGTAATCGGGGCCCGAAGAAACATCCTCGGCCCATTCCCGGCTTTTCCATTGGTCTTGCTCCTTACGCCGTATATAATCAAAAAGAACCTGGGGCCCTTTTTGCTCCTCTTGAACATTCAGGGAGAGTGATGCTGCGGCGCCGGAATTTTGGTAGGACAGGGAAAGGAGGCTTAGCTCCAGGTTCCGTTTCGCCTCAATACGGCTGCCGTCGGTTTCCAGGGCGGTGCGGAACTGATCTGCCGCGGAGGCGAAGTCCCCGTCATGGAAACGGACCACCCCGCTATTGTAATGGATCCGGTAGATCAACTCCCGGTGATCCTTCCGCAGTACATTGGTCAGCCCTTCTTCGGCGGCGGCAAAATGTTGCAGCGCCGCCGCGCTCTCATCCAGGGCAAGGTACACCGCACCAAGGCTGTATTCGGCATAGGGCGCGGTTTCGGGAAAGGTCAACGCTTCCAGGTAGGCGAGTATCGCCTCGGTATACATGCCCTGGGCATTAAAGAAATTACCCCGCAGCATCATGAGTTTCCCCGGTACCGAGCTTCCGCAGGAAGTGATACACAGAAACAGTACTACTAACAGGCCCCCAAGGCGCCTATTGCACAGGGGGTGTTTCCGTTCAGCCACGGTTCCGCCTCCCCTTTTCCGCCATTTTCGAGATGCCCATAAAGACCAGGGCGGCAATGACAAAGATATACCCCAGGGGCCGGGTTTCCCGCCGGAATCCCCGCAGGGTAGTGCCGGACAGGGACGTCAGGTGATCCGCCAGTAACCCTGCGGCGTTACTCCGGTTCCCATCTATATATATCCCCCCGGTCCGGGCCGCAGCATCCTTAAGGGTATTACTTCGCCGCACACTGATCACCGGAGGCCCGTCCTCCAGGGGAACCGCGCCGCCCTCCTCGGACCCAAGCCCGACGGCGGTGAGGGTGATCCCGGCGGCAATGGCCCGTTCCAGGGCATCACCTAAGGAACCGGTCAGGGATTCCCCATCCGACAGGAGGATGATCCGGCGGCGGCTGGGGAATGCGTCCTGAAAAGCAGTACAGGCGGCATCCACCAGGGATTCCAAATTGGTCCCCGTCCCGGTAACGGCGGCAGGCGAAAGGCTCGACATGAAGCCCCGGATCGCCTCGGTATCCTCGGTCAAGGGCAGGGCCAGCACCCCCCGGCCCTTGCCGATGGCCGCCCCAAAACGGAAAGCCGCGGTTGCGGGATTACCGACCAGTTCCGCCGCCAGTTCCGCCGCCCGGCCAAGCCGCGAAGGACCGCCGCTTACAATATCCCGGACATCCATGCTGCGGGATAGATCAATGGCAAAGACCACATCCACCCCCCGGCGGGTTTCACTCACCAGGCGAGTACCGCCCCGGGGCTGGGCCAGGGCGATGATCACGCAAGCCAGAAAGAACAGGAAAGCAATGGCGGAGAGGCGGTACCGGGAACGCAGTTTCGAGGCCAGGCCGCCGCCGCCGGCATCCAGGAAGCCCAATATGGCCCGCCGTTTACGGTAGTGGAGGACGGCCAAAAATGCCGCGGGGACAAGCAAAAAGAGGGCAAGCAAGGCCCGGGGATTATCGAAACTCACAGGAAGGCCCCCAGTATATACCGCCGTATATAGCGGGCAACGATTATCAGCAGAAGGGCTGCGCCTATGAGGGGGACCTGAAAACTCCGGGTCCGGTTTATCGTACCAGAACGGCGTATGATCATCTCCCCTTCATCAATGCGGGAAAAGGCATTGGAAAAGGCCTCCGCCGAAGGGGCGGCAATATACTGACCGCCGCCGCTGCGGGCAATGGCTCTGAGGCTTTCGGCGTTAAACCGGGAATCGAAGGTCCCGGTGCGGTGCAGCCTGGTAACCGGATCAACGTAGTCAATGGGGACCTCCCCGCCGCCCCCCACCCCGATAACCCAGAGGGACACCGGACTTCCGGAGGAAGTCTTACCTCCTATAGAGGTCTGAGCATTTTGCAGAGCCGCCGCCGCCGTTTCCGGGTGTATCGCCCCGGCGTTGTTTTCCCCGTCGGTGATCAGCGCCACCGCTTTCCGTGGGGCCGTGGAATTCCGTATATGCAGCGCCGCAATCCCCAGGCCCATCCCCAGGGCGGTACCGTCCCCCAGTTCGCCGATACGCAGAGCATCAAGGCGGGAGAACAGCGCGGCCCGGTCCACCGTGGGGGGTACCAGGAGGCCTGCGTCATTTCCCACCGCCACCAGCCCTATGGCATCGGTGGGACGCGCGGCGGCAAAATCACGAACCAAATCCCGGGCCGTATCAAAGCGGCTCTGGCCGTTCATATCCTGCCCCGCCATGCTTGGGCTCACGTCCACCACAAAGAGAATATCCGCCCCCCGGTTAAGCCACACCGTTTCTGTGCTGATAAACACCGGCCCCGCAGCGGCGATAAAGAGGGCGAAAACCCCGGCCAGGTCCAGGAAGCGGATTATCTTCACCAGGAATTCCACATTGAAGGGGGGCTTGAAGGGAGTTCCCCCCGGCGGCCCCAGGGGAATAACCAGAGTAAAAGCGCCCTTCAGGAAACGGGAGATGACAAAACACACAAACACTATTACTGCGCCGATGACCAGGAGAAGGGGACGCTCAAAACCGATGTTCATGAGGCGCCTCCCAGGCCGCTTCGCGGCTTCCGGTACCTATCCTTTTCGGCGGCCTCCAGAAGAACAGTCATTTCCTTAAAATCGTCCAGAAGCTTGACCACCGCCGCCTGCTCTATGTCCGCCCCGCTGAACCGGAGCGTATCGCAGCGGCGGAAAAGCGCCGAAAGCGCGGCAGGGGAAAGGGCATCCTCTTCTCCCAATGCGGGAAGGGTGAGGAATTCCCGGGGCACCATAGCCCGGCAGTTCGTTCCCGTAAGTATCCCCAGGCCCGTGCGGAATTCCCCCGAAAGGGTTTCCAGTATCTCCCCTTCCCCGGCGCGCAGCCGTTTGAGGCTCTTCGCCATGGCCCGGATAACCCGCCGCCGCCGCAGCCGTTCGGCAAAATTCCGCAGCCGGGTCCTGCCCTTGACACCCCCCAGGGCCAGCGCGAGAAGCAGAAGGATGATCCCCAGGATGGTTCCGTAGATCAGCGCCGCAGTGCCCGGCGCAGCCAGGGGTTCCGCGGGTTCCGAAAGGACCATCCCCCGCTGCTCCACCTGCAGGATGGAACTGACGGTGATCTCAAGGCCGGTAAAGGTATGGGATGCGCCGTTCTCCCTGAACGCACCGTTCTCCTTGAACGCAATTTCAATAGGGGGCAGCACGATTCGCCCGGGCGTGAAGGCTTGAAAATCGACCAGGAGCCGGAAAGAATTCCCCCGGCGTTCCAACTCCACCCGGTTGATTACCAGATCCGTTGACCGGGGCAAGCCCGCGTCCTTGACACCCGCATTCCATCCCGTACCGAATCCCAGGGGGACCACCAGCCGTCCCTTATCACCCACAAAAATCGTTTGGGGGATGAGGTAGGGGGCATCGCCCGGAGAGAAATCCGCTTCCTGGGAAAACGCCGGGAAAACCGGAAGGATAAGCCATGCAATCCTCGCCAAGAGGATGAACCATCTCATGACAACGAACCTCCGGTCCGACGGCCCCCAAAAAACCGGGTCAGCGCCGTGGGAGCGTCATCGGCGGTAGAAAGTTCCACACAGGAAGCCCCGCAGCGGCGGCAGAGGGCCTTCCAGAGCTTAGTCCGATCCTCATGCCATTCAGCCCAGGCGGAACGGAAGGAGGAGTACCCCGTGGGCGCGTGGAGTACCACCCCGGTTTCGGGGTCCCCCATGGTAAGAAGCCCCAGGTTGGGAATCTCCGTGTCCAGGGGATCGGTGATCCCGATGGCGATCACATCATGCTTGGCACAGAGATGCCCCAGTTCCTGCTCCCAGTTGAAGCAGAGGAAGTCCGAAAGGATCACCACCAGGCTGCGCCGCTTGAGGAGCCGCCCGGTCCCCTCCAGGGCAAGCCCCAGGTCGCTTCCCTTCCCGCCATCATTCGCTCCCAGCAAGCCGCTGATGATGCTCATAACATGGGACCGCCCTTTGCGGGGCTTAAACACCCGGGTTATTTCCCGGTCAAAGCATACCGCCCCGATCCGCTGCCCCGCCCGCTCTGCGGAAAAGGCCACCAACGCCGCCGCCAGGATGGCCTGATCCCGCCGCCGCATACCCGCAGAAGACGCACCGTCTGCGGCGAACATGGACGCCGATTCATCCAGCACCAGGCATACCGTCAGTTCCCTTTCTTCCCGGTACATCTTTACATAGGGGGTTCCGAACCGGGCGCTCACATTCCAGTCAATGGAGCGGACATCGTCCCCCAACTCGTAGTGACGGACCTCGTCGAACTCGATCCCCTGGCCCTTAAAGACCGAACGGAAATCCCCGGAGAGGAGGTCCTCCGCAAGGCCGCGGGCGGCCAGGGGAAAGGTGGTGATCCTCCGCAGCAGTTCGTAACGGTCCAATTTTGCTGGTCCTAGGGTACCGGGACAAAGGCAAGGATACGGGAAACCACCGCGTCCGGGTCCAGCCCGTCCGCTTCGGCTTCATAGGAAAGGACGATGCGGTGCCGCAGTACCGGCAGGGCCGCGGTCTTCACATCCTCGGGGGTAACGAAGGGGCGGCCGTCAAAGAGGGCCAGGATACGGCAGCACCGGTACAGGGCGATGGAAGCCCGTGGAGAAGCGCCGAAGGAGATATACCGGTACAGCCCTTCCCGCCCCGCCCTTCCGGCGGCAGCGGCATCTGCAGAGGGGGACCTTGCAGCCGCCGACTTCGTGGCAGCCGGCCTCGTGGCCGCGACCACCGAAACAATGTATTCCGCTATTTTATCATCAATACGGACAGCGTCTGCGGCGGCCCGGAGGCTCTCCAGTTGGGAAGCCCCAAGGATGGGCTCCAGGGGCGCCTTGGAATTGAGGGGCTTCAAAATCCGCAGTTCCTCCTCCGGGCTTGGATAGCGCACCAGCAGTTTAAGGAGAAACCGGTCCAATTCCGCCTCGGGCAGGGTGTAGGTTCCCTCATGCTCAATGGGGTTCTGTGTCGCCAGGACGAAGAAGGGATTCGGCAGGGGATAACTCTCCTCGCCAATGGTAACCTGATACTCCTCCATGGCCTCCAGCAGGGCGGACTGCACCTTCGCGGGCGCCCGGTTAATCTCGTCCGCCAGGATCACGTTGGCAAAGACCGGCCCCCGGCGCACGGAAAATTTCCCCAGGGACTGTTCCCACACCAGGGTCCCGGTCACATCCGCCGGGAGCAGGTCCGGGGTAAACTGTATCCGCTTGAAGTCCAGCCCGGTAATCTCCGCCAGACTCTTCACCGCAAGGGTTTTGGCAAGCCCCGGAACCCCCTCCAGCAGGATATGCCCCCGGGCTATCAGGGCCATAAAGAGCCCGTCGATCATCTCCCGCTGCCCGATAACCCGCTTGGCCAGTTCCGCTCGGCAGGCATCCAGCACATTCCGCGCCCCGGCCAGCAGGGCATCCATATCTTGTTGCGCCATGCTTTTATTGTACCCCGCCGGGTTCTTCGGGGCAATACCGCGCGCAGGTTTGACACATATACGCCATTGATTTATAATGATGCCGATAAAAGTTATTACAAACAGGAGTCATCATGGATAAAGAGAAGTTGGCCTACCTGAAGGGTCAGGCTAAGGAAATCCGAAAACTGACTATTGAGGAAATCGGTACCCTGGGTTCAGGGCATATCGGGGGCTCCATGTCCATCGCGGACGTGCTTGCCCTTCTGTATTTTCACCGCATGAAGGTTGATCCCGCCCAGCCCCGGCTGAAAGACCGGGACCAACTGGTGGTTTCCAAGGGTCACGCGGGACCGGCGGTGTATTCCGCCCTGGCCTTAAAGGGGTTTTTCCCCAAGGATTGGCTTAAGACCCTCAACCAGGGGGGTACCAAGCTGCCCAGCCACTGCGACCGGAACCTAACCCCCGGCATTGACATGACCGCCGGTTCCCTGGGGCAGGGCTTTTCCGCCGCCCTGGGTATAGCCCTGGGACTGCGGATCGACAAGAACCCCGCCCGGGTCTACACGATAATCGGGGACGGTGAATCCGACGAAGGCCAAATCTGGGAGGGCGCTCTTTTCGGCGCGGCCCAGCGCCTGGCAAACATCACCGCCTTTACGGACTTCAACAAGCAGCAGCTTGACGGCTATGTCAAGGATATCCTGGACCTGGGAGACCTCAAGGCCAAGTGGGTCGCCTTCGGCTGGTACACCCAGGAAGTGGACGGCCACGATATCGAGGCCCTGGATAAGGCGATTGAAAATTCGCTGGCCTGTAAGGATAAGCCCTCAATGATCATCATGAATACCATCAAGGGCAAGGGTTGTAACTTTGCCGAGGGTATTGAGAAGAATCACAGCATGGCCTTTGACCTTGCGAAAGCCCGGGAAGCCATAGCCGCCCTGGACGTAGCGGACTAAAGTCCGAAGGAGTAAACGATGGAACAAAAAGAAATACGCGCCGCATACGTGGATACCCTTATGGAACTGGCGGTAAAAAACAGTGATATTGTGGTACTGGAAGCGGACCTCATGGGCTGCACCAACACGGGGAGCTTTAAGAAAGCCTACCCGGATCGGTTTTACAACATGGGAATCTCCGAGGCCAACATGATTGGTGTTGCCGCAGGGCTTTCTTCCGTGGGGAAGATACCCTTTGCCTCCACCTTCGGTTGTTTCGCCTCACGAAGAGTCTACGATCAGTTTTTCATCTCCGCTAACTACGCCCAGTTGAACGTTAAGCTGGCCGGCATGGACCCGGGGGTAACGGCGGCCACCAACGGCGGCACCCACATGCCCTTTGAGGACCTTGCCATGATGCGGGCGGTACCAAAACTAACGATAGTGGAACCCTCGGATGCCTGGAACGCCGCCGCCCTTGTTAAGGAAGCTGCGGAAACCTACGGCTGTGTCTACATCCGTTTCCCCCGCAAGCCGGTCCCGGTGATCTATACGGCAGCCGACAAGTTCCAGTTCGGCAAAGCAAAGGTATTGAAGCAGGGGAAGGACGTCCTGTTCGTAGCCCTGGGGAGCCTCATGGTAAACGAATCCCTCAAGGCCCGTGAAGCGCTGGCCGCCGAGGGGATCGATGCCGGGATACTGGACGTGCTTACCCTGAAACCCATCGACCGGGAAGCGATACTGTCGGAAGCAGGAAAGGTGAAGGCGGTGATCAGCGCGGAGAACCATCAAATCAACAACGGCCTTGGCAGCGCGGTGGCGGAGATCCTGGCGGAAGGCGGGTTCCGGGGCAAGTTCGCGCGCATAGGCATCCGGGATGAGTTTGGGGAAGTTGGTTCCCAGGATTACCTGACGAAACGGTTCGGGCTGGACGCGCCGGTGCTGGCGGCTAAGGCGAAGGAGCTGCTTAGGTAGGAGTCTTGGAAGGGGGCCGGGAGTGCGGCTCCCCTTCTTACTTAAAGTATATCTTTAAGATACTATTCGCCTAACAAAGCGACGCCGTTCTACTGCAATCCAAATCATGCCCTTGTTATCACTTTCTTTTAATGGTATTCTTACCTATAAAATAAAGGTAAGGGGAACCCCTGATTGGCAAAAAACGCTACAAAGGCTGCAAAGAAAGAAATCACCATGGAGGAAAACCTCTGGAGTACCGCAAATAAACTCCGTGGTTCCGTGGAGCCCGCCGAGTACAAGCATGTCGTGTTAAGCCTCTTTTTCCTCAAATTCGCCAATGATAAATTTGAAGCCAAACGTCGGCAGCTCATCAAAGACGACAAAGAAAAATACCTGGACATGATACCTTTCTACACCAAGGACAATGTCTTTTACCTCCCCGAAAAATCCCGCTGGTCCTATATCATGAAGAACGCAAAGCAGAATGATATCGCCCTCAAAATAGACACCGCCCTCTACACCGTGGAAAAAAGCAATCCCAGCCTGAAAGGCGCCTTACCGGATAACTATTATTCCCGCCTGAGTCTGGACACCGCAAAACTCGCATCCCTTCTTGATGAAATCAACAAGATTGATACCCTGAAATACCCGGATCAGGACATCATAGGCCGGGTCTATGAATATTTTCTGGGAAAATTCGCCCTGGCGGAAGGCAAAGGAAAGGGAGAATTCTATACCCCCAAATGTATAGTAAATCTAATCGCCGAACTCATAGAACCCTATAAGGGCATCATCTATGACCCCTGCTGCGGTTCCGGCGGCATGTTCGTACAGTCCATCAAGTTTATTGCAGCCCACCAGGGGAACACCAAAGATGTTTCCATCTACGGTCAGGAATATACCAACGCAACCTATAAACTGGCTAAGATGAACCTGGCGATCCGGGGAATCTCCGCCAACCTCGGCGAAACCGCCGCCGACACCTTCCTCAATGACCAGCACAAGGACCTCAAAGCCGATTACATCATGGCCAATCCCCCCTTCAATCAAAAAGAATGGCGGGCCGCAAATGCCCTCACCGATGACCCCCGCTGGAAAGGCTATGAAGTACCCCCCGCCAGTAACGCTAACTACGGCTGGATATTGAATATCCTCTCCAAACTATCCCAGAACGGCACAGCCGGTTTCCTTCTTGCAAACGGCGCCCTTTCCGATGACGGCACGGAATTGAAAATACGCAGACAGCTTATTGAAAACAATCTTGTCGAGGCGATTATCATCCTCCCCCGCAGCCTGTTTTATACCACCGACATAAGCGTAACCCTCTGGATATTAAACCGGAATAAAAAAGAGCGTACCATTGAAATCAACGGTGTACAAAAGAAATACCGCAACCGTCAGAAGGAAGTCCTTTTTATGGATTTGCGCCGGATGGGTTCACCCTTTGAAAAAAAATATGTTGAACTCACCGAAGCGGATCGAAAGAAAGTAACCGATACCGTGCATCATTGGCAGCAGGTAGATTACAAAAAGAAATACAAGGACATCCCCGAATTTTGTTACAGCGCCGCCTATGATGAAATTGCCGAAAAAGGGTTTACCCTGGTTCCAAGCCGCTATATTGAATTCGTCAACCGGGATGAGAATGTTGATTTTGATACTAAGATGAAAACCCTGCAAGGCGAGCTTCGGGAACTGCTGATTGAGGAGAAGAAATCGCAGAAGGATTTGCTGGGGGTGTTTAAGGAATTGGGGTATGAGATTAAACTATAAAGAATATTGTCCGCGGATTTTCACGGATTAACGCGGATTTATGAAGGAAGAGTTTATGTTGTATGAGGATGAGACATATAAAATAATTGGCGCTGCTATGGAAGTTCATAAAGAATTAGGCGCTGGATTTCTCGAAGGTGTTTATCAAGAGGCTTTAGAAAAAGAGTTTAATTTGAAAAATATACCGTATAAACGAGAGACGCCTATTCCTGTTTATTATAAAAGTGAATTATTATCAAAACATTATATTGCGGATTTTATCTGTTATAATAAAATAATTCTGGAGCTAAAAGCTTTATCTGCATTAACCACCGAACATCAAGCACAGATAATAAATTATTTAACTGCCACAAGACTGGAATTAGGTCTAATTATTAATTTTGGAAGATCGAGTTTAGAACATAAAAGAATAATACGTGAAACTATTGCAAATCGAGTGCCAAAGTTATGATATATAGAAGAATAAAAAAGTCCGCGGATTACGCGGGTTTTCACGGATTAATATTGAATAGATATCAAATCTTTCCTAAATCCGCGTTAATCAGCGTAAATCCGCGGACAAATTTCTTTTTGGGGAACATGAAATGAAGGAAAGGGCGAATTATAGACGGATTGGTGACTATGTAGAATTAGTTGATGATCGGAATTTTGAATTCAAAGTAGATACCTTGTTAGGGGTAAGTATAAATAAGTATTTTATGCCTTCGGTTGCAAATATTGTTGGTACTGATTTATCGAACTATAAGATAATCAAAAAACATCAATTTGCCTGTAGTCTTATGCAGGTAAGCCGGGATGAAAAAATCCCTATCGATTGTCTTACTGATTATGATATAGCAATAGTTTCCCCAGCTTATGCTGTATTTAAAGTTTCTGATACAACAAAATTACTACCGCAGTATTTATCCCTCTGGTTTAAGCGTTCTGAATTTGATAGAGAGGCAAGTTTTTTAGGTGTTGGTGGTATTCGTGGAAGTATGACATGGGACGATTTTTGTAATATGGAATTCCCATTACCGCCTATTGAACGACAAAAAGCTACTGTAAAGGCGTATAAAACGGTTGCGGATCGAATTACGTTAAAAAGGAAGATTAACGAGAAACTAGAGGAAATGGCAGGGGCCTATTTTCAATCAATATTTCGCAATTATGATGAATTGCCGAACAAATGGAGTTATGCGCAAGTCGGTGATTTTTGTCAAGAGAACATTACGAATTTATCAACCTTAGATGAATTTGAGTCAATTAAATATCTTGATACTGGAAATATTACAAAAAATCATATTGAGAATTTTCAGACTTTCAATATTGGCGATGATATTCCAAGTCGGGCAAAAAGAAAAGTATTTGATGGGGACATAGTTTATTCAACTGTCCGTCCTAATTTACGGCATTATGGACTATTAAAAAATCCTCCAGATAATATGATTGTATCCACAGGGTTCGCGGTTTTGCATAATACAAACAAAGCCGTTTCAAATGAATTATTATATATGTGGCTTACAAATGAAAGCATTTTGGAATATTTGCAATCTTTAGCAGAAAATAGCGTTTCGACCTACCCCGCATTAAATGTATCTGATTTGTTGGAAGTTAAAATAATTATACCGGATACGATTACACTCAATAAAGCAAATGATTTACTCCGATCGGTTTTTACAAACATTCATTATAACAATATTGAAATAAGAAAATTGAGTTCCTCAATAGATGTTTTATTGCCAAGATTATTAACAAAAAATAAAGGAACGTCTTAATATGAATAAATGGTTTGAAAATGCAAGTAAAAACCTTCTCGAAAATAGCATTGAAAAAGTTGACTTCTTAAAAGCAAAAATAGAATGGTACTTTAACGAAGAAATTATTGACAATAATGACGAATATGATATAGATGAGGAAAGACCGTCATGTGAGTTATGTGAACACGAGAATTTAAGATGGCAATTTGTAATCAAAAATAGGTTTAATAACAATGAACTGAAAGTTGGTTCTACATGTATTACCAAATTTGACATAGCTTTTATTGATAAAAATGGCCTTACTCACATTGGTGAAGATAGGGATAAAGCGATTGAAAAAAATATTAACGAAAAAATAAAAATGGCATTGTTTAATAATGTTCTAGAAGCCTTGCGAACATTATGGCGAAAAGAAAAAACTATAACTATCAGGGAAATCATAGAAAAAGCGGCAAAACAATGGAAAGAGAAAAATGCATTTAGTCCAAAAATGCTTTCATTTATTATTACAAAATTTGAAAATAATAATATTGCTTATTCAAAGTTGGATCTAAAAGTAAATTTGAGAAAAAATATTTACAAGGAACAAATGGAAGAACTTGAAAATTGGAATTATGTCAAAATAAGGCCTTTTCTTTCCGAAAAGCAAAGAGGCGATTGGGATTTGCACTTTAAGCACTTTGGTAAACCAGGGACTGATTCGAAAAATCATCATTTTTTACCACGATCTATCTTAAAGAATTTTGCATTTAACGATCGAGCACAAATATATGTTTTTGATAAAAAAATACAAATATGTTATGTGAGCAGTGTTGAGAAAGCAGGAAGTGAAAATAATTATAATACAGTTAATATCAATGGTGAACATCTTAATTGTGAAGATATTTTTAACGGTTTTGACAATCGTGTGGCTATAGTAATTAGTAAAATTATCAATAATGAAAATCTGTATTGTCTTACTGATGATGAATATGATTTCTTATACCATATTGTCGCAATACAAATACAACGTACGCCTATAATGCGATCAACATATGCGACAGTTACCAAAAAAATGTTTCCTCTTGCCAAACAAGTTTATTATGCAGAAACTGGAAAAAATTTGAGTGAAGAAGATTACACAAAATATTTTACACCAGATGAAAATGAGAAAAAGCGTCTTTCAATAAAAGCTATTATTGAACCAGATACCGCAATATATAACGCTATTGTTTCACATCCAATAATCTTAATGCGAAGTCAAAACGATAATTTATTCACCTCCGATAATAGCGTTATTTATAATAGTCTAGCACCATATGAAACCCCAAGTTTGTCTGGACCATCAACTGAAATAGATTTCCCTATTAGTTCAAAACTAGCATTAAGTTTTGTCCCAAAAATCATAGCACAAAGTATGAATAACCAATTTGAAAATCTTATCTGCTCAAGTATGGATAGTGAATATAGAAACGTTGCTCGTGCCATTAAAGAAAGGACTTGCATTGATTTGCAACATGACAATATTTTGTATCTAAATGATGGGCAAATGAAAAGTGCGAAACGATTTATATATTCCAAACAACCTATTGACAAATATTTTATTGATGAAATCGGCACGTTTCCACAATTTGAAGTGCGTGATTCTATGATTTATCCCGGTGAAGGTCTGCCGCCTAATAAACTTATAAGAAATGGAAAAGTTCTCGTTTTTTGCATAGATGATTTTTATTACGATTTTGATATAGGCTCTGTTCCATAATGCGAGACCTACTCTGGAGTCTGACCTTGTAAGGGGCAATAACCCTCTCCTACCACGCTGCAAGAAATATAGAAGCTTCATTTTTTAGTCGTATTATCAATCCATCTCCATTGTTTTTAGCTTCTGTAGTATCTGATAAAAATATGTGTAGCTGCGTACCGCCCATTTCAAGTTTCCATGTATTTTTAACTTTTTCGTGGGTAAGCTTGCCTTTAACCTCTAACCCAGAATTACCACGCATACAGATTTGTATTCTTTTTGTTCTATCACCTTCCCATTTGAGCCAAGAATCTATTTCCTGTTCTGGTGTTTTTACTTTCGCAACATAGCCTTCTTCCTCAACTATTCGCTTTGCTTCTCTAATTGTCATATAAAATCTCCTATTTTTAATTAGTAGTCCTCGAACAAAAAATAGGCCCCGTTTTATGGAACAGAGCCTTGATATAATATGTTATGAAAGAAAAGATTTAAGTAAAGGCTTAAGTATATATGTAAAAGCATCGAAAGAAACCAATATTGATAAGCATTTCAATAAAAATATTAAAGAATTTACCCTATATGAAAATCAAAATATTAGATTTTGTATACGAAATCCTATAATTTCGAATGTAGAAAAATCCAATGAATTTGTTGGTTTTTTAGTTACCCTTGAAGGATGGAATTAGTGGATACCCAGTTTGACGAACTGCGTCAAGAATTGAATTTTGCCTGTATCCCCACGCCCCATTTATGCAACACCCGTTGCACAATTATCACCAAACGGATAACATAAGGAGCAAATGAATATGCCCGACATTATAGACCCTAATATCTACACCGAAATAAAGCAAATCCTTGATACAGCCCGGTCAAGGGCATATTCTGCGGTCAATGTCTTCATGGTCGAAGCCTATTGGAATATCGGCAAGGTTATTGTCAATAAGCAGGGTGGTAAAAAACGCGCGGAATATGGGGAAAAGTTACTGGAACATTTATCGGCAAAACTTACAAAAGACTATGGAAAGGGCTTCGATATAATCAATTTAGGCCGAATGAAACAATTCTATCTGCTTTTCCCGAATATTGACGCACTGCGTCAAGAATCCTTTATATCGAATTCGCCACGCACTGCACGGCGAATTGACCGGAGGATGTATACATTGGAGGTAAGCAATGCCTAACGTAGAAATATACGCCGATGCCGTCCAAAAAATCAAGGCCGCAATTTTACAGAGCCGCTATCTTGCCGCCTCTGTTGCGAATGCAGAGCAGCTAAAGCTATACTATGCCATTGGACAGTATGTGTCGGAAAATTCACGTACCGGAAAATGGGGGGCCGGAGCAATAGAAGCCATTTCCGGGCAACTTCAACAGGAACTTCCGGGGCTTCGTGGGTTCGGCGCTACAAGTATGAAGTACATGCGAATCTTTTTTGAAGAATGGACGAACGAGTTTGAGAAAGCTCGTCACTTGTCAAGTGACGATTTGGGCTCCCCCCTCTTGCCCATTGAAAATCGTCACTTACCAAGTGACGAAATTGCCAATAAAACAACGGAACCTTCAAATCGGCAGTTGCCAACTGCCGATTTGAAGGTTGACAATAAAGAGGCATTTTTGAAGATTGGTTTTACGCACCATCGTGAAATTTTAGCAAAATGTAAAAATCCCGATGAGCGGTGGTATTATATCCGGCGTTGTGCATCTGAGTTTTGGAGTGTTGAAACACTAAAATCACATATTCGTGCAGATGATTATTCCCATACAGGGGCGCTGCCGAACAATTTCAAACTGGCCATGCCGGATAAAAAACTGGCAGCCCGTGCGGTTCGGGCTTTCAAAGACGAGTATCTGCTTGATTATATCAACATCGAAGATGCAGACGATGATGATGAGCGGGTTTTGGAAACCGCTATTGTTGCAAAGATAAAAAAATTCATCATGACATTTGGTGATGGATTTTGCTTTATCGGTAATCAGTACCGGCTCATCGTGGATGGCGAAGAATCATTTATCGATCTGCTCTTTTTCAACCGGGATCTGCAATGTCTTGTCGCGGTTGAATTGAAACGCGGAAAATTCAAACCTTCATACCTCGGTCAGCTTAGTTTCTACCTGTCCGCATTGGACGAGTATGTGAAGAAGCCGGATGAAAACCCATCTATTGGAATCGTGCTATGCAAGGAAGCAAAAAAGACAATAGTAGAATTGGCGGTGCGTGATTATAATCGTCCAATGGGTGTCGCAGTTTATCGAACAAAGGCTGATATGCCGACGGACTATCAAAAATTGATTCCGCTCATGGACGGCGTTCGCTCCCTTTTGCAGGAGATAAAACAAGAATGATCAAATTCACCGAACACTCCCTTGAACTTGCCATAATGGAACTCTTTGAAGCTGAGGGTTACCTCCATATTCCCGGCGACGACCTCCATCGTGAAAAATCCGATGTTCTAATAGATGACGATCTACGGTCATACCTTTCCACCCGGTATACCAAAGCACATATTACCTCCGATATAACTTTTAATGAAATGGAACGGATTATCATCATGCTAAAAACCGTTTCCGGTACTCTGTACGAAGCTAACAAGAAAACGTTCCGGCTGATTTCGGAAGGCTTTGCCCTCAACCGGGATGATGCGGGGCAAAAGGACATTTTTATAAACCTCATTGACTTTGATAATCCCGAAAATAATATCCTTAAAATCGTAAATCAGGTGGAGATACAAGGCTCTGAACCGCGAATCCCCGATGCGATAGTATACATTAACGGTATTCCTTTGGTTGTGCTGGAATTTAAGAGCGCAGTCCGGGAGAACGCCACTATTCATGATGCGTATGTTCAGCTTACCACCCGCTATAAACGGGCAATCCCGGAATTGTTCAAATACAATGCCTTTGTGGCAATCAGTGATGGGGTCAATAACAAGTACGGTTCCTTTTTCTCCCCCTATGAATATTTCTATACCTGGCGAAAAATAGAGCCAAAGGATAAACCTGTAGACAGTATAAGTTCCCTTATCACCATGGTAAAAGGCTTGTTCCGCAAAGACCGGCTGCTCAATATTATTAAAAACTTTATATACTTCCCCGATAATTCAGAGGACAATTCAAAGGTGGTGTGCCGTTATCCCCAATATTTTGCCGCAGACTTACTGTTTAAAAACATCAAATTGAACATGCGGCCCAAGGGGGATGGAAAGGGAGGAACCTATTTCGGCGCCACCGGCAGCGGCAAAAGCTATGCCATGCTTTTCCTAACCCGGCTCCTCATGCGCAGCCCGCATTTCCAAAGCCCCACCATACTCCTTATAACCGACCGCACAGACCTTGACGAGCAGCTTTCAAATCAATTTGTTTCTTCCAAAGAATTCATCGGTGATAACACCGTGGTCAGCATAAATTCCAGGGATGAACTCCGCACCGAATTACAAGGCAGAACCAGCGGCGGGGTCTATCTTACCACCATTCATAAATTTACTGAAGATACCCAGCTCCTAACCGATAGAACCAATGTAATATGTATATCCGATGAGGCCCACCGTTCCCAGGTAAACCTTGATCAGAAAATCACCATCACCGAAACCGGCGTACAGCATTCCTACGGCTTTGCCAAATATCTCCACGACTCCCTTCCCAATGCAACCTATGTCGGATTCACCGGCACCCCCATAGACGCAACTATCGCCGTATTCGGCCCTATTGTAGACAGCTACACCATGTCTGAATCCGTTAAGGATGAAATTACCGTCAACCTTGTTTATGAAGGGCGGGCCGCGAAGGTTACCCTTAACCAGGAGAAGCTGAAAGAAATAGACGCCTATTATGCAAAATGCGCCGAAGAGGGCGCCAATGAACATCAGATAGAGGAAAGCAAAAAAGCCTCCGCAAATCTTGAAGTTATCATCCACGACCCGGATCGTTTAAAGGCGATTGCCAAAGATTTTATCAAACATTATGAAACCCGTGTTGCAGAAAATGCGACCGTGGCGGGTAAAGCTATGTTTGTCTGTATGAACCGGCCTATTGCCTATGACCTTTATAAGTACATCTTAGAACTACGTCCAGAATGGGCAGAGGAAAAAATGAAAATGGTTATGACCCGCAATCAGGATGATGATGAAGATTTGTTTAAACTACTCGGTACAAACGACGACCGTAAAGAATTTGACCGCCAGTTCAAACAGCCAAAATCCAATTTCAAGATTGCCATAGTGGTCGATATGTGGGTAACCGGCTTTGATGTTCCCTGTCTTGACACCATGTACATAGATAAACCGGTTCAGCGGCATACGCTTATACAGACTATCTCACGGGTAAACCGTGTATATCCGGGAAAGGAAAAAGGTCTGATTATAGACTATATCGGTATTAAAAACAACATGAATCTTGCCCTTAAAAAGTATACCAACTATGAAGAAGATGAATTTGAAGGCATAGAACAATCCATTACCATAGTAAGAGACCAACTGGAAGTCTTGGCCCCGATGTTTCATGCCTTTGATAATTCCAAATACTTTACCGGAAGCCCTATGGAACAGCTTGACTGTCTCAACCGTGCTGTCGAATTCATCCAACAAAATGAGGAACTTGAAACCCGTTTTATGGCCGCAGTAAAACGTCTGCAACAAGCCTTTGATTTATGCAGTTCCAGTGAAGAGATCGGCGCAAAAGAACGGGACTACATTCATTACTACGGCGCAGTCCGCTCCATCCTATTCAAAATGACCAAAGGCGATGCCCCTGATATATTCCAAATGAACGCACAAGTCCGCAAATTAGTCGCCGATGCAATTCAATCCGAAGGCGTGGAAGAATTATTCGAGGTGGGTAAACGAATTGATACGGATATATTCAGCGATGAATATCTGGCAAAAATAGCAAAAATCCCCCTTCCAAACACTAAGATAAAATTACTACAACAGTTATTACAACAAGCCATAAATGAATTCAAGAAAGTCAATAAGATAAAGGCCCTTGAATTCGCAGAGAAACTAAAGCATGTTATTGATGATTACAATAACCGCCGGAATGAAAAGCAATACGCCAGCGATGTACTCGATGAAGTTGCCGATCAATTATCCGATTTGTTGAAAAATCTTAAAACCGAAAAGAATTCGTTTTCCGCAATGGGAATTGATTATGAAGAAAAAGCATTTTATGACATCCTTAAATCAATTTCCGAAAAATTTGGCTTCCCCTATCCCCACGAGAAACTTATAGCCCTATCAAAAGAGATAAAGATAATCGTTGACGATAAAACTCACTATACCGACTGGTCAAAAAAAGAAGACATAAAAGCCGAATTGCAGGTTGATTTAATCCTGGTTCTTGATAAATATGGATACCCGCCCGAAACAAACGACGAGGTATACAAGGAAATATTTGAGCAGGCTGAAAATTTTAAGAAATACAATGATTAACCTCCTACTTCACTGCCCCGCAGCAATGCTTATACTTCTTCCCGCTCCCGCAAGGGCATGGCTCATTGCGTCCCACCTTCGGCGTGGCGCGGACGATGGTCTTCGGTACAATGTCCCCCTCGTCGTAGAGCCACTGCCCGTCAACCTTCTTGAACTGCGCCCGTTCGTGGTGGATGTCCCTCAGCCCGTCCCGTTCATAGGATGCCTCAAACTCCACGGTTCCCTCGGTGTCGGCGGGGCCGCCCCTGGTGACCGACAGTATCTTTAAGCCCAGCCACTTTGATCCTTCACTCCAGGCGCGGGTTTCCTTTACATCGATGTTCTGTTTCTCATCCGTATCCCGGACGCAGGTTTCCACAATGTAATCCACGGCGTGTTCCGCGTAGGCGGTGTATCGGCTGCGCATTAGTGATTCTGCGGTGGGGGGCTTTTGGGCTCCGGTGATATAGGGCTCGCAGCATTCGGCGTAGGGGCGGCCGGAACCGCAGGGGCACAATTTCATGGGTTTCTCCTTGGTATTATTATAGGGTATCGGCCAGGGCGGAAAGTTCCGCCGGGATGGTCTGGGCTTGGGCGGTACGGCTTAAGGCGTTTTTTATAGACGCCGGGGCCGGAACAGAACCGGCCAGGGGTTCCACGGTTTCCGCGAACTTCGCCGGGTGGGCGGTGGCAAGTATTGCCAAGGGGCCTGCAACCGCGGACAGTATATCTACTGCCCGCCAGCCTACAGCGCCGTGGGGGTCGAGGAAGTAGGCGTATTTGTCGTGAACGGCGGCGATAGTTTTCCGGGTATCCTCATCGGACACATGGACGCCGCGGATCATTCCCCGCAGTTCTTCTAAGGTCCAGTGGGCGGTCATGCGTTCAAAGTTGCTGGGGGCGCCTACGTCCATGGCGTTGGAAATGGTTACCCGGGATACACGGGCATGGTATTCGCCGCTTGCAAGGTAATCCGGCACCGCCTTGTTTATGTTGGTGGCGGCGATGAAGCCGCGGATAGGCGCCCCCATCTTTAGTGCGTAGAGCCCCGCAGTAAGGTTACCGAAGTTGCCGCTGGGCACACAGAAGGTAATGGGGCTTCCGGCTTTGACCTCATGGGACGCATTGGGAATGGCGATGGCAGACCTTTGGTTGGATTGACCGGGGACCCGTGGAGAGGCCGGGCCACCGCGTGGAGTGGCCTCACCATCGCTGTCGGTTTTACCGGCAAAGGCTTTGCCCGCAGCAACGCTGTAGTAGATGGCCTGGGGAATGAGGCGGGCCACGTTGATGGAATTGGCTGAGGAGAGGGCTGCGCGTTTCCGCAAACCCTCGTCGGCGAAGGCGGCTTTTACCAGGGCCTGACAGTCGTCAAAGCTGCCCTCCACGGCAAGGCTCCCGATGTTGCCGCCAAGACCGGCGATCTGCTTTTCCTGGAGGGGGGTCACCCGGCCTTTAGGGTAGAGCACGGTGACGGAAATGCCCTCCACGCCGTAGAAGCCGTCGGCCACCGCGCCGCCGGTGTCGCCGGAGGTGGCTACCAGAATATGCAGGGGCTTGTCCTCGCCGCGGCGGAGGTAGGAAAAGGCGCGGGCCATGAAACGGGCGCCGAAGTCCTTGAAGGCGGCGGTGGGGCCGTGGAAAAGTTCCAGTACCAGGCGATCCCCCACACTCACCAGGGGCGCGGTGAAGGGATATGCCGAGTGGACCAGATCCTCCAGAACGGCGTCGGGCAGTTCCGGATGGACATAGGGGCGGATAGTTTCAAAGGCGATGTCAAAAAAGCTCATGGTTCCCAGGGAATTTTTTACCCTGCCGGGATAGGAGGGGATCTCCTCGGGGATGAAGAGACCGCCGTCCGGGGCAAGACCTCCGAGGGCGGCGACAGCAAAACTAACCGGGTTTGACCGGCTTCTGGTACTGTAATATCGCATAAACTCCGCCTACCCCATAGATTTTTTGAAAATATCCAGCAGTTCTTCTTTTTCAAACCGGAATATGCCATTGGCAATACTCCTGGCCCCGGAGGCCTGTTCGGCATACTGCTCCAATTCGGCGGCGGTGAAGGATTCCTTCTTTCCAAACAGACCGTCGAGGATACCGGAAAACTCATCCAGGGACTTTACCTTCAGGCAGGATAGTATTACCGGAATGCGCTTAGAATCGCTATTTTCTTCCTTTTGTTCTATGCGCTTTAGGAATTCTGCAAAAATCAGACCGTTAGCCCTGCCGTGATCAATATTGCGATGATAGGTAAGACTATAGCCCATGGAGTGAACCACATTCGTTCCCGTATTGGCGATAACCATCCCCGCCAGCATTGCTGCGTAGAGCAGTTTTTGCCGTATGCCTATATCCAGTTCCCGGCCGCCGCGCAGAACGCCGAAACACCCGGCGATCACCGCAATACTTTCTTTTGCCAGGGTATCGGTAAGGGCCCCCGCCGTCTGGGAAAGCATACCCTCCACCGCGTGGGTCAGGGCGTCAACAGCGGTATTAATAGTGATGGCCCGGCTGAGCCCGAGGGTATATTTTGCATCCAGGAATGCATAACGGGGAAATATGGCGGGGGTTTTGATGGAAGTTTTAGTTTTGGCCGCATGGTTAGTGAAGACCGCAGTAGGGGTAACTTCGGACCCGGTACCGGCGGTGGTAGGAACCGCGACAATGGGCAGCGCCGTAGTAAAGCTTGTACTAAACAGACTAGATTTCTCCACCGGATTCAGCGCCAGCACAGCGGCCCCCTTTGCGGCATCCAGAGGAGACCCGCCCCCCAGTCCCGCCACAAATTCGCAGCCCTCCCGCTTAGCAGCCTCCGCCGCTTCATAGATGCAATCCACCGTGGGATTACTCATCACCGCATCGTACAAAAAGTAGGATTGCCCATTAGCGTCCAGGGCACGCACTAGATCCGCCAGGGAACCGTTAGCCCTAGCCGAATTCTTCCCGCTTACAATCAGCGCCCTCTTCCCCAACTCCTTAAGGAGAGCCCGGTTCCCGAAAACACAATCATCACCAATGATAACCCTGGTGGGCATAAAATAATTGCTATTCATTTCAAGATAATGTTACCACTAACACCAATTTGTACGCAATATGATACCGCCCCACTCAGTTCAGCGATATAGTGATAGCGCAACGATGGACCGAATGCATTTCCCCCCTCAGTTCAGCGAGACAGTATTGGCGCAGCGGGTGGAGAGGGGCGTGCCGGACCGAATGCATTTGGATGTCTCTGCGTACGGAGACCTATTCTGGCCCCCTGGGGCCGGGCTCCGGGAGCAGGTTCCTCCAACAGCATGAGCGTCCGGCATGCCCCTCTCCTCCCGACTTTGCCACTACTCCAGGGCACCGGCAATTTTCTCCGCCCCCCCCCGTACCCTTGCCGCAATCCCCGCCACATCAACACCCTGCAACACCCGGTTTTCCACAACCCGCCTACCGCCGACAAACACATCCGTAACGTCCCCCCCGGTGGCGCTGTACACGATGTTTGACAAAACGTTTTCATGCTTACCCAGCCGCAGGGGCTGCATATGGGGCGTGGCAGTTTCGACAAGGATCATATCCGCCAGTTTTCCCGGCTCAATGGTTCCCAAATCGGCCTCCACCCCAAAGGCCCTGGCCCCGTTTATGGTAGCCATGTCCAGGATGTCCCGAATGGAGAGGCTCCTCGTACCGCTATTAATAGAATGAAGCAGGGCCATCCCCTTCATTTCCCGAAAGATATCGTTGGAATTGTTCCACATCGCCCCGTCGGTTCCCAGGCAGATGGTGACCCCTTGCCGGACCATCGCGGGGATGGGGGCAATGCCGTCGGCAATTTTCATCTCGCAGAGGGGGGTGTTGACCACCGAAACGCCATTTTCCTTCAATAGACTAACATCCCGATCCGAGGCATGAACCACGTGGGAGCCGATAAAGCGTTTGCCCAGGAGTTTGTTTTGATGCAGATATTCAATGGGACTCAGGCCGTACTTGGTTTCTACGACGGCCACCCGCCAATCCGTTTCGGCCAGGTGCATGGTTCGCAGCATCCCTAAGCTTTCCAGCGTTTCCTGGGCGGTAAGGAGGCGGCGGGTTTCAAAATCCTCCTCCGCCGGCAGCCCCGCGACGGGCACCAGTCCCCGTTGGCGGCAATCATCCATGAAGGCCCGGAGGTCCGCAGCCGGGACCAGGTCGTCCTGGTTGACAAAGTCTCGGCGTATGTCCTCCACCAGTGCGCCCCGTATGCCGGTTTCGGTCATGGCCTTTGCGGAGTCCTTGCCCAGGCTCCAGTACATGTTTTCACAGAGAAAGGTTGTGCCCGAAAGAAGGGCTTCGCAATAGGTGAGCTGCCGTGAATAATAGCGATCCTCGTCGGTGATAAATTTTTGGAACCAATTATGATCGGCAAAGGCTTCATTCTGTTCCCCCAGGGTCATGCCGTCCCCCAGACCCTTGCCCAGGGTCATGTCCCCGTGACAGTGGCCGTTAAAAAAGCCGGGCATGAGGATCTTGCCGCCGCCGTCCAGCCATTGGGCGCAGTCATCCCGCCGAAGGGTTTCCCGGATGACCGCGGCGATACGGCCATCCTTTACCGCTACGGAACCGGTGAATGGTTCGGAGTTCGCGGAAACGATAATGACATTGACGATTCCCCAGTCGTATGATTTATCCACTATTCCGCCCCTACAGACGCCTCATCCTTGATGCTCGTCAGAATGGTTATGGTGCTGGTGTTGATCACCCGCTTTTCAAGGCGCATCACCTCAATAAGCTGCTCCATGTCCTTTACGGAACGGGTGACTATCTTCAGCATATATTCGTAGGCGCCCGTAATGCGGTGGCACTCAAGAATTTCCGGGCAGTGCATGACAAAATCCACAAAGTCCCGGTCGTAGTTGATGTCGTGGCGGCTGAATTCCACCATGCAGAAACAGGTGAACTCCTTATTGAACTTTTGGGGGTCTAAAATGGCCGCGTATTCCTTTATGTACCCCGCCCGTTCCAGTTTATGCAGCCGTTCACTGGTGGAGGGCAGGGAAAGGTTTACCTGCTGGCTGAGCCCTTTGAGGGGGATACGGGCTTTTTTCCGCAGAATTTCCAGAATTTTTCGGTCAATGGCATCCATGGGTTCAGAATAGCAAATATCGGGGATTGACACAATGATAATTAAGGGGATAAGCTCAAATTGCCTTAATTTTTTAGGCAAGATGCGGATACCGCGTTAATGTTTACGTATTTGTCGAAATATTCACTAAGAAGGAAAAAAATGTATCATAATTGGACCAGCCGTAGTTTCCGGATTATCCCGGAAGCGGCGTTTCAATTATTTTACGGAGGTTCTGTATGAAAGTCGGGACAGTTACTGAGATCAAAAAACATGAGTACCGGGTTGGCTTGACTCCCAAAGGGGTCGAGGCATTTGTGAAGCACGGCCACGAGGTGCTGGTTCAGAAGGGCGCCGGAGAAGGCTCTGCGTTCCCGGACGACCTGTACAAAAAGGCAGGTGCCAAGATTGTGGACAAGGCCGAGGACATCTTTGCCCAGGCCGATATGATCTACAAGGTCAAGGAACCCCTGGAGGCGGAATACAAGCTCATCCGGGAAGGCCAGATTCTGTACACCTACCTGCACCTTGCGCCGGATAGACCCCTGACCGATGCGCTGCTCAAGAGCAAGTGTATCGGCATTGCCTTTGAAACCATTAAGGACAGCCGGGGCCAGCTTCCCTGCCTGATCCCCATGAGCCAGATTGCGGGCCGCCTTGCCATCCAGGAAGGGGCCAAGTACCTGGAGAAGCCCTTTGGCGGGCGCGGCGTGCTGCTCTCCGGTGTCCCCGGTGTTCCCAAGGCGGAAGTGGTGGTCCTCGGGGCCGGCACGGTGGGCGCCAACGCGGTGAAAATTGCGGTGGGCTTCGGCGCACGGGTTACGGTGCTGGACGTCAACCTCCAGAAGCTTGAGTACCTGGAGGACATCTACGGCGCCGCCCTCAATACCCAGTATTCCACCCCTCAAAACATCGACGCCATCCTGCCCACGGCGGACCTGGTTATCGGCGCGGTGCTCATCCCCGGTTCCGCCACCCCCCAGGTTATCAAGAAGGCCCACCTCAAGACCATGAAGCCGGGGTCGGTAATCGTGGACGTGGCCATTGACCAGGGCGGGAGCAGTGAAGCCAGCCATGTCACCTACCATGACAACCCGGTGTATACCCAGGACGGCGTGGTGAACTATTGCGTGGGCAATATGCCCGGCGCGGTGGCCAATACCTCCACCCTTGCCCTGGAGAACGCCACCCTGAACTACGGCCTTGCCATTGCGGACAAGGGCGTGTCTGCGGCCCTGAAGGCTGACAAGGGCCTCCTGGAAGGGCTCAACACCTTCAAGGGCAAAGTCACCTATAAAGGGGTGTCCGACGCTCACGGCCTGCCCTACGTTCCTGCCACCGAAGTTCTGTCCTAAGTCCATCAAGGCGTTTCCAATGGTACCCCGCTGGAAACGCCTTAACTTATAAGGAGTTTAAAAGTGGAAGCATTTGCAAAAGTCGTATCGACTATTGACAGTTGGGTCTGGGGCCCTTGGCTCCTGGTCTTGCTGTTCGGAACCCACCTGTACCTTACCGTTAGGACCGGGTTTATCCAGAAGAAGCTTGGTTTGGGTATCAAGTTATCGGTGACCAAGGACGCGCATGGTGAAGGGGACGTATCCCAGTTTGCCGCGCTGACCACGGCCCTGGCCTCTACCATCGGGACCGGGAATATCATTGGCGTCGGGACGGCGATTGCCGTGGGCGGCCCCGGAGCGGTGCTTTGGATGTGGCTTACCGGTGTATTCGGGATTGCCACCAAGTACTCAGAGTCCCTGATTGCGGTCAAGTACCGGGTGAAGAATGAGAAAGGGGCCATGTTAGGGGGCGCCATGTTCGCTCTGGAACGCGGTTTGAAAAACAAGAAAGCCGGGCGGGTCCTTGGTATCCTCTTTGCACTCTTTGCGGCCATAGCGGCCTTTGGGATTGGGGACATGACCCAGTCCAATGCGGTTTCGGGCCTGGTGAAAACGACCTTTGCCGTTCCAACCTGGGTTACCGGTTTGGTATTGACGATTTTTGTGGGGGCGGTGCTCATCGGCGGCTTAAAGTGGATTTCCAAGGTGTGTGAAGCCATCGTACCGTTTATGTCCCTTATCTATGTCCTGGGCTGTATTACTATCCTGGTGATAAACGCTCAATACATAGGCCAGGCGGTTTCTGTCATATTAGCGGCCGCCTTTAATACCAGGGCTGTTGGGGGCGGATTGGCCGGTTTCGGACTTATGGCGGCGGCCCGCTACGGTATTGCCCGGGGCTTGTTCTCCAACGAATCCGGTATGGGTTCCGCGCCTATCGTTGCCTCCGCGGCCAAAACCGCGAACCCCGTCCGGCAGGCTCTGGTCTCCATGACCGGTACCTTCTGGGACACCGTGATTATCTGCCTTATGACCGGCCTCGTCATTGTTACCTTTGAAGTCGCGCCC
>BNUY01000004.1 GCA_025997715.1 Spirochaetia bacterium
CTGTGACGAGGTCTGTCAGGGTTTCCCCTCACCGTTCCCTCACGGCACGAAACAATCGGCGCCGGCCCCCATATCCCGTCAGATACAGAGTACCCCTTTCTGACCTTTATCATATAGGCTCTGTGTTTACTCCTTTCTTCATTTTTTATCTATTCGATAGATATTTCTTAACAAGTATGCGCTGGCCCTGTCTTCAGGGACTCATCATCGACAAATACTTCATTATAGGGTATATTTCCATCGTTATAGGAGGGAGCCCTATGAAAACGAAGCCCGGCATACCTGCGGGTTCATGCCGCCTGGTCATTATTGATGATCACCCGATATTACGGGAGGGACTTGTTGCGGTTTTAAAAAAGCAATGGACTATCGTCGGGCAAGCGGCAAACATCAAAGAGGCGCGGGGGCTTTTTGCTGCCCTTACCAAAGCGCCGGATTTGGTTATCCTCGATATCGGGCTCAAGGAGACCGAAAACGGGCTTGAGCTGCTGCCCTTCCTTGCGGAGCGGTACAAACACGCCCGGGATCCGGGAGCCCCTGCGGTACTGGTGTATTCCATTTGGCTCTGTTCCATAACGCTGCACCTACTACTGGCACATGTCTTATAAATCGTTACTCTCGTAATCTTCTACTGTAGCGTATAACATATCCCAAGTTGAATCATCAATATCTTCTATGGAATCGGTATGTAAAACAGACCTACATATATCGCTTACCATTTCATCAATATTATCTCCGGGTTCCCAAAATTTATCCAAATAACTAAGTATTTCCGCTTTCGGAAAGCCTGTTTCTTTTGCAAAACCAAAGTTTTTATGATAATCAGCAATAGCATCTTCTGCTGTTTGCATTCCCGCCCGATTTCTTTTACCTATTGCTTCCCAATCTTTCTGAGCTTCGTCTTTTGCTGCTCGGTTGCTTCGCAGGTCAACGTCCCTGTCAATCATTTCCCTTATCACCCTATATCCAGCCCGGTTAAGAATATATTTTGCTTCTTTCAATGTCATAATAAATCTCCTATTTTTAATTAGTTAGTAGTAGGCGCAGTCTTATGGAACAGAGCCTTCCATTTATACCGACTATCCCCATGTTAAAAATGCCCTGAGTATGGGCGTTAGAGGGTATGTGCCCAAGATGAAGGGGCTGCGGGAACTGGAAACCGCTATGAAAGCGGTGCTGCGGGGACAGACCTGGATAGATCAGGAGCTGGTTGGCAAGCTGGCGGTGGTTCCGGATTTGATCAAGGGGCTGACCAGGCGGGAACAGGAAATATTTACCCTGGCCCATAAGGGGTGGGAGAATAAGCAGATTGCGGATGAATTGGCGTTGGTTGAACGGAGCGTGCATAATTACCTGTACCGGATTTATCAAAAGCTGGGGGTTAAGAACCACCGGGACTTGATGCAGTTGTAGGAGGTTAACATGATTCAATTGGTTTCAGGGGTAATTCTCATCGCCATCGGTATTTCTTTGTTCGTGTATATCTATAAAATCAAAAAAAGAACCACATAGGCGTGCATAATTACCTCTGCCGGATTTATCATGATGCAGTTGTAGGCCGCCCCTTGAGGAATGGCAGGGCGAGGCGGGATAGGGCGAAGCCGCCGAATATTGCCAGGGGCCGGTCTATGGCGTTTATGTACAGCCGGGAGAGGATATTGGCCTTGAGGGGAGATGCGCCGAAGCGGAGGAGTCCCGCCTTGAAGGTGTCTTCCGGGGAGAAATGCGGCTTTCCAGTGCTTATCAGTATGTCTATGACCCCGCCCAGGATGCTGATGGCGGCGCAGGCGCTTATGGACAGGAGAAGCAGGGAGACGGCGCGGGTGATGAATCCGTAGGGGAAGGTTTCACCGGGGATGGTCCCGGCTTGCCCGTGAATTGCATGACACGGTGATTCCGGAGATCCGGGCCCTCAGCTATATCCCCTTTAAAAATCCCGGCGCCGCGGTGGGTGATGAAGTCAATGCCCGGTGTGACGCCGTGATTGGGCGGCTGCGGGATATTTGCCATGCCCTGATACCCCCTGATTTTAATAATTTACTGCTGACAGAATCACTAACCGGACTGTGCGAAGCCTTTCAAAAGCGGAGCGGGATCGAGTGCCGCCTGGTGGCTGCGGATGATTTGCGCCTTTCGCCCCTGACTGCGGAAGCGCAGCTGCAATGTTACCGGATTATTCAGGAAGCACTGGAAAACATTGAACGCCACTCCCATGCGAGCGAGGCGTCGGTGGTACCATGGCTATGCGATATACAGGATAGACATTAAAGCCGAAGACAGGACTGAAACCGAAAGACATACGGCAGTGACATATGTAGAGCGTAATGATGCGTTTTATGACGCCGATAGGAATACTATCACTGAAGAAAGAGGCCAGTTCATTCGTGATTGGTATAAAGAGCAGGGATATGACATCCGTACAAATGAAACAGGAATTTCACTGCTGGCTTATATTAAAAACGGCAAGATAGTGAAGATTGAATAGGGGAGCTTGAAATGAAAAACAGATTTTTGTGTATGGCGCTGTTCTCTGTATCCCTCGCCGTTTTTGCGGAGGACTCCCCGATGACCGGCAGGGAATTTAATACCCTGATTGTGACGCTTAATGGCCAGCGTTTCACCAAGGGTCAAGTTGCCGAATCCTGGCGTGAGCAGAGCGGGTCTGCTATTGTTGGCGATCATACTATCAACTATTGGCTTTATGACACCGTTGCATACCATGGAGGAAAATCTGACGACATTTATAATCGTTATATACCTTCCTGGGTCGAGAAAATGGGATATGTTATTGATTATGACAGTATAAATACATATGACCCGAATCCGGGTTTAGCCCCATCTGTCCAGGCTTTGATGCAGCAAAGGGCTTGTAATGTCGCCTTAGCGCTCATCAATTATAATCATGGCTATGACTATGTTGTCATAAATGAATGGTTTAAGAGCAGAGGTATATATAAAACAACAATATATCCCTTGCATAGCAAACAAGCTACAGTTCGTTTCTTTGAACATTATAAGTTTCCATCAAACGACGGGGTAGTAGATTTAGGCGCAATGACTGAAACCATAGCACGACAACGAATAGATACAGAATTCGACGCTTTATTCAAAAATGATATGTATGCATCCTTTGGTAAGTATTTTAATATGGGGCAAAATTGGGCGAAATATGTAGCCGGGGATATGATAAAAAGACCACAGCAGGGACATCTTTACAAGTTATGGTACAATGCTGCATCTTTAATTGATGATGATGAACCGGATTATATAGCTGAGTTCTTAGGCTATATGTGGATTGGGAATGATGATTCATACATTTTTATGCTGTATGAACCTAGGCGATAAATTGGGTTAATTGTTAATATCAAGGAGATTGATGAAAATGCATAAGTTTTTAATAGCTCCCTTTTTCTTTATGATTCTTGCTACGGTAATTGTTACCACAGCTTTTACACAAGAAGTGCAAAGAGTCACCTATACAGATATAGCGACTGGTACAAAAAGGGCTGTTAATGCAATATTTGCTGGGTATCAGCAAGAAAGGTATCACGAAGTAAGAGAGAATGGTAGACTTCGGGTAGAAAAATATGTTAGTTATAAATTCTTTAATGGAGACTGGTCTGCATATGACTATGCTGGTTCAACACCACTACCAAATCCGGCATATCGTAATTTATCTGAATTTGAAATGGTTTCTCTGCAAATGTGGACCTATGAAAAAGATAGTGGTGGTATAACGCCCTTACAAGATATGACAGTATTAACAATGTTTGCTGTACCAGCTGGGCAAGGCACACCTTTTTGGTGGTCACGCGATACAAAATACTGGTATGCTTTTAGAAAAGTCTACATAATTGCTGGTTAATAAAGCATCCTCGCCCTAAAGGGCGAGGTATTGAAGATTTCTCTTTGAAATCTTTGCGCACGTGGGGGAACATATCCCCCACACCCCCAGCTTTACGCCCTAAAGGGCGGGGAATTATACCCTTAGAGATTAAAGGATACTATTAAAGGGAAAACAATGAAAACTAAATTAGTAGTAATTCTCATATTATTTAATCTACACTCATTATTTGCACAATTCAATGATAATGACTATACGAATATGGTTGAGGTGAGCGGTTCCATAACAGATCAGGATGGTTTTTCACTTGATTTAAGTTATAGTTTGATCTATTACATGGGTATATGGGGCAATCTTGCGTTAAGACCAGAAATAGTAGCGTATTCTGACGGTGCATTCCAAGGCATCAATAAATTTGGTACAGCAATATGGTATGGATATGATTTTGGAAATAAATATGTTCACGCATTCCCATATAGTGGAATAGCATTTAATTTTTTACTAGGTGCTGGCTCAGAATCCGGGTTTGGATTTACTACCAATGCGATATTTGGAGCTAAAATATTTTTTAAATGGTTTGGAATATATGCGAATATAAGTTAAATTTATCAAAAAACTTCTCTGAAAACTATGACAACCGGTTATCTTTAGGTATTACTTTTGCATTTGGTCATTCTTATATCCCGCAGCCTCCGGCGCCAACACCTAAGCCCACGCCTGAACCACAATTTATTCATTATCGTCCAACTATAACAGCAGAAGAACTAAACGCAGTCAAATTGGCTTATCAAGATACTGGTCGTGAAATCGAACGTCGTGGGAAAAGCATAGAAATTACTAACATTTCAGAAAGAAGAGCTTTTATAAATAAATATCCAGAATCATACAATCCTGCGGTTACTAATGCAAGAAATACCAAGCTTGAATGGTATGATATAGAAACGACTTCTGAAAAAGATATTGTTGCTCTGGCGAAAAACGAGCCGAATCCTTATATGAAAATTAGAATGATACATGATTGGGTTGCCGATATATTTGCATATGATTATGACTTAGCAGATTGGATGGATGCAAATGGTCAAGCTCAGTTCACCGTCGCTTCTTTACTTCAAAGAGAGCGTGGAGTATGCTATGAGTATTCAGTGTTGTTTTATACTTTGATGACTGCCGTAGGGATTGATACATATTTGGTTGGTGATATAGCAACGCCAGGAAAAGCGCACGAATTCAACTTGGTCATTATTGATGGAGTCGGGTATATTATAGATACCACTTGGGATTCAGGAAATGCTGTTAGATATAATCGATATACTGAATTTAAACGAACAAAAACTAAGGAATGGTTCATGCCCAGTGTACCAAAGTCATATAAAATGAGAGGATGGTAAAATTATTATATTTAATTGGTAGAAAAGAGGAAATGGTGCCCGGCACTATTTATATGTTTTTTGAGTCTTGTGTATCAGGAGATAAATGATGAAAAGATTTATTACTGCGTTGTTGCTTCTTGTAGCGGTGTTAATCACAGGTTGTATGTCAACTTCGGTTAAAGAGGATGTTTTTCAACAACCCACAACTGTATCTTCCGTTAATGAAAATACTTATAGGGATATACCAATAGAAATAACCGGTATTCTATACACTTGGGGACAGATCTCGGGCTACAAAAGAATAGATGATTGTGTTGATAAAGCCATTGACATGAGCAGTTGGCAACAGTCTAAGTTTGTGAACTTTAGTGTGGATGGGTTAGAAATTAGATTTGAACCAAACGGCGACATGACAATGATAACAGCTTACAGTTATGACAGAACGCCGGTTGAAGGCGAGACTTCGTTCTATCCGGCCAAAACAACTACGAAGGAGTGGAAAATTACAAGAGACAAGCCTAAAAACAACTACTTAGGCTCTTTGTTTCCTGGCTATGATTGGGGAACAATGGCAATTGCTCAAGCAATTCTAAAAAAGAATAGAGAAGATACTGGATTCAATAAAATTTATGAAGTTTTCTTAAGTGTCGCAGAAGACATGAATTATAATTTTCCTGCAATTGGCGCCAAGTGTTTCTATGAGAAGCCGGACACATTAAAGGGAGTCTGTGATGACTTTTCAGCCTTACTAATTGCCCGACTTCAAGAGAAATCTTTATCAGGTGTAAGCAATATCAGAAAAGTTTCCGGTCAGAATCACGCTTGGGTCACATTAAACTATAAGAGTAGGTTACTTTACTTGGATGCAACTTGGTTTGATGGAGTAGAGTTTATCAGTGGGACACCTTATGTAGATGGTGTGTTATCACATACACCAGAGAAGGATCCAGTCTACATTACTTTTGATGAGAAATTATTCACAAACTACGGCAGACAACATCAAGAAGGAAAAAAATAATTGAATAGGAGGCAATAGGGAGAGTACAAAGGGGGTAAAGAACGAATGCCTGGCGCCGGATTTGGAAAAAATAGGCGAGCCGAGTTTTGAAGAAAAATAATGTCCCTGTAGATTCAGTTCTTTTGTTTGGGCGGCCGGAACCAGAAAACCGGAGCGTGTTCTGCGGCTTCCGGTTCCACAAGTTCGCCGTCGGAACTGACAAAAACGCCGTTCACGTGTATGGTGGTTGCGAGTCCGATAGCGTCACCCAGAGAGATTGTATACGTTCCCTTGAGCCTCGATGCTTCATAAAGGATTTTTTCATCTATCACGGGTTGAAAATGTATAGGCATCCAGAATATAGATCATTTTTCACTTTCATGGTGGAACATTCGCCGGTATTTCGCTTCCTCACGTTCTGTTTCTGCATGGCGTTCTTCAAGAAAACTATCAACGATAATAGAAGAGTCTTTGCAAAGCTGCCGGATTTCCGCCAGGTTTTTGGCAAAGTCCTCATGGGTTATAGTTGTGAACGCACCGTTCTCCTTGAACGCTTTTACCGCCGGGGGGGCTTTGTGTTTGAGATAACCCACAAAATCAAGGATTTCACCCATATAGTGGTCCGGAAGTCCCGCAATTTCCTTGAAAAGCAACTCGGCATTGGACATATTTACCTCACTTCCCTTACTGTACCACTAAAATCATCAAATTACAAGGCACGGAAGCATCTTTTCCTTTTCCCCCTTGCCCTGCTGTTCTTTTCCTGCGGCACTACAAACCCCGCTATCGGAAAAGCGCCATCCTGGGTTACCAACCCCCAGGCCGCATACCCCGAACATGACTGGCTGTGGGCTGTCGAGTCCGGCAGGGATCAGGATTCCGCTGAAAATGCCGCCCTGAATACCCTTGCCCAGGCATTTCGGGTGGACGTCCAGGGAATAACCAAGGCTAACCAGATTTTGGTGAACAAAGTACAGCGAAACAAAGGCAAGGAAACAAGCGAATCGGTGGAAATGAGAAATTTTTCAAATGAGCTTACCGCTGTTTCGGAAGTTTCGGGCCTCATCGGTATTCAGAAGGATTTCTGGACCGACAGCAGAAGCGGCATGGCCTATGCAAGCGCGAGAATGAACCGGGTCGAAGGCGCAGCCCGATATACGGCGATGATCCAGGAGAATGAAGCGTTGATTAGCGCCCTGAAAGAATCGGCGCAAAAAGCAAGCGGGACATTTGCCGCCTATGAAAATCTTTCCTTTGCCGCAAACGTAGCGGAACTGACGGATAATTTTTACACGATTCGTGGAGTATTACAGCCGGAGGCCGCGAGTCAACGGCCCACGTATGGAAGCGCAGAAGCGATCCGGGCGCTTATGCGGGAGCAGCCGGCGTTGATTGTCGTTCAGGTAGAAGTCACCGGTGATGTCAACAACCGTATCGCAAAAGCCTTTGCCTCGGTTTTTTCCAAACGGGGCTTTAGAACCGGCGCTGCCGCAGGATTGGAAAAGCCCTATACCCTCGCAGCAGATTTTCAAATGGAAGACGTGTCGTTTAACGATCCCAAAAATAAATACATCCGGTTTGTGCTGACCGCCTCGTTAATAGGCAAAGACGGCGCCGAGGTACTGTCCTTTTCCGAAAACAGCCGGGAAGGACATACCATACAAACCGAAGTACAGCAACGGGCGATCCGCAGTGCAGAAAAAGTAATTACCGAAGGTGGGTTTGCAAAAGAATTTGACGCATACCTTGATTCATTATGAGCGATAAGCCATGAAAGGCGTTGTGTTACTGCGCAGGCTTAAAAATAGATGGAGAGGAGAAAGAAGATGTTCGATTTACGAAATGGAATGAAGGGATTTGTTTTATGCACCGTCGCGATTGTGCTGGCGGTAGGGTGCGCGTCCGGCCCCAAGGCGGAGCAGAAAACCATATTGCTTGACGACAAGGGCGCAGCGCTCGGCATACCCACCCCGGCATGGGTAAGCCATAAGCCGCGTTTAACATCCAATCTGGCTCGTTCCTTGAGATATGAATCCAATACCGGGACACCACAGGAGAAAGATGCTCTGTTATATTCCAAGCGCAATTCTGTGAATATAGGCATTTTTATTTTCTATGCGCTATATTGGCGTCTTGGTAATCCCTCATGGCTTTTTTAAGCGGCTTATTGGGTTTGGGCGGGTTCTCAAGAGTTTTGGCAATATCAAGAGAAGCTTCGGGGGATAAGATTAACATCTCAATTTCCTGCCTCGTTTGCGCCCGTTCTTTAATAACCGATTCAGCCCGTTCACGGGCAACCGACAATAAGAAACCTGTCCTGGTTTGATGAAGCAGCTCTGCCGCCTTATCAATTACCTGGCGGGTATAATCATCATCAAACCGAATCGTGGTTGCGTTCTGCGAACGTGCGTTCTGTGAACGTGCGTTCTGTGAACGTTTTTCAGTTGTTGCCATATTTACGCTCCAAATAGTATATATCTATAATATATCATGGGGATATAAATATGTCAAGACGTCATTCTTGACTGCTCACACGAAACAAGAGTCGCCAGAAATTCTCTAAAACCGAGAATATTTCCTAAATCGGCAATATTCTCGCGATATTTTTCTCAAATTTGACAAAATTCTCGGTTTTAAGCTTCCCTTTTCCATCGCTCAATAGTATACTGGCTGCATGGCGCTTAAACGAAACGGGTATCCCGATAAAATTATCAATGCCTTTAAGCAAGTGTCCATTGTGGTGCTTTTGGGGGCACGGCAGGTGGGCAAGACCTCTATTATGGAAAGCTTCAGCCAGGACAAACAGGTCCTGACCCTTTACGGCCAGGACCCGGAAACCGCCCAGCTCTTCGAGAAATTATCCCAACTGGAAAAATATCTCCAGGTATACCTTAACCCCCAGCTAAAGGGGTATCTCCTGGTGGACGAATTTCAGTACATCCCCGGGGTATCCACCATGCTAAAGCTCCTCACGGACAAGCACCGGGACCTGAAAATCCTCTGCTCGGGCAGTTCCTCCCTGGACATACTGCAGCAGGTTGAGGAGTCCCTGGCAGGCAGGGTACGGACATTGGAGGTGCTGTCCCTCTCTTTCTCCGAATATCTTTTTTTCAATGACCCCAAACTTGCGGCGCTCTACGAAACCCTTGATATGGATACGGGGAGTTCTCCCCTTACCGCCCCTATTGAAGCCCTGTTTTCGGAATACCTGGTTTACGGCGGTCTGCCCCGTGCGGCGTTGACTGCGGACCGGGAAGAAAAGATTCAGATACTGGATGATATTTATCAGACCTATTTATTGAAGGATATACGGAACTATATCTCCCAGGGTGATATTGTGGGCTTCAATAAAATGCTGCGGCTCATCTCTCTGCAAATAGGGAATCTGCTCAATGTAAATGAAGTAAGCCTGACATCCGGCCTGCCCCGGAAGACTTGCGAGGAGTATCTCTACATTCTTGAGCAGATGGGGATAATCAAATTGCTGGAACCTTACTTTGTCAACAAGCGCAAGGCCATAGGCAAGATGAAGAAGGTCTACTTCTGTGACCTGGGGCTGCGGAACCTGATCGAAAAAAATTTTAACGACATCGAATACCGTCCCGACCGGGGAGCCCTCTTTGAAAACTATACCATGCTTGAACTCTGGCGAAACCGGGGCGCCGCCGGGGAACTGCAATTCTACCGGACTTCCGATGGCGCGGAGGTGGACTTTATCCTGAACCGGCTTTCAAAAAAGACGGCGGTGGAATGTAAGTTCAGTGCCCTTACCAAGCCGGTAAGTTTAGCCGCCTTTAACCATTTCTGCGATGATGAAGCCATTGCGAACCGCTTTATCCTGAACCGCACCCTCAACACCGTTTACCGGGACGCCAAGTTTCTGCCTGCCTTCCTTGTGGACAGGATATGACCGCAGGCAAATCCACCTACCGCAGCCCCTTCAGCCCCCCCAAAAACAGCAGGCTATTGGCATCGCACATGGCGGAAAACCGCGCGAAGTCCTCCTTGGTTTCCGTGTCCGACCCCGAAAGGATCAGGTCCTGCCCCTGACGGCGGTACCAAAGATAATGCCGGTCCAGGATTCGTATCCGGCGGACTTCAGTCCGATTTTTGCGGGCATTGATTTCAGCTTCTATCCGCTTTTCAAGAAATTCCGCCAGGGCGATATGGTTTTCCTCCCCCGCCAGAAAAAATAGCGCGTTGTCTGAGATAAAAATGACTACCCGCCGAAACCCTTCGCCAAGACAGGCGTCGTTTCTAAATCCGTCGATGATAAGGTTCTGCCCGCCCAGGCTCAGATCGTAGCCCTGGAGGCGGAGGCTTTTCCGGAGTGCCGTCAGTTCAGAGCGGATCCGCTGGGCCACCTCGGGGTTTCGACCGGAGGATTGCAGTTCGGAACGCCAGGTACGGAGTTGCTGTTCATGGGCGCCGATTTCTTTGGTTCTGCTTAAAAACAGCGTGGTTTCGGAAAGGAGTTTCCAAACATCGGAAAACCTGTCCGAAAGCATATCCGAAAGCCGCCCTGCTTTTTTTTCTGCCATACTTCGTTCGTCCTACTTATGTTTCTTTCTATAAATATACTAAAATAAGCATAAAATGCGAGTATTGGTTGTTTCGGATATCCATGCCAATTTGGCTGCCTTTGACGCGGTGTTGCGGGAAACCCAGGGGGACCGGAATGCGGTTCTCTGCCTGGGGGACCTCGTTGGCTACGGGCCGGACCCCCGGGAATGTATCGCCCGGGCCGCCGAAGTCTGCGCGGTGGTTTTAGGGGGCAACCACGACCTTGCCGCTGCGGGGGCAACGGACCTTTCCAGCTTCGCGGACCATGCCCGGATCGCCATGGAGTGGACCCGGCCCCAACTCACCCCCACTGATATTGCGTATCTTGCCACCCTTCCCCTCAACACCGAGTACGAAGGCATCCTCCTTTCCCACGGCAGCCCGGAAAACCCCATCTGGGGCTATATTTTCTCCCAAGACGACGCCGAATTCGCCTTTTCCCAAAACGATTTTTCCCGCTGTTTCTTCGGCCACACCCACTTCCCTTCGTTTTTTATTGAAACCAAGAGGGATGGAGAAAGCTTTTATCAGATAGGATACGGGGAACCGGATGCGGTTATCGAAACAGGACGGGACGGTAAGCAGCGGGACCTTGTACGCTTCCTCCTCAATCCGGGAAGCATCGGTTTCCCCCGGGACCAGGCGGATGCCCATCGCGTTTTACGATACCACCGCGCCGCAGCCCGGTATGCCCTCTTCGACACCGAATCGGGGCGGTGGCAATTCAAGCGCCTTGAATATGATATGCGGAAAACCGCAAAACGGATGAAGCAACTGGGTCTCTGGTAGTTTATGCCAGGGCTCCCGAAACCCGCAAAAATCATGAAGAATAATCAACCGCAAAGGCGCAGAAGGCGCACAAAGGGAAGAAAAAACAGGGAATAGCTCTTCTTTTTCCCTCTTCCTTCGTCGCCTTTGGCGCCTTCGCGGTTAAAATTCCTCAATTTGGTCGGGTTTTTGTAAAGTAAAAAGTAAATGCAGGAGCCCTGTAGTTTATGCGGGGCATTATTGACAGGGGAAATGCCGATAGATACAGTAGGGATACAAATAAGGATGTATTATTATGGATGATTATAACAAGCCCAAGACGGCGCGCGGCGCCGGGCCGCTCTGGTTCGCCGCAGTGCTGGTTCTCAGCGTCGTATGTATTTTTGCCTCCGTACCTCCGGCCGTAGCTCAGGGGAATGAACAGGATTCCAAGCGGTATACTTCCGTCATTCAAAATATTTTTGATTTTATCCAGAAGCGGTATGTGGAAGAAGTTGACCCCCAGGTTCTCTACGAAGGGGCTATGACCGGGATGTTTAATGCCCTGGGGGACCCCTATTCGGCCTTTTTGCCGGAGTCGGAAATGACGGACCTGAACGATACCACCCAGGGGAACTTCGGCGGGGTGGGCTTGTATATCACCAAGCCGGTTGCGGCGGGTCCCAATGGTAAGCCTCCGTATGTGGAGGTGGCGGCCCCCATGGAGGACACCCCGGGCTGGCGGGCGGGGATCAACCCCGGAGATCTTATCGTTGCCATAAATGATGAAGCCACGGATGTTTTGTCCATGGACGAAGTGTTGAAACGCCTCCGGGGGACCCCCGGAGTGGATGTACGGCTCCTGATCCGCCGGGGGGAAAGGCTGGAATTCCCGGTAACCCTCACCAGGGCGATCATCGAAGTTCCTACGGTTAAGCATGAGATGATAGGGAACATCGGGTACCTCAAGCTCCTTACCTTTACCCCTATGAGCGTGGACCGGACCAGGGAGGCGCTGGAGGAATTTAAGGGGAAGAACTATACCAGCTTCATCCTTGACCTCCGAAACAACTACGGGGGGCTCCTGAACTCCGCCGTGGGCATCTGCGACCTCTTCCTGGAAGATGGGGTGGTGGTATCCACCAAATCCCGGATTGCCTCGGAAAACGCCGTGTTTACCGCCCGCCGGGGTACGATGGTCCCGCAGAATATCCCCATGGTGGTCCTGATCAACCGGGGGTCCGCCTCGGCTTCGGAGATCGTGGCGGGGGCGCTGAAGGACCGGGGTCGGGCCTTTCTGGTGGGGGAAAAGTCCTACGGCAAGGGTTCGGTCCAGCAGGTCTATCCCCTGGAAAAATCGGGGTTCCGGATTACCACCGCCCGTTACTATACCCCCAGTGACGTGAACATCGACAAGATCGGTATCCCCCCGGATAAGGAAGTCCTGTTTCCGGAGTTCTCCAACGAGGAAGCGGAAAAACTGAATACCCTTATCGCGGACAACCGTATCCCCGCTTTTGTGGAGGCCAATCCCAAGGCGGCCGCTGAAAAGATAGACGCCTTTGCCAAGGAATTGAACGGTGAATATGGGATTGACCTTTCTCTGCTCCGCCGGCTTATCCGGAACGAGCAGAACCGTACCGCCATTGCCCCGGTGTACGATCTGGAGTACGATGTGCAGCTCCAGGAGGCGGTAAACATCCTCCGGACCGGCAATTACGGCCGGCTTATGCAGACCACCAAGACCCTGCGGGAATTGCAAAACGAAGCGCTGCTGGAGGACGATACCGCCCTGGCGTCATAGCGGGTGGAGGGACTATGAAACAATTCATCCTGCCCTCCCCGCCGGACTCCCGGGGGGTGGTCAGGCTTTCCGGCAAGGATTTTCACTACCTGGTCCGGGTGCGGCGCTTAAAGGAGGGGGCGGTTTTTAATGCCCTGCTCCCCACCGGTGAAGAAGTCCGGGTTCTGGTGCAGTCCCTGGCCGGTGCTTGTCTTACCGGGGATTGTCTCCCCGTAAACATGGTCGATGAAACCTCCCTTCCCCCCATCATCCTGTTCCAGGCTCTGCCCAAGGGCGCCAAGCTGGACCTCATTGTCCGTCAGGCGGCTGAGGGGGGCATTGCCGAAATTCACCCCTTTGTTTCCGATTATTCGATACATGGAACCTTCGAGACCGGCCGGGTGGAACGGTGGCGGCGGATCATCAGGGAAGCCCGGCAGCAGAGCGGCTCCTCCATCGCCACGGAAATTGCCGCCCCCTGCACGGTGGAAGCGCTGCTGTCGTACTGGGAAACCCTGAAAGAGCAACGCAAGCGGCCCCTGGGGCTCATCTTCCACCAGGAACAGACCGGCCCCCTTGCCAACGGCGGTTTTCACGGGTATCTTGGTAGCGATCCCGATCTGGTTGTTCTCGCCGTGGGCCCCGAGGGAGGGTTTTCGCCGGAAGAGGTTGCCGAATTTTTAACGGCGGGGTTTAAGCCCCTGGTTATGGGAAACACTATTTTGAGGACCGAAACAGCCGTACTGTACGGGGCGGCGGCGGTTCGGATCATCCTTTTAGAGAGGACAGCATGGACTCTGACAGACCTCAGTCTGACATCACCCAAGTAATAGAACGGATTAGCGTCCTCAAGGTTCCCCTGGATATCGTGCCCGAGGACGCATTAGCCGCGACTATCTATGAGTTGCTCTCACCGGACCAGGACGGAACGGTGAAGGGAAAGAACATTGTCCTACTGTCCCTCTGGGATTTGCTGCGGGCCCGGGGGGCGAATGAATACCGGGACTTTGTGCAAAAAGCCGCTCTGGTCCTCCCCATTTCAAAAAGCGTTACCGGCGGCGCACGGTTTTTAACCGGCAAAACCCCGGTACGCTACATGCCCTTTGACTTTATCATCAGCCTGCTGACCATCCTGGAAAACCGCGAGTTATCCGTCTACCTGTTGGGGGGAAAACCCCGAATCCTGAAGATAACCGAGAAGAATATCCGCCAAACCTTTCCCAAGCTCCGGATAGTGGGCCGCTTTGTGGGCAGCTTTAAGCGCCAGGACGAAAACACTATCCTGGAGGCTATCCGCAAAGCCTCCCCCTCGCTGCTGCTTATCGGCAAGGGGGTCCACGGTGAAGAACGGTGGATCGCCCGGAACACCGGCCATCTCAACACCGGCCTGCGGCTCTGGTGCAGCGACATCTTTGACGTCTTTGCGGAGCGCAAAAAACGTCCCTCCCGCGCGAGTTTTGACCGGGGCCTTGAATGGTTCGGCTACTGCTTCCAACACCCTTTGCACTTTTTCCGCATCTTCCCCTATTTCTGGTATAAGATACTGTTACTGGTTTACCGGATATTTAAGAAGAAGTAGGTCCCTATGCAAAACCAAATCAAAGAAATCCCCGACACCCACCTTAGTGCCCTGGTGGTCCCCCGCTTCCTAAACTACGTCCGGTACTGGACCGAAAGCGATCACCACATTGAGGCCACCCCCTCCAGCCCCGGCCAATGGGATTTAGCCAGGGCCTTAGTAACGGAGCTGCGCGGCCTGGGCCTTAGCGCCGTGGACCTGACGGATCACTGCTATGTCATAGCCCGGCTTCCACCCAGTGCGGGCTGCGAGTCCCGGCCTGCGGTGGGTTTCCTGGCCCACCTGGATACCGCCGCGGATGTTTCCGGGAAGGACGTGAAGGCCCAACTGGTTCACCACTACGATGGGGAGAAAATAACCCTTTCAGGCGGCCTGGTGTTGGACCCGGTCACGGATACGGGGCTGGCAGCCCAAAAGGGTAAGGCTATCATCCATACCGACGGGACTACCCTCCTGGGTGCAGACGACAAGGCGGGTATCGCCGAAATTATGGGGGCCCTGGAGTGGCTTTTGGCTCACCCGGAGATTACGCACGGCCCGGTGGAAATCATCTTTTCCCCGGACGAGGAAACCGGTAAGGGACTGCCGGAATTCCCCCTGGGGCAAATCAAATCCCTGGCCTGTTATACCCTGGACGGAGGGCCTGTGGGGGAGCTTGAGGTTGAATGTTTTAACGCCTGGGAAATAAAGGCCGCATTCAAGGGCAGAAGCATACACCCCGGCTATGCCCGGGGGATCATGGCCAACGCCATCACCATGGCCGCTTCCTTTGCGCAGATGCTTCCCCGGTCGGAAAGCCCGGAGGCCACCGACGGGTATTACGGCTATTACAATGCGCTGGAAATAAAAGGAACGGCGGACGAATGTTCCCTGACCCTGTACATCCGGGACTTTGAAAAAACCGGCATAGAACGGCGGCTTAAGGCGCTTGATAGCTTTGCCCGGGCGGTGGAAGCCCAGTTCCCCGGCGGCAAGGTGGTTCTGGAATCCAAGGCACAGTATTACAACATGAAGGAAAAAATTGACGCCCGGCCGGAGGTGCTTGCAATACTGCAAAAAGCGGCCGCCAATCTGGGGATCGATTCCTACTTGAAGCCTATCCGGGGGGGCACCGACGGGTCCCGGCTTACGGAACTGGGGATTCCCACCCCCAATATCTTCACCGGGGGCCGGAACTGGCACAGCCGTATCGAATGGGCGGCGGTCTCCGATATGGTCATGGCCTGCCGCCTGGTGATCGAACTTATCCGCCTTTGGGGAGAAGCTTCTTAATTGACACCCGTACCAGGGTACCCGTATTATAGGGGAATGGAAACGCTAGGCGGTAAGTTTAAGGATAATGTGCGGGATGCGCTGCGGCTGTCAAAAGTTGCCGCTGTGGTAACCGAGCAGAATGTATACCAGGAGGGAGATGAACATGTCCTGCCCCATCTGCATACAATGGTCAAAACCCTTGCCCTGCCCGGTTCGGGTATCTCCGGGTTTGAGCATTTGAAGGATCTTTTGGGAAAAGCCCGGGCTGGTCATTCCTGCCTCCTATTTTTGGAACATTACAGCAATCTGGATCTGTCGGCTTTCCACTATTTTTTAGGGAAAGAACCTGCTCCCGGTAAGGACATTGCCGATGCCCTGGTGGCCATCGCGGGGATCAAGCTGAACGAGGAAAATCCCGTGGTAGCGGCCTTTACCGGTGCACATACCCGGCTGGTCATCTACCCCAGCCGCGGCCTGGCCCATCTGGACCCGGTGAAGGACCATGCCGAAATAGTCCGCAGTAACAGCATAAACCGGGCGGCCATGAAAACCCTGCTGGATATCAAGCGGAAGGGCAAACTCATTCTGGTGTTCCCCTCCGGCACCCGGTACCGGCCCTGGGACCCAAGCACCAAAAAAGGGGTCCGGGAAATTGATTCTTATGTAAAATCCTTCGACTATATGTGTCTGGTAGCCATAAACGGCGAAATACTCCATGTCCGTCAGGGAGACATGATGGACGATTTTGTCAGCGAGGATGTGATACGGTTCACCGCAGGGCCGGCCCAGTCCTGCACGGAATTCAGGAACGCCGCCAAGGCTAAGGCCGAAGCTGCCGGGATAGAAGATAAAAAGCAGGCCGTGGTGGATACCATCATGGAACGGTTGGACGAAATGCACATCGCCGCAGAGGCTGAACGGAAACAGTATTTTACGGGCTGTTGCGGAGCATAAGCGGCAGAGTTTGTTCCATTTTCCGGTAAGGTCAAGAAGATGACATATTTTGTTAAATTGTCAAAGTCAAACAGCAAGCAGGGCATAAAAAAACCTCCCGGGAAAAGGAGGTGAAGAAACCCGGGAGGCAAAGACAACACGGTTGATGAATACACATAGCTGCTCAACAAATTTTAGACTGCCGGTAAAAATCGTTGATGTAAAACCTGTCTAAATAACCGTACCATCAAACTAAAAGATATACAATTTCAGCGCAAGGGTCAAGGGCATAACCGAAATAGTTGATTAATAAAGTAATAAACTACAAAAATCCGGATATTCCCCGGTTAACGCTCAGGCCTAATCCAGGCTTCCTTGACATCCAGATTTCCTAAACGCTGGGCCAGCCAGGGAAGATACTGAGCGGGGACTCCGGGAAGAACCACCCGGATATGCTCCCCGAACCGTTCGTAGTAGGGGTGGAATCCCGCCGCTACCAGCCGCTCAAATGCCTCCTTCGCATGCAGGGGCAGCAAATAGGACCCCGCCTGTACCCGGAAAATCGTAGTATTCCCCGGATCGGGCATACGGGGGATGATCTGCGCGGGCGGCTTAGCCAATACCGGTTTCGGCGCAGGGGGAGGCGGCGGATCGGGTTCCGGCGGCGGTGGGGGAGGCGGCGGATCGGGTTCCGGCGGCGGTGGGGGAGGCGGCGGGGGCGGATCGGGTTCCGGCGGCGGTTCCACCGGACGGGTCGCCCGTTCAAGGAGTACCGGAACGGACCCATCAATGGGCACCCCTATCACCTCGGCGACACTGGGGGAAAGATCCGCTATTCTATCAACCGAAGCAGTTATCCGGTTCGTAACGGTGGCATATACCACCTTATCATTGTCCGTATTGGTAATCTTTACATAGGTACCGATGGGCAAACTCGGGTGGGCTACGCTTAGCTCGTCCGATTCCAAGGTTCCGGTGGCGGCGCCTTGCTGCTTGAAATTCCGGAGCGATGCCTGGGCCGTGCAGAGCGTAATGAAAATCGCCCCAAACAAAAGCATCGCCATTATCCGCTTCATTCTTCACCTCTTATTATCGGACATTTCAATTTACTTTAACCCATTTTGATTATAGCCTACAAGGATGAATATCGTCAAGTTCCCATAGCCATATCGTCAAAAACGGTGTATAATTGACAACAGATTTTCATCATCTTATAGTTAACGAATGAATAGGAGTTACATATGAAAACATTGGATATGCGGGGAAATCCCTGCCCGATTCCTGTGGTAAACGCACAGAAAACCCTGGCCGAACAGGGTTCGGACGGTGTGGTGGTCCTGGTAGACAATTTTGTCGCGGTGCAGAACCTCGAAAAGATGGCGAAGGGAACCGGCTGCGGTTTTTCGTATACCGATGAGGGGGCATCGATCTACAAGGTGACCATCGTTAAAGACCCCACTAAGGCTTTTGGCAATCCTTCGGAACCCGGTTCTGCAGCGGGGAAGAAGGGGCCGGTGGCGCTGATAACGGCGGACAGTATGGGCAGGGGGGCGGAGGATCTTGGCAAACTGCTCATCAAGGGTTTTATATTTTCGCTGACCCAATTAAATCCCCTGCCTGAGGCGGTTATCTTTTTGAACGGCGGGGCGCATCTTACCACCGAGGGGGCAAACACCGTGCCCGACCTAAAGGCGCTGGAGGAAAAGGGTACGAACATCTATACCTGCGGGACCTGCGCCAATTACTATAAACTGACGGAACGCCTCGCCGTGGGCAGCATCGTTGACATGATGAAGATAACAAACACCCTGGCAAAGGCTTCCGGCGTGATCACCCTGTGACGATATACGCAAATTATGCCGCCACAACCCCTGCATTGTCTCCTGCGGTAACCGGCGAACTGCGCGAATATCTGGGCGGGGTACACCTCAACGCCGGGCGGAATTTTGAGGGACTGGAGGCGGGGGCCATTACCCTGCGGGCACGCCGGGCGGTAGGAAAGCTGTTTGGCGTGACCGATCCTTTGCGGGTGATATTCACCAGTGGGGCCACACAATCGCTGAATATGGCTATTAACGGCCTTGTCCGCCCGGGGGACCATGTGCTGGCCACCGGTGTGGAACACAATGCAACGGCCCGCCCCCTTGACCTGCTCCGAAAAAACGGCGTGATAGAACTTGACTGGCTCCCCTGCGCTCCCGACGGTTCGCTGGACCCCGGCGCCGTCCGTAAAGCAATACGGAAAAACACACGGCTGCTCGTTATGACCCATGCGTCAAACGTCTTTGGCACGATATTGCCCGTAAGGGAATGTTTCCGGATTGCCCATGAATACGGCGTCCTTACCATCCTAGACATGGCGCAGACCGGGGGCGTCCTGCCGTTTACCATGGGGGATTCCGGTGACGCCGGCATCTGTGATGTCATTGCCTTTGCGGGCCATAAGGGGCTCAGGGGTCTTGCGGGATCAGGCGGGTTCGTGATTGGGGAAGCGGCCTGCGGCGCGATGCGGCAATGGATAAGCGGAGGCACCGGCAGCGTATCCCACTCCCTTGATATGCCCGATTTTCTACCGGACCGGTTCGAGCCGGGTACGCAAAACATCATCGGCATCCTGAGCCTTGCCGCATCGGCGGAGGAGATTTTAGGCGTCGGCGTCGAAACAATACGGGAGCGCGAACGTGCTTCCACGGCGCGTTTTTTATCGGGGCTGCGGGAACTAAAAAATATTCGTGTCTGCGGCACCCTTGATCCGGATCGCTGTGTATCCGTCGTTTCAGTTGTTGTCGAAGGATACGATGCCGGTGAGGTTTCACAATTACTGTTTGAAGGCCACGGCATAATTACCCGCAGCGGCCTGCACTGTTCCCCTTTGGCGCATAAAACCGCCGGGACATTTCCGGGTGGGACGGTTCGCTTCAGCTTTGGGAGCGGAACAACGGAAGCGGAAATCGACAGGATACTTGCAGCGCTGGAGAAATTGTAAAAAATATTATCCCTTTGCTGTGTCAACTTTTTTATTCACGGTTTCCGACATTATAATTTTCAGTACCAATATGACGCCGATAAACCCCGGGAATATAACGAAATTGGTATGCGACGCAATCCAGCCAAACAAGGGCGGCATTACCGTAATGCCAATATACGCGGTTGCCATTTGTATGCCCATTATCATTTGCGAATATTCACTGCCAAAGTTTTCGGGGGTTTCATGTAAAAGGCTTGGGTATATCGGCGCACAGCCAAGGCCGATGATAAAAAACCCAAGCAATAATGTAATAGTACTGTTACCCGGTAAAAGCAGGGTAATGATTCCACCGGCGATAAGCCCCTGCCCCAAACGGACCATCTGCCGGTTGTTCAATTTCATGGTTAAGAAACCGGCAATAAAACGCCCCGCGGTGATTCCGCCATAGTAGAGCGCAATCCACCGGGCGGCGGAATCGGGGGCTGCATTTTTAACCCGTACCAAATAGCTACTGCCCCATAGTCCCGTTATTTGTTCTATGCTGCAATAACAAAAAAACGTGACAAGAATTTGTTTTACCCCGGGGATTTTGAACAATTCGCGGTAACTAAGGGACCGTTTTTGTTTCTGTGCCGCCGTCGCTTCCAAGCGGTGTTTCCCCCATAGGGGCAGGGATATAAACAGTAACAGTACCAGACAAAATTGAATGACGCCCACCGTGCGGTAAGCCGCATTCCAGGGCCTGCCGCCGGTTAAATACGCCGCCATAATAAGCGGCCCTGTTGAAGCACCGATGCCCCAAAAACAATGGAGCCAGCTCATATGCCGCGCCTTATAATGCAATGCCACATAGTTATTGAGCGCCGCATCAACAGAACCGGCGCCTAATCCAAGGGGAATTGCGCAAAAACACAAACCGATAAAGGTATGGGAAAGCGAAAAACCAAAGAGGGCGGCGGCGGTCATGAAAACGCTTAGGGCGGTAATAAGCCCCGTTCCCAGACGTCTGATAAGCCGTTCGCTGAATATGCTTGAAACCACCGTTCCGCCCGCAATAATCATTGCCAGTATTCCGGCGTAATGGAGCGGCGCCCCAAGCGCGCCATACATTGACGGCCATGCCGATCCAAGCAGGGCATCGGGTAATCCTAAACTGATAAACGCAAGGTAAATCAGCAGTAAAAGTAATACGGCGATCATGAAAACATCCCTCCCCGCCAGGCCTTCACCGAGTTAAGGTACTCAATCACCCGCAGTCCATCAGCGGCGCCGGACCGGGGCTGCCGGGATGGATCGCGGTAACAGGCCACGGCGTCTTCAACCATATTGGCAAAATATCCCGTGGGGCCATCGAAGGTGTCGCCAGTTTTTTTTAGGGAACGGAACCCTTCGGCGTAGGAGCTTTCGGCGCTTTCCCAAACCTCAAAGATCCCGTTTCCGATACGCAGCCGGCCTTGGGCGCAGGAAAACTCCAACTCGAATACCAGATGATCCCGTTCCGCTCCGATTTCCATAAGAAAGGGGACGCGTTCCGCCGGCCGTTCCAGATACCCCTCCAGCCACGCGGTCCCGGTCCGGCTGTCCAGCCGGGCGCCCCAGCGGCGACGGTGGTACAGGGACGCACCGGTCAGGAACATGGCGGCGTCCGCCAGATGAGTGCCGTCGTGCCAGAACACGTCCAGGAGCCGCCGGGTTTTCCCCATGTACAGTGCGGCCCTTATACTGAGCAGGGGGCCAAGCCGTTTTTCCTCCAGGATTGCCTTGGCTTTGATATAATCCGCGGAGTAACGCCGTTCATGGTTGGTGAGTATCCGGGTGATGCCTTTGCGATGAAGCGCCGCTATCTTTCGCGCGGCAGCAATGGTGTCCGCCAGGGGCTTTTCGCAGACCACCACCGGAACCTCATGACGGGCGGCCAAGGCACAGTAATAGTAATGGCTGTCCGGGTGGGTGGCGATAGTAAGTATGCCCGGCTTATGTTCCGCAAACAGGGCATTAACATCGGCATAGACCGGGCGATGCCAGCGTTCGGCAAAAATACGGCGGCGGTCCGCGTCAAGGTCGCAGCCCGCAGCGATGGTACAGTTAGGATTAGCCGCAATAGCCCCGGCATGGGTGCAGGGTTTTTCACGAAGGGCATCGTCCTCCAGGAGACTGGCGATACGGCCTAAACCGATGATGGCAACGGGTATTTTGTCCATTGATTATTATGGTAGACCAAGCGGACAGAAAAGTCAAAGGGACCCCTGGGTCCCCGTTTATGTCAGCGGAATCTCCATCCGCACCATGACCCCTTCACCGGGCCCGGACTGAAAGTCCGCTAAACCGGCACTCAATTGCTTACATAACCGTCGGCATAATCAATGACACATATAATACCGTACCGTGTATGTGTTCCTGTACTAAAGGAGCAATATCAACAGCATCGCCTTTCAAATGCCTGGATACAAAAGAACCTTGTTCCAAGGCACTTTCTATAAGTTTCTTAAATTCAGCTACCCTTTGGGATCCGGTAAGTGTTATCTTTTTCATAGAGAACCCCTTAAAACCGGGAAAAACTCGGTGACAGGCATCTTCTGCACCATCTTTACGCAATCGCAAAAAAGCACCTGTCACCTTTGCATTACCTCAAAAGATAATTGACATTATCAATTATCTTGTCTATATTCTCTATCTTGTCGTTCAGCTTCTTCACGTCTCCGCTGATATTCATCTTCTCTTTTCCGCTTTTCAATAGATTGCTGCCTTTGCTGTTCCTCTCTTTGGATTTTAGCATCAGTAAAAGCATACATCAAATCCACACATGATGTTAATGTACCGACCATACCCAAAGCCAGCAACACTAATAAGACACACGAAATAAAACTCTTTCCCGCGAATCCTCTTTTCCTTTTCATTTTTTTAGCCTCCTTAGACTAACGTTTGAATATAGTAAACGAATTGGGTTTATAAATCCCCGTGAAATGGTTGAAATATCCATAACTCTCAGGGTTTTATATCGTTTAACTCCTTTTCAAGATCCACTTACGGTCTCTTTCAAATTTTGATAGTACCTTTCTGACCCCGGATGCACACACCACGTTATACAGCCCATAAACAGCGAGGTGAAAAACAACAAACAAATGATCTCTAAACCGAGTACTATCTTTTTCATTTTGCCGGGCTGGTATCAAACACTCCTTTATCCAGATTGTCAACGGTTACAATCACATCTTACATTTGCATTCGCAATATCCTTACTCGAATGACTTACAGCACAACTAGTGCTTGAACAAGTTTTATACGCTCCAGCACCGTTTGCATCTGTAATAATTACACAATCGCCGGAGTCCGGGCAACCACTGCTATTGGAACCTTTACTGGAAGGTGTATAATAACTACCACCAATCAAAACTTCTGCAAATTCCGCACATCCAGTTAACGACATTCCCAATGCCAGCACCATGCCGAGCATTACCCATAAAAGTTTTCCCTTTTTCATTAAAACACTCCTTTTTTATACCGCATTCATACCCTGTACTAAAAAAGACCAGTATGCCCGTTCCTTCCTTCCACCCTGTCACCAGGGGATGTATCTTCCGGCCTATTCATGGCCTTCTGGGCAAAAACAAGGGCTTGCGAGACCCCCAGCACATAGGCCCGGTTTTCTTCCGTTAGCCGGTCGATTTCCTTAGCCAACCGTTCCCGCCCCTCATTGTTCACCATAGAACCCTTTCCTTAAAAAATTTCATAGAAAGATAATATACTACATTGAAATTTTTGTCAATAGATCACCCGCTAAAATCGTCTTGCTATGTGAGACTCTCTATGCTAAAATGAGAATATTAGGTATCAGGGGTGTGGGTTTTTAATGACGGTCAATGAGCGGATCAAAGTGGTCAGAAAAGCCCTGAAAATGACCCAGCCTCAATTTGCCGAGGCCATCTATATCAGCAAAGGGTATATTGCCGGACTTGAGAGCGAACACCGGGTTGCCAATGACCGCATTATCCATTTAATCGCCATGACCTTCGGGGTAAGCGAGGCCTACCTAAAGACCGGCGAGGGGGAAATGTTCAATAAAGCCCCCACGGACAAAAAGGAGCAGATTTTGCGCCTTTTTGACGAACTGAACCCGCAGTTCCAGGACTATGTTCTAAATGTGGTCAACCAGCTTATCAAGATTCAGCAGGAACATCAGACCTTTGGTCTGCGGGATACCATACCGGATTAGGGGGCCAATACGTTTATCGCCCTCAACAAGCACCCGCTCATGCCGTCTTTTGCGGACTTTGCCCATACATTTGCCGCAGGGTGGCTTGCAAAGTCTGCGACAAATTAATGCCCTGGAGACCGGCCCAGTCCTTGAGCCATGCCGGTAAGGTAATGTTCGTTTTTATCGCGCGATTGTCCAGTTCGTTTTTTACAATGTCCGGGAAAATGGAAACAGGCATGACAATAGCGCCGTCCGGCATTTCTGAAACCCAAGGGGTTTCTACAAAGGGCGGCATTGTCGGTTCCGGCAGGATGTCTCCATCTTGTTCCATCCGGTAAAGATGTAAGCCAAGCGCTTCTTCCGCCATTTTTTCGGCGTGTTTGAGATTCTCGCCCCAAGAAGTACATCCCGGCAAATCGGGCCAGTATACACAAAAGCTACCCTTCTCTGACGGTTCAAACATCGCATAATACGTGAGTTTTTTCATTACGAATACCTTCTTGCTATATTATACTCCTATTTTATACGCATTGTCAAACGAGATGTGTTACAGGTGGTCAGCCAGTTTATCAAAATCCACATGGATCATTTTGACCCATGTTGTTAAATTTGGCGCCTTGACAAACGATTCCCCATGGGTTATCTTTAGACAAGTGGAATAGGGGATAAAATTATGAATGACGTAGCAGTATCAGCAGGAAAGAGCGCTTTTTATTCCTTTTTCCATAACCATTCAGAACATTCTGTTTTGGCAACTAAGATTGAGGCTCTTGAAAAGAAGGAATTTGACCGGGAATTTCAAGAGTTCCACGAACTTAGGGGTGAGTTTAAACAGGTTAAAGAAAATGTATCAGGTATAGAGAAGAAACTTGACCAGGAAATTCAAGAGTTCCACGAACTTAAAGGCGAGTTTAAAGAACTTAAAGGTGAGGTTAAAGAACTTAAGGGCGAGGTTAAAGAACTTAAGGGCGAGGTTAAACAGGTTAAAGAAGATGTATCAGAAATAAAAGACGAATTAAAATCCTACCGGGATACTATGTCCGGATTAAGGGAACTTCTTGTACAAAAGGGTATCAGAAGATCGTAAAATCTGATACCGGGTTTGACCGGACAATATAGTTTTTCAGACTATGCCTTTGAGATTTTAAGTCTCTAGTGTTTGATGTACCTAATTGGCCACGCGGCTAAACATCCGCCCAAAAGAGCGGAGGCTTTCCATTTCCCTTCCCTAAATTGTTTTCTGCCGCTGCTTGCTTGCTGCGCCGTTACAGCAATTCCTTCACGGAATTGGGGTCGAAATTCACCGGCGTTTTAAAGTTCGATTCCGCCAGTTTTTCCTCGATCGCATCTTTTTCCTTTTTAAGCTCCTCAAACCGGCTTACCATGGCCTTCTGATCCAGCAAAGGCTCAAGCTCAATTTTATCCTTTCCGCCTGAGGCATTGTACTCGTAGCGGACCTTGTCGGCGCTGCGGCATTTGACCGTGATAGTCTCAAAGAGGGCGATCTTCGCCTTGAGGGTTTCCAGGGAGATCAGGGCTTCCCGGTTTATCACGTTGGCGGTGTCAATGGCAAGGTTGAGTTCCCGCAGGGACGACATCAATGCTTCGGTGGTTTTTATGGTTTGGGAAAAGGTCTTCCCGTCAAAAAGCGAAGTGTTTTCCTCCGTGCCGGTGTCCTTAACCGCAGCCGCATAGCTTATCTGGCTGCTCAACTTTTTAATCCGTTCCTTCAGCTTATTCCTGAGCCGGAAAGCGGACGCGATGGTCAAATTACCCATGGTGTTCCTCCTGTTACCGGGTCATACTATACTTTCAAACCGGGAGGTGATCAAGTGATATATCTTATCATTTTAATGGGAATACTATTGATATAAACAACCCCTAATGGTATCCTGGCTTACCGACACATCCGCCATTTTTTCCTTGACTTTCCACCAAACCCATACTACAATAACTTGAATACACTAGCGGGATGTATTACAAGCCATATTCTATGGCCAAAATCGAAACCAGGAGGTGCAATTTGAGTATTGCAACATTTGACGCTGCCGTCGTTGACGACGTAATTAAGGTATGGGGGGCCAAACCAGGCTCCATTATTCCTATCTTACAGGGCATACAGGAGAAATATAACTACCTGCCGCCCGAAACCTTCCCCTGCGTGGCCAAGAAGCTGGGGGTCAGCGAGGCCCGTATCTACGGGGTCGCCACGTTCTACGAGAACTTCTCCCTGCAACCCAAGGGCAAGTTCATCATCAAGGTCTGTGACGGGACTGCCTGCCACGTACGGAAGTCCATCCCCAATCTGGAGAAATTCCGCTCCATACTGGGGCTGACTTAGAAGAAGGTTACCACCGACGACCTGAGCTTTACGGTTCAGACGGTGGCGTGCCTGGGGGCGTGTTCTTTGGCGCCGGCGTTCATGGTTCAGAGTAAGGGCATTGACGACAAGGTCTATGCCAACGTTACTCCCGACCAGGTTCCGGTTATCCTCGATGAACTCAAGGCAAAACTCTAAAGGGGGTATGAAATGTCTAAATTAGCAAACAGAGATGCCTTGAAAAAGGCGCGTGAGGCCTACAAAAAGGCCTATGACCACGAGAAGACCAAGATTCTTGTCTGTGCGGGCAATGGATGTATCGCTTCCGGGTCTCTCAAGGTCTATGACAAGATCGTTGAGATCATCCAGGCGAAAAAGGTTGCCTGTAGCGTGGAACTCAAGGAAGAACCTGGGCACCCTGCGGGGGTGAAGAAGGGCGGGTGTCCCGGCTTCTGTAACCAGAGCGTTCTGGTGGTGGTTGAACCCCAGGGCTGGCTCTATACCCATGTGAAGCCCGAAGATGCCGAAGACATCGTTGAACTGACGATCAAGCAGGGCAAACCCGTGGACCGCCTGGCCTACAAGGGGCCGGACGGCAAGCCGATTATCAAGAAAGATGATATTCCCTTCTATAAAAAGCAGCAGCGGATCGTGCTTGAGCAGAGCGGGAAGATCAACGCCGAGTCCATCAAGGAATACCTGGCGGTGGGCGGCTACAGCGCTTTCGAGAAGGTGCTCTTTGACATGACCCCCGAAGCGGTCTGTCAGGAAGTTGCCGACTCAAACCTCCGGGGCCGCGGCGGCGCGGGTTTCCCGGCGGGCCAGAAATGGGGGGACACCCTCAAGGCTCAGGGCGCTCCCAAGTATGTCGTGTGTAACGGCGACGAGGGCGACCCCGGCGCGTTCATGGACCAGTCGGTCATGGAAGGTATCCCCCATCAGATGATCGAAGGGATGCTGATTGCTGCTAAGGCCATCGGCGCGGAACAGGGCTATATCTACGTCCGGGCGGAATATCCCAACGCAGTAGCACGGCTCCGCCTCGCCATTCAACAGGCCGAAGAGTGCGGGCTGCTCGGCGACAAGATCCTCGGGTCGGACTTTAGCTTCCACCTGACCATCTACCGGGGCGCAGGCGCGTTTGTCTGCGGTGAAGGCTCCGCCCTCATGGGCTCCATCGAAGGCCGCCGGGGTATGCCCCGGGTGAAGCGTTATCGCTCCACCGAACGCGGTTTGTACGAAAAACCCACCGTCCTCAACAACGTTGAAACCTTCGCCAATGTGCCCATCATCATCAACAAGGGAGCGAAGTGGTACCGGGGAGTCGGCCCCGATTCTTCGCCGGGAACCAAGACCTTCGCCCTCACCGGGAAGATCGAGAACACCGGGCTTATCGAAGTGCCCATGGGCATGAAGCTCAAGGAAATCATCTACGACATCGGCGGCGGTATCCGCGGCGGACACAAGTTCAAGGCGGTCCAAATTGGCGGCCCCTCCGGCGGCTGTCTCACCGAGGCGGACCTCGAGCTGCCCCTGGATTTCGACAATGTACCCAAGGCGGGGGCCATCATCGGTTCCGGCGGTCTGGTTGTCATGGACGAAACCAACTGTATGATCGAAATCGCCCGGTTCTTCATGGACTTCACCAAGAAAGAGTCCTGCGGGAAGTGCGTGCCCTGCCGGGAAGGGACCCTGCGTATGCTGGAAATCCTGGAACGGATCGTCAATGGCGCGGGTAAGGACGGGGACATTGAAACCCTGGACGAACTGGCCACCACCATTTCCAAGGCGGCCCTCTGCGGCCTGGGAAAGACGGCCCCGAACCCGATCCTCAGTACCATCAAGCGGTTCCGCAATGAGTACGAAGACCACATCTACAAGCACAAATGTACCGCCGGTGAGTGTAAGAAGCTGAAGAAGCTTTTCATTGTCCCGGAAAACTGTTCGGGATGCGGTTCCTGTGCTAAGGCTTGTCCTGCGGGCGCTATCACCCAGCAGGATAAGGTTCTTGAAGGCAAAAAGAAGGCTTACTACGTTCTGGACGAGACAAAGTGTATCAAGTGCTTTGCCTGTACAGAGAAATGTAAGTTCGACGCGGTTAAGGAGGAAGCATAATCATGGCTGACAAACAATTTATAACGATTGACGGCGTGGCCGTTGAAATGGAGAAGGGGCTGAACGTCCTTGAGCACGCGAAAAAGGTCGGCATCCAGATTCCCGCGTTCTGCTACACTCCGGAACTTTCTATCTACGGCGCTTGCCGTATGTGTCTGGTGGAGATTGTGGACCAAAGAACGGGCCGTACCTCCCTGGACTCCTCCTGTTCCCTGCTCCCCAAGGCGGGTATGCAGATTCTGACCAACACCACAAAACTGCGGAAGTACCGGAAGAATATCCTGGAACTGCTCCTGGCGAACCATTGCCGGGACTGCACCACCTGCGACAACAGCATCGATTGTAAGCTCCAGGCATTTGCCAAGCGTTTCGGCATCAGCGGGGTACGCTATCCCCAGCACAAGCCCGAACCGACCGTGGACGAATCCAGTTACTGCATCACCAAGGATACCAGCAAATGTATTTCCTGCGGTTGTTGTATCCGTATGTGTAACGAAATCCAGCACGTGGGCGCCATCGACTTTGTCCACCGGGGTTCCGAAATGACCGTCGGCTGTGTCGGCGAAAGGGACATCGGCGAATCGGTCTGCGTCGGCTGCGGCCAATGCGCGGCGGTCTGCCCCACCGGCGCGCTCATGATAAAGAACGAGACCAAGCGGGTCTGGAAGCTTATCGACGACCCGAAAACCAAGGTGAGCGTGCAGATAGCCCCGGCGGTTCGTGTTGCGGTTGGTAATGCCTTCGGGATTCCCCCGGAGGAAAACACCTTTGGACGGCTGGTGGCGGCCCTGCGCCGTATCGGCTTTGATGAAGTGTACGACACCAATGTGGCGGCGGACATGACCATCATCCAGGAAGCGACGGAACTGCTGAAACGGCTTGAGGGAAAACCGACCTGGCCCCTCTTTACCTCCTGCTGCCCCGCGTGGGTTGCGTATGTGGAGAAGCATCGCCCCGAGGTGATGCCCCATGTATCGACCACCCGGTCCCCCATGCAGCTTTTCTCCGGCACCTATACCAAGGAAGGCGATCAGCAGGTAGTCCGCGGAGCCATCATGCCCTGCTCGGCGAAGAAGTGGGAGTCAACCCGGCCTGAGTTCCAGCACAACGGCAAGAAGCTGGTTGAGTTTGTACTGACCTCCCAGGAAATTATCCGCATGATCAAGGAATCCGGTATTGACTATGCCAATATCGAACCCGAGGCGGTGGAAGGCAAGTGGGGTACTACCACCGGCGCGGCGGTAATCTTCGGCGTGACCGGCGGTGTTATGGAAGCGGCCCTCCGCTACGCCCTGTCTGTGCTGAAGCAGGACACCCCGGCGAACTATGTCGCCCTGGCTGAATCGGGCGTCCGCGGGCTTCCGCGGGTGGACGCAAAGGCCGGATCCCTGGAAGACGGCATCAAGACCACGACCATAAAACTGCCCGGCTTTGAGCTGAAGGTGGCGGTGGTATCCGGTTTGGCGAATGCCGACGCGATCATCGAGCGCATCAAGGGCGGCGAGCACTTTGACTTTGTCGAAGTGATGGCCTGCCCCGGCGGTTGTATCGGCGGCGGCGGCCAGCCCCCTGCGTCCTGGGATGTCAAGGCGGAACGGGCGCACGGCCTGTACCTGGCGGACAAGGAATACAACTTCAAGAGCGTGGAGCAGAACCCGGTAATGAAGGAATGGGAAGCTTTGATGGGCAGCGAACACGCCCAGCACGAGCACTGGCACATTCACTACGCGGGACACGGTAAAGGACATTAACACCGTATCAAAGTAATTTTACCCGCAGCGGCTCTACGGAGTGGCTGCGGGTTTTTTTTGCCGTGTTGCTATTCGGGCAGGATAAACGCATAAGAAAAGAATTTACCGCAAAGGCGCCGAAAGCGACAAAGGGGAAGAAGAGGATACTCCCTCGTAGGCACAATTCAGTATTTTTTTAGCCAGATTCTCTTGTTCTTTCTTTCCTTCGTCGCCTTTGGCGCCTTCGCGGTTAAAATTCTTCTCTTTTCTTCATTATTTTTCCTATGCGTTTATCCTGCTATTCGGGGGTGGACGGGTACCGGTTCGTATGGTATATACATACTGTGGCCAAGGAAAAAAATAAATACTGGGTGGTACTTGTTCTTTCCCTCTTTGTTCTCTATGTTTTTATTGCCGCCCAGCCGGTTCCCCGGGAGACCATCATGGTTCCCCGCTGGCTCAGCTCCCTGGAATCGGACTACTCTGCGGACATGGCCGTTGAAGGCCAGCCAATCCAGGACTACCTGATTCCCTTTAAACTTGGAAACCGTTTCGGCTATGTTAATACCCAGGGGAAGTTTACCATTAACCAGCCCGTCAAAGGCGCCGGAAGAGCCGCCGTTTCCCTTTCAGATGAGCGCTGGGTCGAATATGATGCGGTTCCCGATGCCGTTACCATCCGCAGTAACCAGGGGGACGCCCTTATGGTGATAGAACATGTCCGGGGCTATCCCCTGTTCCTGGACGGGAAGATTTTTCTTATCGGGGAGGAACAGACATCCCTTTCCCTGGTGAATGAGAGCGGGGAACTGCTCTGGACCTACGATTTCGCCGCCCCCCTTACCGGTATCGACGCCGCCTCGGATCTTATCCTCACGGGCACCCTGGACGGGACCGTGGAATTGCTGGACATTTCCGGCAGGCGGGTCTATTTCTTTGAACCCGGCGGCTCCCGGCTGGCGGTGATCCTGGGCTGCCGTATTGCCAAAGACGGTTCCCGGCTGGCCATTGTTTCGGGTTACGATGATCAGCGTTTTCTTTTGCTGGAAAAATTCGGAGATTCCTACCGGGTTGTCTATCACGAATTTCTGGAAGACGGCTTCCGGCGCGCGGTTCACATTTCTTTTGCCGGGGACAATAGATGGATCGTCTTTGAACGGCAGGGAGGGTTAGGGCTCTACGAGATTGAAACCCGGCGAAGCATCAAGGTCCCCCTCCGCGGCGCCATCATCGCCCTGGATGATGGGGGCAATGATTCCCTCATCTTCGCGATCAGCTCCCTGGGGGGCCGATCGAAAATCTTAGCCGCCCTGCACCTGCCGGGGCTTCTCGTCCTTGAGGCCCCCTTCAGTAGTGAAACCGCCTTTTTCAGCAGGCGGGGTTCGGAAATCTATGTAGGCGGGGATATGACCCTGGCCTCCTTTAAATTGGAAAAGAGGTAAGCATGAGACAGCGCGTGTTCCTGGTCCTGGTGTGTATAGCCCTGTTTGTCCTGGCCGCCGGAGTCTACGGGATGGACTGGCCCACCAAGGAAGGCCGGATGAGCCGCAACTTTGGGTGGAACGACCGTGGCAAACCCGTCTTCGGGGTATGCTTTGAGGTAGAAGGCCCCATTCGCGCCGCCGATGCCGGGGAAATTCTCTTTTATAATGATCCCGACAGTACCGCCTCCCGAATCCCCTCGCCCTTGGGCGCCTGGATTGCCATGGATCACGGGGACGGGCTGGTGAGTCTTTACAGCCGCCTGGACCCGAGCCATCTGCCGGAAACCCTTTCCCTGGTGGAAAAGGATACGGACATCGCCGCATCGGGAAAATCCGGCTTGTCCGGCAATGAGGGCTTTTATTTTTCCATCTTTGACCGGCGGGAACGGCGCTGGGTAAACCCCGCCATCATCATCACCCCGTTGCCCGATACGAGGCTCCCGAACATCCTGTCGGTTACCCTCCGTAACGGAGATACTGTGGACCGGAAGGCTATCAATCCCGCCCAAACCAGAAACATCAGCCAGGGCCGGTATACGGTTTCCGTGGAAGTTGCGGATACCCGGGAAAACAACGGCGATTTGCCCCTGGCCCCCTTCCGTATCATCTGTTACCTGAACGGCGTTGAGCAGGGCTACCTCAACTTTGAAACCTTCTCCGTCCGTGACGGCATCGCCATGGCCTACCGGAACAGCCTGGTCCCGGTGCGGCAGGTCTACGCCCCCTACCCCGGTTTCGAAATCGGCGACATTGCCTTTACCCGCGGCCAGGTTACCCTTGAAATAATCGCCCTGGACAACGTCCAAAATTCCCGGAATGTAATCTACCGGCTCCAGGTTGACTAAGCTCGTCAATGGCGATCAAGACCTGGTCCACCCCGGTGGAAACGGAAACGACCCGGACAATCCCCTGTGCCCTCTGCGGCGGTGAAGTGTTTAGCCCTCACCTTTACTGCGAGGGCTTTTTCTACGTCCGCTGTACCCGCTGCGGCCTGGTACAGATGAACCCCCAGCCGGAAAACGATGCGGTACGGCAGCGCTACCGGGAAGGGTACGGCGAAGATTATCTGGCCTACGAATTAGCCAACGAAGCAGCGTTTCTGCGACTCCAGGAACTGGCCCTGGAAGACGCGGGGTTGGATGGGATTGAAAAAGAAATTATGCGCACTAATACTGCGCCCCCATCGGTGCTGGATATAGGCTGTGCAACCGGGGCCTTGTTAGCAACGCTGCGGGACCGGGGCTGGGCGTGTACAGGTGCGGAGATTTCCCCCTCGGCGGAATATGCCCGTAAACGGGGCCTTGATGTGCGGGACCGGGTACTGGAGGAAAACGAATTTCCCGATGCGTCCGCAAATGCGGGCTTCGATCTGGCCCTGGCGTCCCACCTGATTGAACACCTGAACGATCCCGCCTCCTTTGTGGCGGAAGTACACCGTATCCTAAAACCGGGGGGGGACTTTATCGTGACCACCCCGAACATAGACGGCTTCCAGGCGCGGCTCTTCGGGGGGCGGTGGCGGTCCGCAATTTTTGACCACCTCTACCTGTTTTCGATAAAGACCCTGTCCCGGCTTTTAACCGAACACGGATTTGCGATAGAGCGGGTGCGTACCTGGGGGGGACTGGCGGCGGGAACTGCCCCGGCGGCGCTTAAGCGCATTGCGGATAAGGCGGCGAAACGGTTTGGGGTGGGGGATGTGATGTTGATACGGGGGAAGCGCAAAGACATGGTTACCGGACCCTTATAAATTTTTTGTCATTTTAACAATTTTTTAACAACCGTAATTTATAGTATGATAAAGGAAAAGGAAACCATGATTACCATACTTGTCGTAGAAGATGATATAAAGCTCAATCAGATTGTCTGCGCGTATCTGAATGACCATGGGTACCAGGCCATCGGGTGTCATTTGGCCATGGAAGCGTTTGATAAAATGATCGATCATATGGTGGATCTCATTATTTCGGATATTATGATGCCGGAAATTGATGGCTTCAAGTTCGCCGCCATGGTCAGGGAACAGGACAGGACTATCCCGATATTATTTATGACCGCCAGGGATGATATATCATCAAAGCAAAAAGGGTTCCGCATTGGCATTGATGATTATATGGTGAAGCCTGTGGACATGGATGAACTGGTGCTACGGGTAGGAGCCCTGCTCCGCCGCGCCAACATTGCCAACGAAAAGAAGCTGACTATCGGCAGCCTTGTTATGAATGCCGATGAGATGACCGTCACCGTAGAGGAAACGGAGATTTCCCTTACGGTTAAGGAATTCAATGTACTTTTTAAACTCCTTTCCTACCCCAAGCGCACTTTTACCCGGAGTCAGCTTATGGATGAATTTTGGGGGACGGAATCAGGCAGTACTCCCCGGACAGTGGATGTCTATATTACCAAACTCCGGGAGAAACTGAAGGACTGCAAGGATTTTGAGATAGTCACGGTACATGGGCTGGGGTATAAGGCGGTACTGAAATGAGGTGGGAAAAAGTCCGGGTTGAGAAAGATCCACGGGTGAACGCCGGTACTTTTTCCGGTAAATATTATTTGATCGTATCGTTGGCGCTGATAGTTATCAGCGGCATGGATATCTGGCTATTACTAACCGTAAATGAAGCAGCGGAGCGCGTGAGCAATTTTCTCATAGCACAGATTGCCATCATGTGGGGCTATCTCCTTTTCGTTGCGGTAATCCTAACGGCGGTCATCACCGTAATACGGCAGTACTATTTTGAACGTCCCCTGCGGCATCTCCGTGAGGCTGCAAAAAAAATTGCCCGGGGTGATTTTTCGGTTCGCCTCGCCCCCCTGCGCAAGGATGGCAAGAAGGATTCTACCGCAGTACTGTTTGATGATTTTAACACCATGGCGGCGGAGCTTGCCAACATTGAAACACTGAAAAATGAATTCATCGCCAATGTATCACATGAAATTAAAACCCCCCTTTCTATTATACAGAGTTACGCCGCCGCTTTACAGAATGATGCATTGACCGGGGAAGAACGGCGGGACTATGCCAAAACCATCATGGATGCAACGCAAAGGCTTTCAGCACTGGTTACCAATATTCTTAAATTGAACAAGTTGGAAAATCAGGAAATAATGCCCCAAGACGATCCCTTTGACTTGAGCGAACAGATTCGTCGATGCGTTCTTGCCTTTGAGGATTTGTTGGAACGTAATAATATCGCCGTCAACGTCAATTTTGATGAGGTGATGGTAAGCTGCAATCAAAGTATGCTGGAATTAGTTTGGAATAATCTCATTTCAAATGCCGTCAAATTTACCAACCCGGGGGGACTTATTGCATTGACCTTGAAAGAAACAGATGGGTATGCGGTTATTACGATAACAGATAATGGCTGCGGTATGGATTCGGAAACTCAAAAACATATATTTGACAAGTTTTATCAGGGGGATAGCTCCCATGCCCAGGAAGGAAACGGCCTTGGGCTTGCGATGGTAAAAAAGGTAATCGAAATTACCGGGGGAAAAATTAAGGTGGATAGTAAACCGGGGCATGGGACGACATTCACCGTTTGTCTGAAAATTTAAAAAAATTACGAATTAACATATTTTTAACAACAACTTAACAATTCATCAATATCTAAGGTTGATACTTGGGATATCCCTTGCGGGACAACCAATATTTTATTGAGGAGCTATGTATGACTAAGCGATTATATCTTTTAACCGGGGCCGCCGGATATTTGGGAAGCAACATTTCCCGCTCTCTTATAGCGAGGCACAAGGACCTGCGGGTTCTTGTTTTGGCGGGAGATCCTGGGGCAAAACGAGTACCCCAGGAAGCGGAAATCATCACCGGTGATTTGCTGGATGACGATTCTCTTAACAAGTTTTTTGCTGCAAGTGAGGACACGGAACTGATTGTTATCCATTGCGCCAGCATGGTCACCGTGTCCCCGGAACTAACCTCCAAATTATACGCAGTCAATGTCACGGGAACCAAAAATATTATCAATAAATGTATCCAACACAGGGTTAAGAAGCTGGTATATGTCAGTTCTACCGGGGCTATACCGGAGCTTCCCAAGGGACAAACCATCCATGAAGTTACGGCCTTTGATCCCCGGGCAGTAGTTGGCGGGTATGGGAAAACCAAGGCGGAGGCCACTCAATTGGTACTGGATGCAGTCAGGGAACACGGCCTGGACGCTTCCATTGTTTTCCCCAGCGGTATTTCCGGCCCCAATGATTACGGTAATGGGTATTTTACAAACTTTATTATTGATTACGTAAACGGAAAAATGCCCGCAGGAATTGCCGGTAGTTTTAATGCGGTGGATGTCCGGGATCTTGCCGCCGGAGTCATCGCTTGTACCGAAAAAGGTCGCAAAGGCGAAGGATACATTTTGAGTAACTGCGCTGTGGGCATGAGAGAATTGTGTCATTTGATTAGTATGTATACCGGTGCACCGGAAGTAAAAATGATATTACCTGTTTCAACAGCTAAATTCCTTGCCTTTCTGGCCGGAATTGTCAGCTTCTTTACAAAAAAACCCGGATTACTTACCCCATATGCCATATACAATCTGGAACGGAACAATAATTTTTCGTGTGAGAAAGCAGAATGTGAACTCGGCTTTACGGTACGGCCTTTTGAGGAAACCATCCGTGATATGGCAATGTGGCTTCACCGGGACAGTCGAATAAGTATTGCCGGTGAAACAGTAAAAAGGTTCAAGCCGGAACTGATAAGTTCCATATCAAATGGTTTGTCCGTAGAAATCTAATCATCATAAAATTTTACTTTTATTGATAAGCAGTTTCTTATCCGCCATGGACTTCCGCAAAAGTTTCTTCATGGTCAGCCCAAAGGCGATGCTCAGGGGCACACAGGCTCCAAGCCATGCCAGGGGACCGGCGAGGCAGGCTCCGGCAAACCCGAAAAAGGCCGGCAGGATAATTGCCGCCAGGGTGCGCATCACCAGTTCCATGATCCCCGCCACCGTGGGAATCAGGCTGTCCCCCAGTCCTTGAAGGGTGTTCCGGAAAATAAACAGTAATGATAACATGATATAACAGGAACCGTTTACTTTGAGATAAATATGTGCCAGCCTCACCGCCTCAGGATCCGCGCCGACAAAGACCGCCGAAAGATAATTGCCGGTAAGAAAAAAAAGGATGCCGATAAGGATACTGAAGGCCCCGGAAATGGTACAACTCTGGATTACCCCGGCGCGGATGCGGTCGAATTTGCGGGCGCCGTAATTCTGCGCGGTGAAGGTTGCCATGGTAACCCCGAAGGATTGCATGGGCATGGCCGCCACCATATCTATTTTCTGTGCCGCCGTAAATGCCGCCACCGCCGTGGTCCCCAGCCGGTTCAGAGCAAACTGCAGCACCACCACTCCGATAGCAATGATGCTCATCTGGAAGCCCATGGGCATGGCCACCCGGATATGTTCCGCCATATCCGTCTTGCTAATTTTCCAATCCTCTTTACGGATCCTGAGAACAGGAATCTTTTTTACAATCACCAGGACACATAAAAGACCGGAAAGAATCTGGGCGATAACCGTGGCATAGGCCGCGCCCTCCACACCGGTATGGAAGACCAGGATAAAAACATAATCCAGGACAATATTGATAATGCAGGCAACCACCAGAAAGACCAGGGGCGTCCGGCTGTCCCCCACGGCGCGCATCACATTGGAGAGGAGATTGAACATCACCAATACTGCGGTACCCCAGAATATGATGATGATATAGAGGTATGCGCCATCGTAAATCTCCTCCGGTGTGCGGAGCAGCCGCAGTAGGGGACCGGCAAAGATCACGCTTATGGCGGTCAGTACCACCGCCATGATGGCAGAGAGGATGATGCTTACGGCAAAACTCCGGCGGACTCCCCCCTCGTCCCCTGCGCCGAAACGCTGGGCGGTGATGATCGAGGTCCCGGAGGTAAAGCCCATAACAAAGCCCAGGAAGAGGAAGGCGAGGCTGCCGGTACAGCCCACCGCCGCTAGGGCAGTCACCCCGATGGTCCGCCCTACGATAAAGGTGTCCGCCATACTGTAGAACTGCTGGAACAAATTCCCGATGAGCAGGGGAATGGTGAAGGAAACGATAAGTAAAGCGGGATTGCCCACGGTAAGGTTTTTAGTCATATCTTATCTAAGTATACTCAATTTTGTACAATAGGACTATGAGATTCAAGTGCATCATCTTTGATCTGGACGGAACCCTGGTGGACACCATCGGCGACATTGCCGCCGCCATGAACCATGCCCTGGAAGAAGGGGGCTTCCCCATCCTCAGCCAGGAGCAATACGCCAAAATTGTCGGCAACGGCCTCCGAACCCTGGCTTCCAAGGCCCTGCCCCCGGAGGCCCGTGACGAAAAAACCGTGGATGCCGCATATCGCAGCGCCCTTACGTATTACCGGGACCACCCGGCGGATCACTCCAGGCCCTATCCGGGGATACCGGAACTGCTGGCGGGGCTACGGGGCAAATCGGACCGGAAGTCCGCGGTGAAAACCGCCGTCCTGTCTAATAAGGCGGATCATTTAACCCAAATGGTAATCGGGAAGTTCTTCCCCCCGTACACCTTTGACCTGGTCATAGGCGAACGCCCGGGGATCCCCCGCAAACCGGACCCCGCATCCACCTGGGAACTCATTACCGAACTGGACGGAAGTCCCCGTGAAACCCTGTTCGTCGGTGATTCGGAGGTCGATGCCGCCACCGCTCAGGCTGCGGAGTGCAGTTTCCTGGGGGTAAGCTGGGGCTTCCGCAGCAGGGCCGCCCTGGAGGCTGCCGGCGCAGGCCGTATCATCGACCGCCCGGCGGAACTGTGGGAACTGTTGAGCATACGGTACTAAGCAATAGTTAACCAGATTTTGAACGGGCTTATTTCTTATTCATTCCCATGATCCGCCGGAACGCAGAGTTTTCTTTCTTCAACTCCCGGGACCCCCGGGTTATTTTGCAAAGTGATATCCCCAGATTTTTCGCGATCTCCCTTTGAGGCTGCCCATCATCCAGGGCTTTGACCAGTGCCCACCGGGCGGCGACATCCGCAGTTTCCGCGGGGGTCAGAAGACAGCGGAGGAAGGATTCGATAAGTTCAGGTTCCCGGACAGCGGCCAGGGTCCGGGACAGCTCCCCAAGATTTTCCCCAACCCGCGGATCGTCTATGTTCACGGCTGCCCCTCCCCAAACACGATCGCCGTAAAGGTTAAGAGCCTGGCTTCCGGGGCCGCAAAGGCGTTTGGGGGCAGCCCCGCTTTCACACAAATATAATCCAGGTATTCATCCCGGTTCCAGCCCTGTTCCACCGGCACCTGGGGCAGCAATACCCCGGAACGCCCCCGGAGACTGAGGTAGATGCCGTGGATGCCGACCTCCACCTGCCGGGGATCGGCGCAGGGTTCCATGGGGGAGAGGGCGGAGATTTCGATATCGCAGGCGGGCCACTCGTCCCTGGACAGTGGCGGGAAGCGGGGGTCCCCAAAGGCGGCTTCGGCGGCCATGATTCGCACGGTTTTTTCCAGACTTTCCGGGGAGGACATCCTGCCTATGCAGCCCCGGAGAGCGCCGTTTTTGTGGAGAGTCACAAAGGCCCCGCAGGGCCGGAGCAGGGCGGAAGCGTTGCCGATGGCCTGCAACCCCGCCTCCCGCGGGTATTCGGGCCGCCGGTTTTCCAGCCTGGCGGCGATGGTTTCCCGGGCATCCGCTAAAAGGGCCTTCTGTTCTGCCGGGGTAATCGTAAAGTCCATGGGTTTAGTATAACCCGAAAGGAACGGGATTACCATACGTACGCTAAAAATCTCCCAGCATAACCATACCATCGTTTAATACACCGATGACAAAGGCGCCAGGCACACTTTTCTTTCCCTCCCCAAAAACCTTGCGTAAAAGGGGACGGAGAATGGCTGCGCCGTCCACCGTCCCCAAGTGACAGAGCTTGAAAGGGGCCGGTTTATAGTTTCTTTATGGTTCTTACATCTATTTCAATGTTTTTGCCGGAAGAGGATTTTTTAACTTTTCCGACAATTTCAACCACATCGTTTTCGTTTACAAAAAGCCCTCGCCAGTCTTCATCGTCAATGTCAATGTTGACACTGCCCGAAGCATCAGCAAACACATAATCTTCGTGCCCCAGGGAACTTTCAATTTTTCCTCTTAAAAGAACCCACGCCTTATTGTTAAGAGTTTTTGCCTCTCCAACGGTTATAAGGGCTAAATTAGCGGTTTCGGGTCTGGGTCTGGGGCCCTGATAACCACCGTCTTGTGCAGAAAGATCAAGCACAGCCGAAAGGAACATTGCAATAAGCAATACCGCGGGAATTATTTTCCCCAAAAGTTTTGTATGTTTCATAACATACCTCCATAATGTATTTTTCGGGAGTTTTTACCCCCTTACACTAATAGAATACGAAACCGGTCAGCGTAAAACGGGGGGTAAATCAATCTTTTTTTTAGTCGTCTTGCTTTCCCAATGCGGAAAATTCAAGTGCGCCTGATTCCTCTAAAGCCTTGCGATACAGCGCAATGGTATACAATTCAGACTTTATAGTTAATTCACGGTTATCCGAAACAGCGCCAAGACTTTGTTCAATCTCCTTTGCGTTCACAAGGTTATCCTCTGCAATCCGTACCACAACAGTATCGCCGAATGTTTCGATAATGCTTTGATAGGCGCCGGTAATAGATTTGAATCGCAATTTCATACCGGCAAGCGGGGTGACCGCAAAATCGTTAAGGGGGCAAAAAGAAATTACCCGCTTAAAATAATTATATGTTAACTCAATCGACGCGTTTGTTTGTTCGTTTTCGCCGTTTGTTATTTGTATATATCCGGCCTTCACGCTATACGCTTCAATTGCCACAATAGGGAAACATACAAGAAGTATAAACGCAAGAACAGCCCAAAAAATAAATTTTCGTCTGTTATATGATACGTCAATGACCGTCCCCATTTGACCGTTCGGAAGATTGGGAATTGTGCGGATGTTTCCATTATTGAACATTACAACACTTTTCTTTTTACCTATCCGGACAATAACTCCTTTCAAAACGATGCCTCCTCGCCAAAGAACTGGGGTAAAAACGAATGAATATAAGGGTAATCCCCCCGCATAATCATGACAATCGCCGCGATATAGTTGCGATATTTTTCAAATACCTTTTGTGAACAGCCTGTTTTTGCGGAAAGACGGCTCACTGGAACCTGCCGTTTTTGCAGCATTTCCGTCACGAGTTCTTCATTTTCGATAATTGAACGGGCTATTTTATGACAGGTCAGCCGCGAGCGTTCTTGTTTGGGGCATTTTTTCACCAGATTTTCCCAATTAAAACCCCATTCTATAAATTCCTTATCAATACATGATATTTCGGCACATAAATTATTACGTTCCTGCACAAGATCGTAGGTACGCTCTGCTATATCATTTTCCCATTGTCCGTCTTTTTCATCAACATCCATAAAAATTGAAATGAGCGGCTCTTGTATTTTAATTTCCTTGCGCACGGTATCAATCAGTCTGTTTCGTATCACCGTTTGCGCATAAGCGATAAATGAGCCGGTTTCGCTATTATATGTTTGAACACTGTGTGCAAACGCAAGCATCGCGTCTGTTACATAATCCTGCCGCTGTTCCTTTTTATAAAACATACTTGAAACAGTTTTTTTGATAAATGGCATATAACGGGTGAGCAAACCATTTAATGTCCGTTTATCGGTCTTTGCAAGGGTGAGCGTATCAATTAATGCTTCTGTCTCTGTGTCCATCGTCCCAGCCTTACCTCAAAGCATATTAAATATAAAAACATTTGATTTTAAAGAATATATAGTCAGTACTGGAATTCGCTGTCGCCGATAAACTCCCGGAGGATGCTCTGCCCCGGCACATACTGGGGCGGGATGGGGGCGAAGTTTTCCAGGAAGGCCAGGAGCCGCACCGTTTCTGCGTATTCCGGCATGGAGGGTTTCACCATGCGGAGTTGGGGTTCGGCGATAATTTTCAGCACCGCCAATTCGTAGTCCAGGGCGGAGTTGAAGGCCATGTCGGCGCTTTCCTGGAAGGGGAAGATGTGTTTCTGCTCCCCGCTCTGAACATTGGGCCACATGCGAATGGTTCCCGCCGCATCCTTACCCCGGAACTGGTAGTCCCGGACGATTCTTCGCAGGAGGCGGTTGTCGCTGGTGGGGATACGGTTATGGTCGTCCAGGTTAAGCTGGGTAAGGGCGGAAACGTAGACCTTGAATTTTTTGTCCGCAGGTGTCTGGGCGGTTAGGGCGTCGTTCAGGCCATGGATGCCCTCAATGACGAGGATGGATCGTCTGCCCATGCGTATCCGCTTACCGCTGCCCTTTTCCCGGGGCCGGCTGTTCTTAAAATCGAAACTGGGGAGTTCCACTTCCCCGCCTGCAAAAAGGGTGAGGAGCTGTTCGTTCAACTGAGGCACATCCAGGGCTTCCAGACATTCATAATCGGGCTGGCTCTTTTCATCCAGGGGGGTCTTGGCGGAACCCACGTAATAGTCGTCCAGGCTGATGGCAATGGGATCAAAGCCCAGGACCTTGAGCTGAATGGAAAGCCGCTTGGCGGTGGTGGTCTTCCCGGAACTGGAGGGCCCGGCGATTAACACTACCTTCACCGATTCTCTGCGCGCATAAACACTGTCGGCGATTGCCGCAAGCTTTTTTTCCTGGAAGGTTTCGGCGATGCGGATATAGTCCCGGATAGTCCGGCCGGCAACCAGTCGGTTCAGATGCCCCACCGCGTGGACACCGATGATGCGCCCCCAGCGTTTGTATTCATGGTACACCGAAAAAAGCCCGGGCTTGTCCTCAAAGGGATCGATCACCGGGAAACGGCGCGAGGCGGGGAAGCGGAGGAGGAAGCCGTCCTGGTAGGGCATGAGTTCAAACACCGACAGTATCCCTGTGCGGACAGCCAGGGGTTCAATGTAGAGGTCCGAAAAACCCTTGCACTGGTTGACCCGTATCCGGGACTCACTGCGGTGCTCCAGGAGCATGCTGGTATCGGATTGCTTGTTTTTCTCAAACTCCGCAAGCGCATCGGTGTAGGAAATGTACCGGCAGTTGATGGGAATATCTTCTTTGATAAGCGCCTGCATCTTCTCTTTCAGGGCCTGCATTTCTTCCGGGGTGGGTTTCTTGTCATTAGCAAAAGTGTAGTAGTAGCCGTTCCCCAGGGAATGGCCGATGCGGAGGCTCCGGTCGGGGAAGAGTTCCCAACCAGCCAGGGCCAGCAGGAAAGCCAGGGAGCGGCGGTAGATCATGGCGCCCTCGTGGCTGTTCAGGGAAACCGGCTCCAGAAGGGCGTTGATCTCCAGCCGGGTGGAGAGGGGCAGGAGCTGGTTGTTGATTTTTACCGCCACAATCTCCTCACCGGGCAGCAGGGTTTCCGCCGGAGTACCGGAGGGGATATGGATAGGAGCGGCATTAGGGGTATTAAACCGCAGTTCTACTTCATTCATGTTCCTTATAAATCTCCCAGATATGATTGTATTAAATCCAGCTTGAGCTGCCGGAGTTCTTCGGTGATGGAAACCTTGTAGACATGGGGGTTAAGGAGCCGCTTGTGGCTCGCATCAAAGGTTTCCAGATCCGCCTTGACATGCCGGCGTATCTCTTCCAGGGGGGGCAGGGGTGATGTCAGCGCGCCGCCCTCCAGCCGGAGCTTGAGCAGCGGTTCTGCGGCGCCCTCCAAGGTATGGTAGAAATGCCGGTAGTCTGCCGCGGGATGCCAGAAGATGTAGCGGTTCCCCGGTTTCGGAACATTTGCCGCATCCTCAAGACCCAGCACATCCGCCACGGACATACCCTGGGCATCCCTGAGCCGCCATACCTGCTTTAGCCCGGGGTTGGTGGTCTTTTCGGGGTTGTCCGAAAACTTGATGGTGGGAAGCAACTTCCCGGAAGCATCCTCCCGGGCGGTCAGCTTATAGACCCCCGAAAAAGCCGCCTCGTCGCCGCCGGTCACCATCCGTGTGCCCACCCCCCAGGAATTTATGGGCGCCCCCGCATCGGTAAGGGTCTGGATGATGTTTTCGTCAAGGTCATTGGAAACCGAAATCTTCGCGTTGGGGAAACCCGCATCATCCAGCAGTTTTCGTACCTGGACCGAAAGGTAGTGCATGTCCCCGGAATCCAGGCGGACCCCGAAGTTCTTCCCCTGAGCCGCCAGCCGCTTGCCCACCTTAATGGCAGCGGGGGTCCCGCTCCGCAGGGTATCGTAGGTGTCGATGAGGAACACCGGGAATTCGGGGTAGAGGTCCGCGTAGGCCTGGAACGCCGCTTCCTCGTTGGGGAAAGCCATGATCCAGGAATGGGCCATGGTTCCCAGGACAGGGATGCCATATTCCTTACCCGCCAGCACATTGGAGGTGCCGAAGGCCCCGCCGATAAAGGCCGCCCGTGATGCGGACATGGCCCCATCCGGCCCCTGGGCGCGGCGGAGGCCGAACTCCATCACCGAACCTTTGTCTGCGGCAAGCCACACCCGGGCGGTTTTGGTGGCGATAAGGCTCTGGAAGTTAACGATATTGAGCAGCATCCCCTCGATGATCTGACACTCGATGAGCCCGCCGGAAATGCGGATCAGCGGTTCCTGGGGGAAGATCACCGTACCTTCGTCCATGGCCCAGAGGGAGCCCCTGAAGCGGAAGTCCTTTAAGTAATCCAGAAAGGGCTTTTCAAAAAACTTGAGGCCTTCCAAATAGGCGATATCCTCGGCGGAAAAGGAAAAACGCCGCAGGGTTTCCAGGAGGGGATCCAGGCCGGCGAAGATGGAGAACCCGCCGCCAAAGGGGTGTCGGCGAAAGAACATCTCGAAGATAGCCCGCTTGTCCATATCGTTCTTCCAATAACCCTGGGCCATGGTGAGGGAATAAAAGTCCGTGAGCAGCGCCGAGTGTATCATCCTGGTACCTCCCGTATATAGGGTAACACAGTATGCCATAAAAAATAAGCCCCATCGTCATTTTTGCAGGATAAACGCATAAGAGAAGAATTTACCGCAAAGGCGCCGAAGGCGACTAAGGAAAGAAAGAACAAGAGAATCCGGCTAAAAAATACTGAATTGTGCCTACGAAGTCCGTTCATTTTCTTCTTCCCCTTCGTCGCCTTTGGCGCCTCCTATGTTTCTTGTCAAGGGAATTCGCTAATTTTTCTTACGAAAAATCTTGTTTCCCCCGGCAACTCCCGGCCCGGTTTACGCACTTAACGCTAGCTGGGCTATTTCTTCCCCCTCCTTTTTCCCACCGGCCTTAAATTTTCTGACCTCATAATCAGTTTCATTCTTGAGCATCGTATACAGCAATACCGCCAGCCGCCGCGCTATCGCCACAATCGCTTTTTTCCGGCTCATCCCCTTCGTCTTCGTCATATATTCATACCGCTCCCTCAGCGCTCCCCCATTCTTCGACCAGGTAATCGCCCACGCCGCCTGTACCAGCAACGCTCGCATATACCCGTTCCCCCGTTTCGTGATCCTCCCATACCTCACGGTGTCCCCCGACAT
>BNUY01000005.1 GCA_025997715.1 Spirochaetia bacterium
ATTGGCATTTTAAAACAACAAAACAAAAATACATCTCATCTTGAAATCAGGGGATACCTGTCGGCAAAAATTTTAGAATTAATCGTTCGTCTGTCAGTTTCCCGCCGCACTGCCTTAACAAAAGCAGATGTGCTCCTACACGGACGTGGTTTTGCTAATGGTATTACATATGCCAGCCAGATTCAGCTGGGACTGATTCAAAATATGGATTCTATCGAAAAAACAAGGCCACCGTATACGGATTCAGGATTACCTTTGTGACAGGTGCGGATTCAGAGACCCGGCGAGGGGTGGGGGTATTGTACGATCTGGGTTCAACCTACCTGGGGACACTGCCCTTTAGTCGGAAACACGAAACCGAAGCAGATGAGGTGGGGCTTATCTTAATGACCATTGCCGGATACAACAGTGAAGAATCAATTGCCTTTTGGACGCGGATGAGCGAAATGAGCGACAGCCAAGCTCCTGCATTTCTCAGCACCCACCCCTCGAACAAGCAGCGGATCACTAATCTGCGTACGGCTATTTCCCATGCAAAGTGGGTCCGGTGAAAGCAAAGGATCCGATGGGTCCGATAACCCCGGTGGAACGGAAACTAACGCGACACTTTCCTGCGGTACGCTCTATACATCTTCAATTTCGTACGCACCGCTAACATACACTTTTTCTGCAACATCGGGAACAAGCTACCAAATATATTGGCGGGATTATAACCTTTACAATATTTTTGCTGAAATAAACGTTGCGGTTGGAAGCGGTTCGCCGGTAAATGTTACATCATCGAGGGAGACTTTTGGCGGGCAATATTGTTTTTATCAAACCTATACGGCGACATCAACCGGAATCGTAACCATAAGGGTATCCATACAAAGTCTTGGACTCAATGGTACATTTTATATTGGGTATAATTGATAGCGTTTAAGGGCAATCCAATCACCAGCATTACCATCGGCGAATATCTTGAATGGTGGGGTGAAGACCTTACGCCCTCATCAATACCCTGCGTATGCCTTTGGCAATCATGGGGTAGAATTTCTTAACGGAAAATTGGTACCTGGCATTATCGACGAAACACACGAAAAAAAACATGAATGGGCAATTCTTACCGCTTCTTTATCGGTCTTTTTTCGTGTGTTTCCTGTCTTTTTCGTGGGTTTTTCTTCTTAATTCTTGATGTAAAATGAGAATTGCGGTTGCCGTGTTGCGCCACGTAAAAAACGAACCATGCGTAAGTCTAAGTCCTTACAGTACTTAGACTTAATCCGGCATTATTTGTGGCCCTTTTTGTGGCAAACAGAGGTTTCCAACTTCTTCCTGGCTATAGACTTAATGTTGGGGTAATTCGTTTTATTTTAAGGACTTACAGTGGTCTAGGTTAGATTTTTACATGGCGCATTCGTTTCCCCATGGTTAGATTTAACGTGGCGCAATTCGTTGCTTGACAAACGAGTACCCCTGCCTTATACTAAAAAACAAGGGAAAATAGTTCCCTGCAAGACCGGATAAAGGGGTAATCATATAATGCCGCAGGCGCTCGTAGGTTCTTATGCAGTGGTGAATTATCCCCCCCGGCACGTATTTCTTTATGACATAACAAGCATAGCGCCTCTCTTTGGACGGAATAGGCGGCTCGCCCCTCGGCACGGAGCTTCCGCTTCCTGATGGGTATCCCGCAAATCGAACCCGGGGAGGGGTTTAATCCGGCTGAGATGCCGACCGCCCGGTATAAAACCAGCGTTTCCGGGCAGATAAGGAGCAGGGCGGTTTGAAGGAAGGCTATGACATCAACTGAACGGGTATACAACCGGCTTGCGGGCAAACCGGTAGATAAGATCCCCAACCTGAATATTTTTATGTTCATTGTCGCCCGGGAAGCGGGAGCGACCTACCGCCGGTTTGTTCAGGATTACCGGAAACTCGTCGAGGGAAATCTGATCTGCGCCGAGAAATACGGGATAGATTGTGTCGGTGTTATCTCCGATCCCATGCGGGAAGCTTCGGCTTTTGGCGTTGATACGGTATTTCCCGAAGACGGTGTCCCCTACGCAAAAACTCCCCTGGTTACCGGAGAGTTTGATCTGTCTGTATTACAGCGTTTTGATCCAATGGAAAGCAAACAAACCTTGGATCGGATCAAGGGCTGTGAACTCCTGCGGCAGAAGGTGGGGAAGGATTATCCGGTAATCGGCTGGGTAGAAGGATGTATTGCCGAGGCTGCGGATCTGCGGGGACTTAACCATCTTCTGGAAGATCTGGCCATGGAGGAAGATTATTTGCCGGAATTTTTTGATATCATTGCCGAACAGCAGAAGCGCTTTGCAAAAGCCCAAATTGATGCTGGGGCGGATTTTATTGGCGTGGGAAATGCCGCCGCCTCCCTTATCGGGCCCCGGTTGTACGAGAAGTACGGCCTTCCCTGGGATAAGGCCACGGTGGATTATATCCATTCCTGCGGGGCAAAGGTAAAGCTCCATATCTGCGGAAATATCACCCCCCTCCTGGGATTACTTACTCAGGTGGAACCGGATATTATAGACATCGACTGGATGGTGGATTTTAAGCAGGCGGTGGATATCTTTCGGGCTACGAAAACTGCGGTGAGCGGCAATGTCGATCCCTCGGCGGTGATGCTCCAGGGAACGCCCCAATTCGTGGAGGAGAAAATTCGCCATTGCATCAGCGTTGCTGCGGATAATACCTGTATTGCCGCAGGCTGCGAGGTCCCCGCCGCCACCCCGGATGAAAATCTTTTGGTTATGGACCGGCTGTTGTATGTATAGGCGGGCAAGGAGGAGCTGACATGAATATTTTAGGGATAGGCTGTCACCCCGATGATTTAGAAATCGGCTGCGGCGGTACCCTGGCCAGATATGCCAAAGAGGGGCATAAGGTTTTTATGTGCCATATTGCCAACGGAAACATGGGGCACAAGGAAATCGAGCCCGATGACTTAAACCGTATCCGTACCAGGGAGGCGGAAAATGCCGCCAGGGTATTGGGGGCGGAAGCAATTTCCCTTGATATAGATGACGCCTATGTGGAGGCCTCCGATAAAACAGCGCGGAATAAATTAGCTGAAGTGGTGCGGTACACAAAGGCGGATGTCATCATAACCCATAATCCCTATGACTATATGCGGGATCATGAACAGGCCGGCGCCCTTGGCTCTGACGCTTCGTTTATCGCCACGCTCCCCCATCTGATAACCGGCTCCCGGTATACCTCAAATTTTCCGCCGGTATTTTTTATGGACACCCTGGCGGGGATACATTTTATTCCCACGGAATATGTCAATATTACTGATGTGATAGAGCAGAAACTTGAAGCGGTTAATTGTCATGCGAGCCAGGTGGTCTGGATGAAGGAGCACGACGGCATAGATTTTTTGGATTTTGTCAGGACCTGCAATAAATACCGGGGACTGCAATCCAACTGTACCTATGCCGAAGGGTTCAGGCAGTATGCGGCGTGGCCCCGTTTCGTGACCACACGGTTATTACCATAGGAGGATAGGACATGAATCTTATTTCTACATTGAAGGGTTCCAATCTGGAACATTTTTTCCCCAGGGGCTGGGATCTGGAAAAGCTTGATCAATGCTGTTCCCATAAGAGCGGTGAAGTATTTGATCCCCAAAGCCATTGGCATAAGGGTTTTGCGCCCGTGGCCTGCGATGATGATACGGTCTTTGCTTTCATGATGGGGCACGAGATAGCCCTGACCATTAAACAGGCCCGGGATGCGGGAAAAAAACTTGCCGTCATATGGCCCGTGGGACCCATGGGTATGTATCGCTGGGTGGTTTATTTACTCAAAGAGTGGAATGTGGGCTGCGATCATGTGTACGGGTTTAATATGGATGAATGGAGCGATTCCACCGGGAAAACCTTGCCGCCAACGGATAAGGGGTCCTTTCAGTATTCCATGGAAAACGCTTTTTACGGCCCCCTGGGGAAACTGACCATACCGGAGAAGCAGCGCAACTTTGCTACCAAGGATAACTTGCCCCAATACGGAGAGAAGATTGCAAAACTCAAGGCCGAAGGAGCGCTGTTAGTAACGGTGTTCGGAATCGGAAGGGTGTTTCACGTCGCCTTTTGGGAACCCCACTTTGCGGAGGAATACAAAAGCCTTGATGAATGGAAGAAACCGACCCACCGTCTGGGAGCAAAACTGCACCCCTTAACGATAGAACAAAATGCCCTGACCAGCTTTCGATCCAGAACCACCCTGGTTCCCTGTTTTGCGAATACCATCGGCCCCGGCCTGTTCCTTCAATCCGACAAGATAATCGGCGGCGCAGACGGGGCATACAGCAGGGGCTTTATGTGGCAGGGCATGTCACTTTGGGTGGCGCTGCGGTACGGGCCGGACATGTGGGTGCCGGCAAGTTTTATGCCCACCTTACCGGGGAAGCTTTTCTTTATTCAGGATTTGGCCGGTCCCTTGGAAGCGGATGTAAATTAGGAGGATGAACATGAAAAAAGGGATTAGCATTTGGTCCTTTGCAACGAATACACTCAGGGAAGCCTTTGCATTGGCGAAAAAGGCCGGCTTTGACGGTGTGGAAGTTGCCCTGGCGGAGGATGGGGAAATCAATCTTGATACCAGTGTTAAGGATTTGAATCAGATAAAACAAACTGCGGCCGACGCAGGGATAGCATTGTATAGTGTGGCAAGCGGGCTTTACTGGAAATATTCACTCACCTCGGATAATGTGAAGCATGTTGAAAAAGCAAAGTCTATTGTAAAAAAACAGTTGGAAACCGCAGAAGTTTTAGGGTGCGATACCATACTGGTTATTCCCGGTGCGGTAAGTGTCATTTTTGCTCCCGAGCTCGGTATTGTACCCTATGATGATGCGTATAAACGTTCATTTGATGCTTTAAAAGAGCTGGCCCCCTATGCAGAAAAATCAAAGGTAACCATTGGACTTGAAAATGTATGGAATAACTTTTTGCTTTCACCTTTGGAAATGAAGAATTTTATCGATTCGATTGGAAGCAACTATGTAAAAAGTTATTTTGATGTGGGAAATGTACTTTATAGCGGCTTCCCTGAGCAATGGATCAAGATCCTTGGGGAACGGATTGCAAAGGTTCATTTTAAGGATTATCGGAATGGAGTTGCCGGGTTAAATGCCTTTGTTGATCTATTGGCCGGGGATGTGGATTGGGCGGCGGTTATGGCTGCATTTAAAAGTATTGGGTATGACGGATGGGTGACCGGTGAGATGTTACCCCCGTATAAACAATTTCCGGCGACTATCATTTATAATACATCCAATGCGATGGATAAAATTTTGGGGAGGAAACAGGGATGGTAAGCATAGGACTCATTGGCGCCGGATTTATGGGCAGTACCCATTTAGCGGCCTATGAACAATTGCAAAAGGACGGTAAATTCAAAGTAGCCGCGATTGCAGATTTGGATAAGGGGCAGGCTGAAAAATTCGCTGCCTCCTTAGGTGCCAAAATTTATGGAAGCGGTGATGAATTATTAAAAACCGCTGATATAAATACGGTGGATATTTGTTTACCGACCTTCCTTCATTATGAATATGCGGTGAAGGCGATAGAAAAGGGCTATAATGTATTTGTGGAAAAGCCCCTTTGCCTTACCGCAAAACAGGCGGATGATCTCGCTGCCCTGGCCGGGAAAAAAGGGGTAATTGCCATGGTCGGGCAATGCATCCGTTTTTGGGATGAATATGTTTGGCTGAAGAATTTAATAGATAAAAAAGCATATGGCAGCATAGTATCCGCTCACTTTTCCCGCCGGAGTCCGGCTCCCACCTGGGGATGGGATGGTTGGCTCACCGATCCAGAGCGGAGCGGCGGCGCCGCCCTGGATTTACATGTTCATGACAGTGATTTTATTTTGTACCTATTCGGCAAACCGGATACTGTTAAATCGGTCGTCAATAAATCCGGTGAGAAATACAGCTATATCTTCACCATATGTGACTATAAAAACTTTATCGTTACCAGTGAGGGGACATGGAATCTGCCGGTCAGTTATCCTTTTGAAATGTATTACCGGTTTGTGTTTGAAAAAGCAACCGTTGAATTTTCAAGCCAAACCGGGGTGAAAATTTTTGAGGGTGATAAGACCATTGTTCCGGAAATTGAAAAGGCCTGTGTCGTTCAAAACGATAATCTTGGGGGAAACATTTCCAGTTTAGGCGGTTATTATAACGAGCTTCAATATTTTGTTACCTGTCTGTCTGAAAATAAAAAGGCCGACCGGGCCAATTTAAGGAACGGCGCCGATGCGGTACATTTTGTTGAACGGGAAAAGGAGTCGATATTGTGATGGATACACTGAGAATCGGCATTGTCGGATTAGGGAGTATTCTACCCATGCATCTCACTCCGATAGTGCATTTTCAGGATAGTGAACTGGTATGTGTCTGCGATATAAAACCGGACAGGGTCAAGGCCATAGAAACCAAATATCACGTAAAGGGTTATGTGGATTATAAAGAAATGATCCAAAACGAAAGGATTGATGCGGTGCATGTTTGTGTTCCCCACTATATGCATCCCATCATAACGAACTATGCCCTGACAAAGGGGGTACATGTACTTTCCGAAAAACCCATGAGCATCAATTACGAAGACGGCGAAAAAAATGTACTGCTCGCGAAGGAAATGAACCTGCAGTATGGGGTGATATTTCAATGCCGGTATAATACCGCCTCTCAATTGGTAAAAAAGTATCTTGATAATGGGGCGCTGGGAAAGGTCTTGTCCGCACGGGTAGTGTTAACCTGGGATAAACCGGATAGTTATTATGTCCTGTCGGACTGGAAGGGTACCTGGGATAAAGAAGGCGGGGGGGTCGTTATTGATCAGGCAATTCATTCGCTGGATCTTGCAAACTGGTTTATAAACGACGAAATTGAAAGCGTTCAGGCTAATTTGTCAAACCGTAATCATAAAATCATGGAAGTAGATGACAGCGGAGAAGGGTTTGTCAAATATAAGCATGGTTCTACCCTTGGTTTCTGGGCAATGAATAACTATAGTTGTGACGAGCCAATAGAAATACGGCTGAATTGCGAAAAGGGAAAAGCGGTTCTTTCATACGAAAAGGCGGAGATAACCCTGAATACCGGAGAAGTAATTTCTGCGGTTCAGCAAATTGATCCTGATATCAATTATGAGGGCGGGAAAGATTATTGGGGGTTTCAACATATAAAGCAAATCAGGCAATTTTATGACAGCGTTAAAGCGGGCCTTGAGCCGGAAATAAGCGGCAGGGAAGCCCTGAAGATACAAAAACTTATTTGCGCTATTTATGAAAGCAGCCGGACAAAGCGGATTGTTGACCTGGGCAGCCGGGAAGGGAAGGTAAAATGAACGCTGCGTTAACCCGGAAAAAATCATTTAACCAAATGGCAATTATTTTTGTTCTCCCGGCTCTGCTCATATACCTCGGTTTGTTCATCTATCCATCGGTGCAGGCGTTTTATATCAGCCTCTTTGACTGGAACGGATTTACCAGCACCATGAAATTTGTAGGGCTCAGTAATTTTCGCGAAATTCTGGGAGATAAAACCTTCTGGTCCGTAGCGGTTTGGAATTCGCTCCGCATTACCGTGCTGGGGGGAGTATTCATCGTACTGTTGGCCTTTCTGCTTTCGGGGATCCTTACCTCACCAAAGCTGCGGGGAAAGAAGGTTTTCCGGGCCTTGATTTTCTTTCCGTCGGTGGTCAACCCGATTGCTATTTCCATATTCTGGAATTTTATTTATAACCATAACCAGGGACTATTGAACGGTTTTTTGTCTCTGATCGGATTGAAGGGTCTTCAACAGATGTGGATGGACCCAAGTCATCTCTTCTATTCTATTCTGGCAGCGCTGGTATGGCTTAATACGGGGTTTTACTGTGTTATTCTTTTGGCCGCCCTGGATCGGGTTCCCGTTACCTACATCGAAGCTGCCCGGCTTGAGGGCGCCGGGGAGTTCAAGATATTCTTTAAGATTAAGCTGCCTTTGATCATTGATGTATTCTCCACAGCCTTAACCCTTTGGGCGATTAATTCGATTAAGGAATTTGCGCTTCTTTATTCATGGGGCGGGGGAATTGATATTCCCGCTCAGGGGGCCACCAATATGGCGGTGAAAATGTATGTCACCGCCTTCGGCAAACGGGTTACCGTATTCCGTATGGGTTATAGTACCACCATGGGGATTGTCATGTTTTTGATGGTAGCCCTTTTCGTTGGGATTATTGCATTGGCATTCCGCCGGCGTGATCGGCTGGAATATTAGGGAGAAGGGGTAATCATGAAACAGAATAAAACGGGGTTTCGGTTCAGTATATTTACGTTTTTATCCCGCATATTCCTCTACATTTGGTGTGCCTTTTCGGTATTCACCTTTCTATGGATTATCACCACCAGTTTAAAAACCAACAAGGAATATTTCGCCAAGGTATGGGGTCTTCCCTCGGTACTCCGTTGGTCAAACTACGGAAAAGTGCTGGGCGCCTATCACCTGGGGCTCAACTTCCTCAACAGCTTGATCGTGGTGGCGGTTTCGGTAACCTTTATTATCCTCATATCCACACCGGCGGCGTACATTCTTTCCCGTTTCAAGTTCAGGGGGGTGAACTTTTTAAACCGGTTTTTCACCCTGGGGATGGGGGTACCCTTCCAGTTGCTGCTCATTCCGCTTTTCTTTATCCTGTACCGTCTTCGGCTGGTGGGAGGCCATGCGGGGCTTATCATCGTGTATGTATCCCTGTCCATCCCCTTTACCATTTTTCTTATCCAGGGATTTTTCCGAACCCTGCCCAGTGTATTGGAAGAGGCGGCCTACATTGACGGCTGTTCACCCATGCGGACCTTCTTTTCCGTCATGCTGCCCATCGGCAGTCCCGGCATTGTTACTGCGGCCATTTTTAACTTCATCAGCCTGTGGAATGAATTCCTCCTGGCCCTGACCCTGCTGAACGATTCCCAAAGCTATACCCTTTCCATAGGGTTGTATTCCCTGCAGGGGGCTATGCAGTACACCGGGGACTGGGTTGCCCTTTTTGCGGCGGTGGTGGTGGTTACCATCCCCACCTTGGTAGTTTATCTGTTGCTTTCACGGCAAATTATTGAGGGCCTGACCATGGGCGCGGTGAAAGAGTAAAATGGCTGAGAAAGCCTGTTAGGCTTTTTAAAATATATGAAGAGGAGTTTTAAAATGAAGGGAATGAAAAAAACAGTGTTTCTTCTGTCGGCTCTGGCGCTGGTATTTGCGCTGACTGGCTGCAGCAAGAAGAGCGGGTCATCGGCGGCGGCTGCATCCGATGGCGGATTCAAAGGAGTACAACTTGTGTATTCGAGCTTCTGGAATGAAGCGGAACCGGCTGCAGTTTGGCTCAAGCAAATGGCCAAGCAGTGGGAAACGGAGACCGGCGGCAGCATCAGGTTTAATTTTATCGGCCGCGATCTCCTTACCCAGATTAAAACCCAGGTTTTGTCCGGCAATGCTCCTGACATCATCGATCAGGATTCCAGTGAAATACAGGCTGCATTCCTCACCGATGAAGTTTTACTCCAGCCTTTGAACGAAGTACTGAACGGTACAGCGCCCGGAGATTCTGTTCCTCTCAAGGATAAGCTCAATTCCGGCTATACCATGTATACTCAGGGCGGAAATGATTATTTTGTCCCCTTTATGTTTGTTACCGCCGGTTTCTTCTATGACAAGACCATGTTTGCAAAACTTAATCTGAGTGTTCCCAAGACCTGGGAAGATTTCATTAAGGTATGTTCCGCCCTCAAGGCAGCGGGTATTCCCCCCATCGCCCTGGACGGCAATATCAGCTTCTACAATGCCTACTACTATACATGGGCGGTGCAGCGGGTTTTAGGTTCCGGACAACTGATGGCCGCCGCCTCGGATCCGACCGGCGCCGCCTGGGATAATCCGGGCTATCTTGAAGCGGCTAAACTGGTATATGAACTTTCAAAGGGCGGAAAGAATTTGTTCCAGCCCGGTTATGAAGGTTCCGCCTATCCTACCGGCCAGAGCGAATGGGCCCAGGGCAAGTACGGCATGGTATTCTGCGGTACCTGGATTCCTGTAGAAACCTCAGAGCAAACTGCGGATGATTTTAAATACGGATTCTTCAGCTTCCCTGCAGTTCCGGGCGGCAAGGGCAGCGGGACTGAAATTGAAGCCCAGAGTTTTTCTTTTGCCGTACCCCGGGATGCAAAGCAGCCTGCAGCGGCCAAGAATTTTATCAGCTACCTGAGCAGCAAAAAATCTGCCGATATTTTTGTGAATGCTTCTACCAACATCAGCGCCCGCACCGACGCTATCTCTCCGCAGCATCTTGACGATGCCAATCCGATTCTCAGCAATTCCACGGGTTATTTCAAGAATTATGACGGCGTGATGGGCAGTCTCCCCGAATGGTGGGCCGATATTTTCTATCCCGCCGACAATGGTTTGGTATTCGGTACCCTGACCCCTGAACGGTTCATCAGCCAAATTAAGGCCGATACAATCCGGTTCTATGCCAATAAGCAGCGGTAGTACGCTCGTTTTCCGGAGGAGCTGCATAAAGGGATGCACAGTCCCTTTTTTGCAGCTCCTGCCTGAAAATGTCAGGGGATTTGCATAGTGAATTACGAGGATTACTAAGGAGAAAAGAAAATGGCAGTAAAATCAGGCGTAACGGATGCCGGCAGGTTGAACCGATCAAGTTTTCTGAAGGGTTTTTCATCATTTACCAAAAATTACGCAATCGTGGTTGCCATTGTGGTGCTGGGCATTATCTATTCTTTTGCGTCGGAGTATTTTCTTTCCTACCGGAATCTGCGGAACATATTGCTGCAAACCTCCGCGGTCGCCATTGTGGCAATCGGCCAGGGCATGATCCTGATGACCGCCGATTTTGACCTTTCCCTGGGGCAGATCGTTTGTTTTACCAGCGCCTTTGCCGCATGGATGATGAAATTCCATGAGGCGGCTCCGATAATTGCGGCCATTGTCGCGTTGGGATTCGGCTGTCTCATGGGGGCCACCAACGGGTTTTTAATCGCCTTTTGTAAGATACCGGCCTTTGTGGCTACCCTGGGTATGCAGCTTATCTGTATGGGCCTGGTGCGGATTGTGACCAACGCGTCTCCGATTCCCAGTATGCCCCGGTCAATGGAATGGCTGGGGCGGGGCTTTATCGGCGGCGCGGCCTATGGTATTCCCATAAGCGTGGTGATTATGATCCTCATGTATCTCCTGTTCGCGTTTATTACCAGAAGGACCAGGCTGGGCCGTAATATTTACGCCATCGGGGGCAGCGCCGAGGCCGCCTATTTTTCCGGCATCAATGTCAAGATGAACAAGCTCATCGTGTTTACCCTTGCGGGGGCCATAGCCGCCTTTGGTGGTCTCATCCTTCTTTCCCGGCTGGATTCAGCCGCGGTAACCAACGGCTACCAATACGAGTTTGACGCGATAATTTCCTGCGTAATCGGCGGCATAAGCCTGGCGGGAGGGAAGGGCAAGATCATTCAGGCGCTTTTCGGCGCCATATTCCTGACCCTGTTTTTTAACGGGATGACCATGCTCAATGTGCACCCCTTTATACAGCCCGTGTTGAAGGGTCTTGTGTTGATTGGCGCCGTGGCGATAGACGTCGTACGAAACCGGAAGCGGTAAAGCGTAAAAGGGGAGAGGGATGGCGGAAGATACGGTGATATTGAAGATAGATCATATTTCAATAAGCTTTCCGGGGGTAAAAGCCCTTGACGATGTCAACTTTCGTGTTGAACGGGGAACGGTACACGGGCTTGTCGGGGAAAACGGCGCGGGCAAAAGTTCGCTGATAAAGATACTTGCGGGTATCTATAAGGCGGATTCCGGAAATATTATTTTAAACGGCCAACCGGTACACTTCAAAACCCCCCATGAAGCGCAGCTTGCGGGGATAAGCGTGGTTCACCAGGAATTCAAACTCTCTGAACCGCTAACGGTTACGGAGAATATTTTTCTGGGCAGGCTCCTGTACAAACGGGGGCTGGTTGACTGGAAGGGAATGCGGAAGAAAGCCCGGGAGATGCTGGATGAACTGGGGATCGCTATTGATGTGGATGATATTGTCAGTAACCTTTCGGTGGCAAAAAAACAGATAGTTGAAATTTGCAAGGCCATCAACATCAACGCGAGTCTGCTGATCATGGACGAGCCCTCCGCAACCCTGACGGTAAAAGAACAGGAGATCATGTTCAATATTATCCGGAAGCTGAATAAAAACGGCATGACGGTAATATATATTTCCCATCGCCTGGAAGAGGTATTCGATCTGACCGCCAATGTTACCGTACTGCGGGACGGCAGGCATGTAGAAACCCTGCCGACCGTCAATGTGGACCGGAAAAAACTGATCTCCCTGATGGTAGGCCGGGAACTGGTCAATGAATATCCCAAGGAAAAAGTCGGCATCGGCGAAACCCTTCTTGAAGTTAGGGGGCTTAATCGCCGGGGTGTTTTGGAGGATATCAATTTCCATGTGCGCCGGGGTGAGATACTGGGATTTGCCGGTTTGGTCGGTTCGGGGCGTACCGAGACGGCCCGGGCGGTATTGGGGATAGACCGGATCGATTCCGGAAAAATCACCTTGAAAGGGCAGGATGTTACCCACAGTAGTTTTAAGCAATCAATTAAAAACGGGCTTGGCTTGGTGCCCGAGGACCGGAAATTGCAGGGGCTGGTGCAGATTCTCATGGTGAAAGAAAATATTTCCATGGTAAATATGGGCCGGATTATAAAAGCAGGAATTGTGCACCCCTCCCTGGAAGACAAATACAGCAGGGAATATGTGGAAAAACTCCGCATAGCCACCCCCTCCCTGGAAACCCAGGCGCAGTATCTTTCCGGGGGAAACCAGCAGAAGGTGGTTATCGCGAAATGGCTAATGCAGAACAGTGATATTATTTTTATGGATGAACCAACCCGGGGCGTTGATGTGGGCGCCAAGGTTGAAATCTATATGCTGATGAATGAAATGATAAAACAGGGAAAGGCGGTGGTCATGATCTCATCGGAACTCCCTGAAGTATTGGGCATGAGCGACCGGATCATGGTTATGCATGAAGGGAAAATCGTGGGGGAGCTTAACCGGGAAGAGGCTACCCAGGAATCGATCATGTCCCTCTGTGTGTAGGGGCGGTCTGAGCAATGGTGTGTAAATAAGTGGGAATATTCCCATTTAAATTTTTACTTTGGAGGAATCAAAATGAAACATGCAAAACTGATTTTGTGTGTGCTCCTGGCGTTAATGGTAATACCGGGAGCAGTTTTTGCCGGCGGCGGGCAGCAGGGCGGTAAGTCTGCGGAACCGGTGCAGGTAATTGCCAACAGTCCCCTGGCGGGGAAACGGATCGGCGTAGTCCACATCACCCTGTACGATGAATGGTGCAAGGGGGTGTACGACGATTTTATCAAGGTTGGGAAAGAGTATGGGGTTGCTGAAATCAATATTCAGAACGGCGACCTGAATGCTGAAATCCAACAGCGGCAGGTGGAAGATTTTATCACCCAGAAATATGATATGATCTTTATTGACCCGGTTTCTCCCGATGGTATACAAGCGGCCCTGGATAAGGCCAATGCCGCCGGTATTCCGGTGATCGCCTTTGACTCCGGTACGAGCTGGCCGCCCCTTGTTTCCCATATCGCCTGGGATCATGCGGAGACCGGACGGCTTACCGGAAGATATGCGGCGGACTATGCAAAGAAAAACCTTGGGGGGAAAGCACGGGTTGGCATTCTTGCCATGCTGGACGCCCCCCATACCGCTATCCGTTCCCAGACTTTTAAGGAAGAACTTGAAGCGGGGCTTGGCAAAGCAAATGTTACCTATGTGTTTGAACAGGATTTCGGACAGACCCGGGAAAGCGCCGCCAACATCGTAACCAATAATATCGCCAAACCGATTGATATTATCTGGGGCGCGGTGGATAACGCCGCCTTCGGAGCCCGGATAGCCCTGCAGGCTGCGGGGGCCACGAACACCAAGATCATCAGCGCAGGCGCCTGGGGAAGTGAACCCTTCTCCACCGTTGCCGCCAAGGATCCCAATTACATGATGGCCGTTGGTATTCCTACGGAAGGTATTGTGCGGAAAACCATGGAAACCGCCGCGAAGTATTTCGCCGGTGACAAGAATATCCCCCGGGAACAGAATATCGATCTGGCGGTAATCGATCAGAGTACCATCGCTAATTTCAGGCAGTATTACTAAAACTGTTTCGGCGGCTCCGCACTTTACGGGGCCGCTCTTTCGTGAGCCCGTGGATATGCATACGTATAAGGTACAACCCATAGCCGGTAATCCTGATTGGGATGCCATTGAAAAAACGGAATTAACCCATGCGCTTTGGCTTCCCCGGCCCGATGGCATGAGGGCCTTTGGCCAGCTTTGTTACAATCAGGATGCGCTGAAGGTACGTCTTACCGCACATGAAAAAAACCCCCTGGCCCGTTCCCTTGGGCTGACCGACTATGTGCACATAGACAGCGCCCTGGAATTTTTCTTCTCCCCCCTTCCGGATGATCCCCGCTATTTTAATTTTGAATTCAACCTCCGGGGAACGATCTACCTTGGATTTGGATTTGACCGGTACCGGGCGGCGCGGCAGTTAATTCCCGATTACCGCAGCTTGTTTTCCGTAACGCCATTTCAATTTGACGGCGGCTGGGGAATTGATTTTGTCATACCGGTTTCATTTATCGGGATATACCTGCCTTCATTCAAATTGGAAAAGGGGCTTGTTTTACGGGGAAATTTTTATAAATGCGGAGAGGAAACTGAGCCGCCGCACTACCTCGCGTGGAATCCCGTTGAATGGGAAACTCCCGAATTCCATCGTCCTGAATGTTTTGGCCAATTTCGCCTTGAATAGCGGAATCGCCGGATTAACCACCGACCTCACGGACGCCACGGACTCCTGCTTTCTTATCCTTTCCTTTGTCCGTGTTGTCCGTGAGGTCGGTGGTTAAATTCCTAATTTTTATTTCTTCCGGTACACCCAGGCATTCCCTTCTTTCCCCACCCGTTTCGCCAGGCCGATTCGGGTCAGGACGTAGAGGGTCTTTCCCGCTACAGCCGCCGGTATCCCCGCCTTTTCCGCCAGCCCCCGTACCGTAAAGTTTTCCCGGGCCTTAAAGGGCAGGAAGTACCGGTAGTCCCGTGGGGCGGTAAACACCATGGTTTCATGGTATTCCGTAACGCTTTTATCGGCAATGCTTGCCCCCTTCCGCCGCCAGGAACCTTTGCCGTCCAGGATGCGTTTTTCCAGCACATCCAGAAGGGCCAGTTCCAGGCTGAGCCCCGGTAGAAGGGGCAGTTCCGGGGCGTAGATCAGGGCTTTGAAGAGATCCCAGGCACTGCCTTTCCGGGGGCTCTTCCGGCTGCGGAGGAGCACCCCCGCCTCATCCCAGGTTTCGATGGATTTACGGATAATGATGGGGTGGACGATACGCACCGGCCCCAGCCGCAGCAGTTCCGGCACTTTTTTCTTTAAGGGGCCGAAGCTGCCGGTCTGGACTTCGATCATTTCCCCGCTTTCGCTGACCCCGTCGCAGACATAGCCGCCCCGGTTCACCTCGATATTCCCCATAACGCCTGTATAGCGGAATTTCAAGGCCCGGTGGAGGCTGCCCTCCCGTTTGGTTCCAATGCCGCCGGGTTGTTCGTCTAAGGCCATTGGCGGATCATACCCACTTGCATAGATCAGGGCAAGCCGCTCTTTTTTTGCCCCATATCCGTGTAGTACAAAAAAAATATTTTACTATTTATAACGTTTTTTCTAAAAAAAGTTATTGACGGTTTCATATGAAGTAGTAATAATGGGATTAAGTGGGTCCAAGTGGAATAAATTGGATCAGACAGGAATAAAAGGGAAAAAATTGGGAATGAAATCCCTCAATGGTGAATACAAAATAACCCTCGACGATAAAGGCCGTGTAAGCCTGCCCACCAAAATACGGGCCGCCCTGGACGACAATACCCTCATGCTCACCAAGGGAGAGGACGGGTGCCTCTGGCTCTATCCCATGGATGAATGGAGGGCCTTGATACAACAGGTCCGGGGCTCCAGTTCCCCCTTCAAAGCCGACAGCCGCATCCTGAAGCGCCGCCTTATCGGGCCTGCCCAGGATGTGGAGATTGACAAGGCGGGACGTATAGCAATTCCGCAGACCCTGCGGGAATACGCGGACCTGGTTCGGGATTGCATCGTTTTAGGCCAGGATGATTATGTAGAAATTTGGAACGCCGACCGGTATAAGGCCTATTTGGATGGGAGCGAAGAAGAGTATAAGACCGCTTCCGAAAAATTGGGGAATGCCCTGCTGCGGGAAAAGGACGCCTAGTGATGACCATCACCCATACCCCAGTATTATTAGAAGAAACCCTTCAATACCTGGCCCCCCGTACGGATGGCGAATTTATGGTGGACGCTACCCTGGGAGAGGGAGGGCACAGTTACGCTTTCCTTTCCCGTTTCCCCACCCTTAGAATCCTGGGTATCGATGCGGACCGGGATATCCAGGAAAAGGCCCGGGAACGGCTGGGGGAATTCGGGGACCGGATTCGTTTCCACCAGGGCTGGTCCCAGGACTACTTTGGGGAATTAGGTGATGACAGTGAACGGCCCGATACCATCCTCATCGACCTTGGGGTGAGTATGTACCATTACGAGGAGTCGGGCAGGGGGTTCAGCTTCCGCAAGGACGAAGCCCTGGATATGCGGATTGATACCGGCCGGGGGGATACCGCGGCGGACCTGATAGCCCGGCTTCCCGAAAAAGACCTGGCAGACCTTATTTACAATAACGCCGGGGAACGGTATTCCCGGCGTATAGCCCATGCCATTGTGGAAAGCCGGTCACGGGGGGCCATTAACGGTACTGCGGCCCTGGCGGACATGGTAAGCAGGGCGGTTCCGGCGGAATACCGGCGGCTTAAGGCGCACCCGGCAACCAAGACCTTCCAGGCCCTGCGGATTGCCGTAAACGGGGAATTGCGCAGATTGTTGGAACTGCTGGAGTCGGCTTTGACGGCCCTGAAAGCCGGGGGGCGGATGGGGGTTATCAGTTTTCATTCCCTGGAGGACCGGGGGGTAAAAAATTTCTTCCGGGACAAAAGCAAAGACTGTATTTGCCCGCCGGAAACGCCGATATGTAGATGTGAGGGCCGCCGGGTGGTGAATTTGGTAACCCGGAAAGCGGTAGCTCCCGGATTTGATGAGACCCGGAGTAATCCGCCATCCCGAAGCGCTAAGCTGCGGGTTGTTGAAAAAGTACTTGACGAGGATGGACAACCATGAGGCGGTTCGTATTGCTCTATGTTTTTTCCCTGACCCTCCCCCTGCTTTTAGGGGTCTCCGTGGTGCAAGCCAGGCACTATGCGGTTCTACAAAAGGAGGTGCGGCGTCTTGAGGTGATCCAGGAAGAGTGGATCGAACGAAACAAGCGGCTTATTGCGGAGATTGGCCTCTATTCCTCCGCAGAGCGGATAGAACGGATTGCGGTGGAACAGTTGGGGCTTATGAAAAAGCGGCCCGAGGATATATTGCAGATCAGGATTGAAAACAACCGGAGAAAAGCCGATGGCTGATATCCTCATGAGCTTTGAAGCGGCACACAAAGCCCTGGGGGGTAAATTTCTCGATTATCGTAGTGATGCTGCGAAGTGCGGGGGTTTCTGTTCCGTGCATATTGATTCCCGGGAAGTCCTGCCGGGCGGCCTTTTTGTAGCGCTTATCGGTTCCGCCCAGGACGGGCACCGCTTTGTGGAAGCCGCTTTTAAAGCCGGCGCCGTGGCGGCAATCGTGGCGGAATCCCGGCTGGATGATACCGCAAAGCTTACTGAAATTGCGCGGAAGTTCGGGGCGGTTCTCTTCGCGGTTCCCGATACATTGCGGGGCTTGCAGGATCTTGCCGCCGCATATCTGTCGCTTTTCCCGAAGCTGCTCCGGGTGGGCATCACCGGTTCTTCCGGGAAGACTACTACCAAAGAAATTGCTGCGGCCATGGTTGGCCGGGAAAAACAGGTGGTGATTAATCCGGGAAATCTCAATTCGGAAACCGGGCTACCCCTGGCGGTTTTTGCCGTCCGTTCTCACCATGAAGTGGGGATATTTGAGATGGGGATGAACCGTAAAGGTGAGATTCGTGAATTGGCCCGGGTCTTAAAACCTGTCATTGCGCTGATTACCAACATTGGGACTGCCCATATCGGTATTCTCGGCAGTAAAGCGGCGATTCTTGAGGAAAAGAAAACTATTTTTGCTGAGTTTACCGGGAACGAACTCGCGTTGATTCCCGAGGATGACGCTTGCCGGGATGCACTGGCGGAGGGCGTTACGGGGCGGGTGAGTTTCTACGGTCAGTCCGCCTATCCTGAACTGGGGGAAGTTTTGGATAGGGGCCTTGAGGGGACTGAATTGATTTGGGATGGGAACAAAGTCGAATTCGGTTTGACCGGCAAACACAACCTGCAGGATGCTCTGGCGGCTATTGCCATTGCCCGGGCAATCCGTCTGAGCTCACGTTCCATCCGGGAGGGGCTGGCGCAGGTTAAGCCCCTCTTCGGGCGGAGCGAGATACTCCGGGGGGCCGTGACGGTGATCCGGGATTGCTATAACGCCAACCCGGAATCGGCGGCGGCGGCCATTGCGTTCTGCGACGCCCTGGAATGGCCGGGGCGGAAGGTCTACGTGATAGGCTCCATGCTGGAACTGGGGGACCAGACCCGGGATGCCCACCACGCTCTGGGCCGGCTCCTGGTTTCTTCCCAGGCGGACAGGATCTTCCTGTACGGCGCGGAAACCAGGAGCGCCATGGAAGTGATGAACCCCGCAGACGCATTCTTCACCGATGCCATGGACGTGCTGGCCCGGGAATTGTCGGGGTATCTCCGTTCCGGGGATTTAGTTTTACTGAAGGGTTCCCGGGGATGCGCCCTGGAAAAACTGAGCGATGTTCTTAGGGAGGCGGCATAAGATGTTTTTGGAATTCCTGTATCCGCTGGTAAAATATTTTACCCCCCTCAATGTTTTTCAGTACCTTACCTTCCGGGGCGCCTACGCGGCGCTGACCACACTGGTACTGTGCTTCGTCTTTGGCCCTGCAATTATCAAGATACTGATGAAACTTAAAGTAGGGCAGTCCATACGGGACGACGGCCCCGCCACCCATTTGAAAAAGGGCGGGACCCCCACCATGGGCGGGGTGCTGATCATCCTTTCGGTGCTGATTGCGGCGCTGCTCTGGATGGACCTTGACAATGAAAAGGTATGGCTCACCCTGGGGGCCTTTGCGGCATTCGGCGCCATCGGCTTTGTGGACGACTTCCTCAAGGTGAGGCGGCATAATTCGGACGGGCTGCCGGTTTGGGCAAAACTTGCCGGGCAATTCGCCGTGGCGATAATCATAACCCTTGTCCTCTACAACTCCGGGGAAGAGGGGATCACCACCCTGTACGTGCCCTTCTTCAAAAACCCGGTGGTGGAAATGGGCAATTTATGGATACCCTTCGCCGTATTACTGTTGGTGGGGGAATCCAATGCGGTAAACCTTTCGGACGGGCTTGACGGGCTTGCCACGGGGCTCCTGATTCTGGTCTTTATCTCCCTGGCAATTCTTACCTATATTACGGGCCGGACGGACTATTCTTCCTACCTGGGCATCCCCTACATCGTGGGCAGCGGGGAACTGACGGTTTTCTGTCTGGCCGCCGTGGGGGCCTGCGTAGGATTCCTGTGGTACAACGCCCACCCGGCGGAGGTGTTCATGGGGGATGTGGGAAGCCTCTCCCTTGGCGGGGTGGTGGCGACCATTTCCTTGATCATCAAAAAAGAAATACTGATACTAATTATCGGCGGGGTTTTTGTTTTGGAAGCGGCATCGGTTATCATCCAGGTGCTGTCCTATAAATTGCGGAAGGGGAAGCGGGTTTTTAAAATGGCCCCCCTTCACCACCATTTCGAGGAATCGGGCTGGGCGGAGACTCAGGTGGTCATCCGGTTCTGGATCCTCGGGGGACTGTTTACCATAATAGCCCTATCAACATTGAAGATACAGTAATGATACCAGCATTTGATGTCGAATCCACGGGGCATAAAGCCCGGGCGGACCATGTTTTAATTGCCTGCGTTTTGCTCCTCACCGGGGTGGGTATGGTTACGCTGTACTCCGCTTCATATGCCTATGGGGAGCGGTTCTTCGGCGATGGTTTGTATTTTATCACCCGGCAGCTTCTCTACGCATTTGTGGGGCTGGGGGCCTTCTTTGTTGCCTCCTGGATCAACCTGGAACAGCTCCGAAAATACATAGTCCCCCTGGTGATTATCACCGCCCTGTTATGCCTCTTACCCTTTGTGCCCGGCGTCGGGATAACGAAAAATGGGGCGTCCCGGTGGGTAAAAGTGGGGCCCGCCACCTTCCAGCCTTCGGAAATGGTTAAACTTGTCCTGCCCTTCTATCTGGCCCATATTTTCAGTAAAAAGCAGGATCGTATCAATTCGTTGGTCTCCGGGGTTCTGCCCCCGGCGCTGATCACCGTACTGTTTTTCTTTTTGATTTATTTGCAGAATAACTTTTCTACCGCGTTGTTCATTGCGGCAAATGCGATATTTATGTTCTTCCTCGCCGGGGTGTGGTACCGGTATTTTATCAGCGGGGCGGTCATTCTGGTTCCCCTGTCCGTATTTTTAGTGCTCACCAAGGAACACCGGCTCAGGCGGGTGATCAGTTTCTTCCTCCCCGAATGGGAACCCCTGGGGGCCGGGTATCAGGTTCATTCGTCCCTGCTCTCCATTGGGTCCGGCGGAATTTTGGGAAAGGGATTCGGCCAGGGCACCCGGAAAATTGCCAGCGTTCCGGAGATACATTCGGACTTTATCTTTTCCTCCTTTACCGAGGAAGCGGGCCTTGCGGGGGTGCTTTTGTTCTACGTACTGTTCGCGGTTTTTACCGTCCAGGGATACCGGGCGGCCATGAAATCGAATGATATGTTCAGACGGCTTTTGGGCTGCGGCCTTACCACCATCGTCAGTTCCCAGGCGCTTTTGAATATCGCCGTGGCGAGCGGCGCCGTGCCTGCCACGGGGGTTGCCCTGCCTTTCTTTTCCGCAGGCGGCTCCTCCCTGGCAGCTACCCTGGTGACCGCGGGAATTATCGTGAATATTTCAAGGAACCGGGAGGTCCGCCATGTCTGATGGATACGTTTTTGAAAATACCCTCCCGGAATATGGCGCCAAAAATCCGGGACATTCTAAATTGGATAAACGTATTAAATGGCTGTTGATTGCCCTGGCAATAATTCTGGCCGGGGAGTTGATATGGCTCCTGGGGGTTACCCCCTGTATGCCCCTTTCGGTGATTGACATAGCGGGGATCCCCGAACTCGACCGGGGCGCGGTGCTGAACAAGGCGGGGATTGGGATCCATAGCTCCTACATGACCGTTGATGCCCGGGGGACGGAGCTTGCCCTGATGTCGTTGTATCAGGTTGAGTCCGCCAGGGTAGTAAAACAATTTCCCGATACGGTGCGGATCATCCTGGAGCCGCGCAAAGCGGTTGCCCTGTCCCTGGCCACGGTATCGGGCAGGATAGAGCCGGTGTTTTTTGACCGGTATGGGGTGGTGTATAAGATTGGTGAGGATCCGGGGATCAATATGGGAACCTTGCCGATTATTTCGGGGATCTTTGTTGAAGACATTACCCTGGGTATGCGGCTTCCCGCGCAGTATCAGCGTTTCTTTACGGATTTGGGGCGCCTGAACAGTTCCGCGCCGGAATTGATGGGAACCATTTCGGAAATCCGGGTGAACCGCAAACCCTACGACGGTTTTGAATTGGCGCTGTATCCGGTTCACTATCCCGCAAAAATCCGGGTGGGGAATGAATTAACGACGGACACGATTCGGTATATGCTTTTGCTTATCGATGTATTTATAAAGCAGGGGGTTGTGGTGGACGAAATTGATTTCAGAACCGGCACCGCGTCCTATAAGAAGGAGGCCATCCGTGGCTAATGATGGATTGATTATCGGCCTCGATATCGGTACCACCAGTATCCGTGCGGTAATCGGCAGGCGGACAGAAAAGGGAACCATCGAAATTACCGGCGTCGGAGTTAGTCCGTCATCGGGACTGCGGAAAGGGGTGGTGGTTAATATCGAGGCTACCCTGCAATCGGTGGTCGCCGCCATAGACGCGGCGGAGATGATGAGCGGCAGGGAAGTACATTCCTGCTGGACCGGCATCGGGGGCAGCCACATCGACGGGGTGAATTCCCGGGGGGTGGTGGCGGTTACCGGACAGAGCCGTGACGAAAAGGAAACCCGGGAGATTGGCCCTGAGGATATCGCCCGGGTGCTGGAAGTTGCCCGTGCCATGGTCTTCCCCATGGACAGGCAGCTTCTGGAGGTGATACCCCAAACCTATATTGTGGATAAACAGCCGGGCATCCGGGATCCGCTGAACATGATTGGTGTGGCCCTGGAAGTGGAGGTGCATATCATCACCTGTTCCGCCAACAGCGCGCAAAACCTGATCAAGTGCGTGAACCGCGCAGGGTTTCGGGTGAATGATCTGGTGCTGCAAACCCTGGCCGCGGGCCGGGCGGTGCTTACGGCGGAGGAAAAGGAACTGGGGGTTGCCCTGGTGGATCTCGGCGGGGGCACCACCGATGCCATGGTTTATTTTCAGGGCGCCCCCTATTCAACCTACTCCATCCCCATTGGTGGTTCCGAAATAACACAGGACATTTCAATTGTAAAAAATATTTCCTTTGAAAATGCGGAGAAGGCAAAAATAAGCGCCCGGTGTTGTATAGCGGACCTGCTGGAAACCGACGAGGATATAATTATTGAAGGAATGGGGGGAAGGCCGCCCATGCCCATTCCGAAATCCGAGATCGCATTAATTGTGCGGCCCCGCCTGGCGGAGATATTCCGCCTGGTGAAGGATAAGCTGGACAGCCTTCCGCTGTCGCGGCCCCTGGGCGGCGGGATCGTACTTACCGGCGGGGGCGCGGAATTTCTGGGGGTCGTCGAGTTGGCCGCACAGATTTTCAGGATGCCCGTGCGGATAGGCAATCCGCTACCCCTGGGGGGCTTGCAGGAAAAGTACCACAGCCCAATATTCGCCACGGCGATAGGATTGGTACTGGAGGGAAATATCCGGGAACAGGAAAAGAATCCGGAGCGAGGTACGGCGGAACCCAGGGTACGGGAGCCGACAGCCGGTTCCCCCTTCCGGAGAATGTGGGAATGGATTAAACGGGAGTTTTTTTAAGGGTCATCGGGGCGTTTCAAACCGCCCTAAGAATACATGCAAAAAGTAATTTGGGAGGGAACGACATGATGAATCTTGAGGTTCATGAGGAAACGGTGATGGGGCCCCGGCCGACAAAGATCAAGGTGATCGGCGCCGGCGGCGGGGGCTGCAATGCGGTGAACCGTATGATCGACCACGGTTTGCAGCAGGTGGATTTTATCGCGGCGAATACGGATCAACAGGCGTTGAACCTGAACAAGGCCGGGACAAAATTAACCCTGGGAACAAAGCTTACCGGCGGACTTGGCGCGGGCGGCAAGCCGGAGATCGGCGAAAAGGCCGCAATGGAGGACCGGGATGCTATCGCCAATGTTCTCAAGGGATCGGACATGGTGTTTGTCACCGCCGGAATGGGAGGCGGTACCGGTACCGGTTCGGCGCCCGTCATCGCCCAGGTGGCCAAGGAACAGGGCGCCCTCACGGTTGGTGTGGTTACTACGCCCTTCGAATACGAGGGTGATGAAAAAATGCGCCTGGCCGAAGAGGGGATTGCCAAAATGCGGGAGGCGGTGGATACCCTTATCATTATTCCCAATGAGAATCTCTGGGCGGTAATCGATAAGAAAGCTTCTTTGGAGGAAGCGTTTCTAACCGCGGATGATGTGCTTCGGCAGGGGGTACAGGGCATATCGGATCTTATCATGGTACCGGGGAAAATCAATGTTGATTTTGCGGATGTGCATACCACCATGCACGGCCAGGGAGACGCTCTCATGGGTATCGGCAAAGGGACCGGGGGTGACCGTGCCAAGGAAGCGGCTTCTAAAGCGATTGATAATCCCATGCTCAAGGATACTACCATTTCCGGCGCCCAGCACATCCTCATTAATATTACTGCCGGAGACGCAATTGGAGCCTTTGAAGTCAGGGAAATTGCCAATTATATTAAGGAAAAAGCGGATCCCCATGCGCTTATCAAAGTCGGAACCGCCGAGGGTGTCGGCGATGATGATACCTTGCAGGTGACGGTTATTGCCACCGGTTTCCGGGGGAGCAACATCAAGGAAACGGAGGCCGCAAAGGCCCGGGAAGAGGTCAAGTCTAAGGATAGGGATTACAGTTTTATCCGCCAGGGCGAATGGGATCATATGATCAACCGTGCCCCCAAGCGGCAGGACAACGGGCAGAAGAACAGTTGGGATAATATTATCAATACCCCCGCGCTTTTTCGGGACCAGGATTTTTTAGACCAGATTCAAAAGAGCAAGGCGCAGTAGGTGGCTCCGAATTTGCTGGAACGGTTCTATTCCCGGCTTATCGCCATGGAACGCCGTTCCCCGATGACCGCCCAAACCTACCGCTTTGAGATTCGCCGTTTTCTGGAATTTCTGGATGCTGAGGGGCTCAGTGTGGAGACCGTGGATTCTCTGGGAATTTCACGGTATTTGGAGGATCGCCGGGAAAAAGATCACATTGATTCCCGGTCGGCGGCTAAAGCAATTTCTGCCTTGAGATCATTCTTTCGGTATATCGGAGACGAGAAGCTCCGGGATGATAATCCGGCGGCGATCCTGGAACCGCCCAAGAGGAGCCGGCATTTGCCGGAGGTGCTCTCCCAGAAACGGGTGGAGGGTATCCTGGCAAATACGGACCCGGAGAACCCCCTGGGTTTACGGGACAGGGCCTTGTTTGAGCTGATCTATTCTTCGGGCCTCCGGGTTTCCGAGGCGGTGGCCCTGAATGTCCGGGACTGCTATTTTTCCGAAGGCATAGTCCGCCTCCGGGGAAAGGGGAATAAGGAGCGGATGGTTCCCTTTGGGGGAGAAGCCGCCCTTTGGTTGAAACGGTACCTGGAGGAAGTCCGGCCTGTGTTGTTGAAAAGCGGGCGGAGTAATGCGCTGTTTTTGGGTAGGACCGGGAGACGGCTTTCCCGTAAGGGGATATGGCGGAACTACGCCGTCGTGACCGCTGTTGCGGGGACCGGTTCCAAACTGCACACCCTGCGGCACAGTTATGCCACGGAGCTGCTTGCGGGGGGCGCGGACCTCCGTTCCGTGCAGGAGCTTTTGGGCCATGCGGATCTGGCTACCACCCAGATCTACACCCATGTGGATGTTTCACTGCTTAAGGAAAGCCTTAAGCGGTATAGGCCGAAGCTGCGGGAGCTTAAAACCGCGAGTAAGGCATAGGGGTATTAGGATGGGAACAGTGATTTGGATTGTAGCTGCTGTTCTGGCGCTTGTCATGGGCGTTATATTTTATTAGTCAGATGGGTGATTGAATGAGAGTAAGAAAAGAAGTAGTTGGGGGGCTTTTCGTAATCGCCCTTATCATCACCCTGGTGGTGGTCTTCGTCGGGCATAACCGGAATAAGAACCGGGACACCCTGGCGGGGCAGATCGCCGCATTGAGTCCCGGGAACGGCCCCCCGGAAACTATTGAGGGGCTGCGGACCGCAATCCGGGCGTACGAGGCAAAGATTGAGATGCAGGTTAAGGATACCGCCCAAACCGGAGTGTACTGCAAGATCCTCGCCTACCGTTTACAGGATAGGGGGCTGCACAGCGAAGCCCTGGACGCCCTGGAAAAAGCCATCTATTATACCCCCACGGACGCGGCGCTGCATTATATGGTGGGGGCTTCCGCCGGAATTATGGCCAAGTCTGCCCTGAACTTTGGGGGGACCCGGACGAATATGGACCGGGATAAGTACTTTGCCCTTGCGGAGGAGGGCTACCTCCGGGCTATTTCTCTGGACGAGCGTTACGTCAGGCCCATGTACGGGCTGGGGGTGCTTTACACCTTTGAACTGGGGCGGCCCCGGGAGGCCATCCCCTACCTGCTCCGGTGCCTGGACATCAGCCCCGATACGGATACCCTGTTTGTACTGGCCCGCTCTTACTATATGATAGAAGCGTACCGGGAGGCGGTGGCGGTCTACGATAGGATCATTAAATTTACCAAGGATACTGCCAAGCAAAACGAAGCCCAGACAAACCGGCAGATGGTAATGGATTTGATTTATGGATAAACGGGGCTTGCTGGAGCTGGTCATCAACCGTATCCCCTGCCTCCGGGCACGGGAAAAACTTTTGTTGGGTGAAAAATTTCACCGGGAGGAAGATTTTTACCTGCTTTCAAAGGGGGATATCGAAAAGATAGTCAATCGCCCCCTGAAAGGTCCCTGGACCATGGATGCGTTCCGGTCCCAGGCGGAAAAGGACGCCGTAACCGCGCGGCTCCGGGGGATGGGCTATATTGCCTATGGGGATGACGAATATCCTCCCCTGCTTCGGGAAGTTTTTGATCCGCCTCTGCTGCTTTTTTACCGGGGTGTGCTTCCGAATCCGGAACAGCCCTTGACGGCGGTGGTGGGAACCCGGCGGCCCTCCGGCCATGCCGCAGCCCAGGCCTACGATATAGGGCGGGACCTTGGCAGGGGGGGGATGCCCGTAGTTTCGGGCTTAGCCCTGGGTATCGACGCCCTGGCCCATCGGGGTAATATGGATGGCGGGGCGCCCACCGTAGCGGTGCTGGGCTCCGGCTTGGACGAGGTCTACCCGGCCTCAAACCGTATGCTGGCCCGGCGCATCCTTGAATCCGGCGGTGTGCTCCTGAGCGAGTACCCCCCCGGCACGGCGCCCTTCAAGTGGAATTTCCCCGCCCGTAACCGGATCATTGCCGGCCTTGCACGGGGGGTGGTGATAGTAGAAGCTCCGGAGCGTTCCGGCGCGCTGATTACCGCCCGGTTTGCCCTGGAACAAAACCGGGATTTGATGGTAGCGTCTGCGGGGGTGGCCTCTCCCCTGGGGGCGGGGACGAAGAAGCTGGCGGAGGATGGGGCGCGGGTAATCACCGGGGCCGCCGAGATTTTTGAGGAATGGGGCTTGGCATACTCCGGGGAAGGGAGCAGCGGAAATGGAACCGACCTGGCCTTGAGCTTGGGGCGGTCCCTTAATATTGTTTGCGAGGAATAGGACACCATGGCAGTGAAGACAGCTAAGACAGCGAAGAAAAAAGCGAGTGGCAAGAAGATTCTGGTGATCGTGGAATCCCCGGCAAAGGCAAAGACCATCGAAAAATACCTCGGCCCCGCTTACACCGTTAAGGCGTCCATGGGGCATCTCATCGATCTGCCCAAATCGCGGATCGCCATTGATGTTGATAACGATTTTGAACCCGAGTACATCACCGTCCGCGGCAGGGCGAAACTGTTAAAGGAACTGCAAGGGGACGCGAAAAAAGCGGACGCCGTATTACTGGCAAGTGATAATGACCGTGAAGGGGAGGCCATCGCCTGGCATTTACGGAACGCCATCACCGCAAAAACCGATACGGTGCCCATACGGCGGATCAGCTTTAATGAGATAACACCGGCGGCGATTAAGGAGGCGGTGTCCCACCCCTCGGCCATCGATGAATCAAAGGTGAACGCCCAGAAAGCCCGAAGGGTGCTGGACCGGCTGGTGGGGTATAACCTCTCACCATTACTGTGGAAGAAGGTGAAGAACGGCCTTTCCGCGGGGCGGGTTCAGTCCGTGGCGCTGCGGCTCATCTGCGAACGGGAGAAGGAGGTGGAAACCTTTATCCCCGAAGAGTACTGGACACTGGATGCGGATTTTACCGTAGAAAAAACCAAGGGACACAAGTCTGTGTTTACCGCCCAGTTGGTTACCTGGAAGGGCGACAAGCCGGACTTGAAGCGGGAAGCCGATGTGAAGGCCATAGTGGATCTCATCACCGGTGCGGAATGTTTTGTCAAGGATATACGGGAAACCGAAAAGACTATTCGGCCAAGGCCCCCCTTTACTACCTCCCAACTGCAGCAGACCGCGGCAAACCGTCTGGGCTTTACCAGTAAAAAGACCATGCAGATAGCGCAGCAACTCTACGAAGGGGTGAACATTGGAAGTTCCCGCATCGGGCTTATCACCTACATGCGTACCGATTCTGTGCGTATCTCCCAGGTAGCCCTGGATGAGGTCCGCGCCTGGATTGGGGAGCAGTTCCCCCAGGACCTGCCGGAAAAACAAGTAGAGTACGCGGTGGGAAAGAAAGCCCAGGACGCCCACGAAGCCATACGCCCCACCTATGTCACCTATACCCCCGATGGTATGAAGGAACACCTCACCAAGGATCAGCTCCGGCTCTATACGATTATCTGGGAACGCTTTGTTTCCAGCCAGATGAACCCCGCCAAAACCAAAACGGTGAGCACCGATATTGCGGCGGGGGAGGGTATCTTCCGTATCGCGGGTACGAAGATTGTGGAAAAGGGATTCTACAAGGTCTTGAAGCTCCTCAGTTCAAAGGAAGAAAAGGGCAGCGCTTATCCGGTGTTGAAAATCGGGGATAAGGTTGCGATAGATGAATTTCACCCGGAGCAACACTTTACCCAGGGGCCGCCCCGGTACACCGATGCGAGTATCGTTAAGACCCTGGAGGAAAAGGGCATAGGCCGGCCTTCAACCTACGCGCCCATCATTTCGGTTTTGTTGGATCGGTATTATGTGACCCGGTCAAACAAGCAGTTGGTACCAACCCTGCTGGGCCGGATGATCTGCGATATGCTGGTGGAGTATTTCCCCAAGGTGCTGGACAGTACCTTTACTGCTTCCATGGAAACCAAACTTGATGAGGTGGAGGAAAACCAGGTCCGCTGGCCCGACATGATTCGGGAATTCTGGACCCCCTTTAAGACCCAGGTGGATGCGGTGGGGAAGAGCCTGGAATCCTACAAGGGCTCCCTGGACGAGCCCACGGACAAGGTTTGCGAGAAATGCGGCAAGCCCATGGTAAAGCGGCTCGGCCGTTTCGGCTACTTCCTGGCCTGCTCCGGTTTCCCGGCATGTCATAACGCCAAACCTATTCCCCTGGCAAAATGCCCCAAGTGCGGCGGGGATGTTGTAGCCCGGAAAACCCAGGGCAGGGGCAAGAATTTCTACGGCTGCACCAAATACCCTGACTGTGATTTTATCAGCCACTTTAAGCCCATAAACCAGGACTGCCCCAAATGCGGGTGGTTCCTGGTGGAGAAGGACGACCGGAAGAACGGGTCCCACAAGGCCTGCATCAATCCTGCCTGTGATTATCTCCATTCCGGCGATGCTGAAGGGGAGGCCGGTGAACAGTAATACTATTGCAGAATATTTAAGCTACCTCCGTTCTGTCCGCGGTGTGTCGGAAAGTACCGTTCAGGCCTATGAAGGGGACCTTGTCCGCTTTACTAACTACTGTGAAAACAGCGGCGTTCTTCCGGAGGCGGCGGCCCCCTACGAAGTGCAGAGCTTCATCGGCGATCTCAGCGCCGAGGGGATGGCCTCGGTGAGTGTGAACCGGGCGCTTTCTTCTATCCGCGGCTATTACCGCTGGCTCATCCGGTTTGAGAAGCGGAAGGACAACCCCGTGGGGAACCTCCGCAACCTCAAGACCCCCAAGAACCTGCCGGAGTTTCTCTGGGAAGGGGAAATGGCGGACTTTGCCGATTTGCCCGATACGGCGGGCATCCTCTGGCCCCTGCGTGACAAGGCCTTGATCCTGGCCATGTACTCGGCGGGCCTGCGGATATCGGAGTTAGTAAGCCTGTCCCTTAAATCCATTGAGGGGGACCTCAGTGGCGGCAGGGTCATCGGAAAGGGCGACAAGGAACGGTACATATTTTTTTCCGATGAAGCACAGGAAGCGCTTGCGGAGTATCTGCCCGCCCGGCAGACGCGGATCAAGGCGGAGCATCCCACCGACCGGCTTTTTGTGAACCGCCGGGGTGGGCCTATTTCGGTGGCCGGGGTGCGGTGGATCATCGCCCGGTACGCCGACCGGTCGGGGCTGCAGAAGAATGTGCACCCCCACGCCCTGCGGCACAGTTTTGCTACCCATTTGGTGAACGCCGGCTGTGATGTCAGGATTGTCCAGGAACTGTTAGGCCATGCAAGCCTGAGTACAACCCAGCGCTACACCCATGTGGATATGGAACGGTTAAAGAAGGTATATGCGAAGGCGCATCCCCACGGGAAAAGGGCAAGAAGATGAAGATGAAGACGAATACATTAACACAGAGAGCACAGAGGTCGGACCTTTGGTCCGCTCACAGAGAACACAGAGGAAGAAAGAATAGAATTTCTTTTTCTTCTCTGTGTTCTCTGTGTTCCTCCCTCTGTGTCCTCTGTGGTTTATCTTCTTCTTTTATGAGGAGTAACGCATGAGTGATCGTGAAAAGAATCGAATCCGCAGTACTACTGTGCTCGCGGTGCGCCGTGACGGCAAGGTTGCCATGGCCGGGGACGGTCAGGTAACCCTGGGGGAAACGGTGATGAAGAACAATGCCCGCAAGGTCCGGCGGCTTATGGACGGCAAGGTCCTCTGCGGTTTTGCCGGGGCTACCGCCGACGCCTTTACCCTCTTTGACCGCTTTGAGGCAAAGCTCAAGGAATATTCCGGGGACCTGCTCCGGGCGGCGGTGGAACTGGCAAAGGACTGGCGTACCGACCGGGCACTGCGGAAACTTGAGGCGCTGCTTCTGGTGGCCGACCTTTCCAAGACCCTGCTCATCTCCGGTACCGGGGATGTGATTGAGCCCGCCGAGGACGCCCTGGCCATCGGGTCCGGGGGCAACTACGCGTATGCGGCGGCCCTGGCATTCCTTGAGGGCAGTAGTTTTACTGCGGCGGAAATTGCGGAGAAGAGCCTTAAAATTGCGGGAAGCATCTGTATATATACAAATAACAATATCACTCTGGAGGAGTTAAGCTGATGACGAGCGAAAAAAACCTGGACCGGCTTACCCCCCGGGAAATCGTGGCGGAACTTGATAAGTATATCGTTGGCCAGAAAAAGGCCAAGCGGGCGGTGGCGGTAGCTTTACGGAACCGTATCCGGCGGCTCAAGCTGGACCCGGAGGTGCGGGAGGATATCGCCCCAAAGAATATCCTCATGATAGGCCCCACCGGGGTCGGCAAAACCGAGATTGCCCGGCGCCTGGCAAAACTGGCGGGCTCCCCCTTCATCAAGGTGGAGGCCACCAAGTACACCGAGGTTGGGTATGTGGGCCGGGACGTGGAATCCATGATCCGTGACCTCATGGCCGCCGGTGTCGCAATGGTTAAACAGGAAATGCAGGAAACGGTTACGGCGGACGCGGAAAAGCGGGCCGAGGAAGCCTTGTTGGATTTGCTGCTTCCCGGTACGGGGAAAAAGCCCAAAACACCGAAACAGCCCGAGGGCGGCCCGGTGGTGCGGCCCATGGGCACATTTGCGATCAATCCCAATGGCGGTAACGGTACCCTGATGGGTACGGCCATTCAGGTGGGTATCCCGATGATGCGGAAACCGGATGGCAGTATTACTGCGGCGCCTGAAATAGGTGATGGTGAAGCTGCCGGAACAGAGGCCGCCGATCAGCAGGAAGATTCCGCCGCAGATCAAAAGGCGGGAGCGAAAAAGGATTCCACCAGGGAAAAATTCCGGGCCATGCTCCGGGAAAAAAAGCTGGAGGACCGGCTGGTGGAAATTACCATAAGCCAGAGCCCCCAGTTCCCGGCCTTTGAAATGATGGGCGGCGGCATGGAAGATTTAGGAGATAGTCTTTCGGGGATAGCCGGGTTTTTTGGCGGGGGCAAGAAAACAAAACTCCTGCCGGTGAGCCGCGCCCGGGAGATCCTTATTGCCGAAGAATCGGAAAAGCTTATCGACCGGGACCGGGTGAACGAAGAGGCCCGTCAACGGGTCTGCGAAACCGGCATCGTGTTTATAGATGAGATTGACAAAATCGCCGTTAAAGACGGCCGGGGCGGAGGGCCCGATGTGAGCCGTGAAGGGGTACAGCGGGACATCCTGCCCATCGTAGAGGGCGCCGTGGTGAACACCAAGTGGGGACCCGTGGACACCGCCCACATCCTCTTTGTTGCCGCCGGGGCCTTTAACGTCAGTAAGCCCTCGGACCTGATCCCCGAACTCCAGGGACGCTTCCCCCTGCGGGTGGAACTGGAATCCCTGGGGAAGGCGGAGTTCCTGCGTATCCTCACGGAACCGAAAAACGCCCTGACCAAGCAGTACACCGACCTCTTGGGCACCGAGGGGGTGGAAATTGAGTTCACCCCCGAATCCATTGACCGCTTGGCGGCCCTGGCGGCGGAGGTCAATGCCCGGCTGGAAAACATCGGGGCGCGGCGGCTCCACACCATCATGGAGGCCCTCCTGGAGGAGCTTTCCTTTGATGCACCGGACATAGCCCCTACAAAGATTTCCATCACCGAGGCCTTTGTGAACGAACGGCTCCAGGACCTGGTGGTAGATAACGATTTGGGAAGGTATATCTTATGATGACCGTAAAGAAGAAAAGAGTAAAAACCGCAAAGGCGACGAAGGCGCAGAAGGAAAGAGGGGGGAAATCGTTACCCCTTCTTCTTCTTCCCTTAGTCGCCTTCGGCGCCTTTGCGGTTAATAAATCTTCTATTTTTCCTTCCTTCGTGTCCTTTGTGGTTAATAAATCTTCTATAAAGGCCGATCATCAAGATGGGAGGATAGTATGATATCGAACAATTTTGAAAAAACCGTTGACCTCTTGCACCGGGCCATGGACGCCAACTCAATCCGCTATGGGGTGATTGCGGATAACCTGGCAAACTCCGGGGTTCCCAACTTTAAGCGGTCCAATGTGAACTTTGAAAGCGAACTTAAGCGGGCTCTGGACACGGCAAAACAGAAGCCGGCCCTGGAACTGACCCTGACCAACCCCAAGCACATCCCCAATTACCGTGAGCGTGATTACCGGGATGTACAGCCCCGGCGGGTGCTGGATTACCTGAGCACGTCAAAGAACAACGGGAATAACGTAGACCCGGAACAGGAAGTCATGCTGGCCCTGCAAACTCAGATGACATACACCATGTTAGCCCAGGCAACGAACTTTGAATTCAGCCAGGCAAAATTGGCATTAAGGTAGGTAGTATATGGGACTTTTTACTTCGATTAATATAGCCGCCTCCGGGATGACCGCCGAGCGGCTCCGTTCCGATGTGATCGCCGACAATATCGCGAACGCCTCCACCACCCGTACCGCCGAGGGAGGCCCCTTTCGTCGGAGCAGGGTGGTATTGCGGCCTCGGACGGAACAGCCCTTCTGGCGTTCCCCCTTCCTGCCGGACTCAATGGACAGGGGGCCGGGTACAGGGGTCAGGGTTGCGGAAATACAGAAGGACACCAAAGAGAACCGGCTGGTCTATGATCCCACCCATCCTGATGCCATCCAAACCGGTCCAAGGGCGGGATATGTGGAGATGCCCAACGTGGATGTGGTCACCGAAATGGTGGACATGATCGCCGCAACCCGGGCGTACGAAGCGAATGCTTCTATTATAGAGGGGTCCAAATCAATGTTTCAGCGGGCCCTGGAAATCGGCAGCAGATAAGAATACAGAAGGGAGGGAATAGATGCAGATTTACAAACCGGAACTGGTAACAGGGGATAAAATTCCCATGGCGATTACGAATCCAAAACACATGGTTCCCCGGAACGGGCCCTTTACCGTAGGCGGTCAAATGGCCGGGGGCAGGGGAAGTGTCATATCCGAAATGGGGAACATGATTGGCTCAGACGCGGTGACCCGGAGCGGCAGTTTTGAAAACGTGATGCTCCAGGCCCTGGATAAGGTCAGTGCGTATCAGCAGTTTTCTTCGGATCTGGCGCAGCAGGCCATCACCGAGCCGGGGTCCATAGACCCCCATGATCTTACCGTTGCCCAGCAAAAGGCCAACTTGTCATTTGACATAACCAGGAATGTGCTCAGCCGTCTGGTTCAGGGATGGAAAGACATTATCAATACACGATAACAGATAGATAAACAAGGCGCCTGACGCCGTTCTTCTGGGGAGGGGAATATGAACGAGTGGTTTAAAAAACTTTTTGGACAGATCAAGGGACTGTGGGGCAAGTGGACCTGGGTGCAGCGGGGTATCCTCATCGGGATCACCGTTGCGGCTATCGCCGGGCTTATCGCCCTAGTGTCGGTTTCTTCCGCACCCACCATGGTGCCGCTCTTTAACACTGTTTTTAAGGAAGAAGACCGGGACCGGATCGTCACCAGGCTTGATGAAGAAGGGATTAAGACCACGGTCAATGCCGCAGGGGTTATCATGGTGGAGGATGCAAAAACCGCCCAACGAATGAGGGCTATCCTTATCCGGGAGGACCTGGTTCCTGCGGGTACCGATCCCTGGGCCATCTTCGATACGGAACGCTGGACTACCACCGACTTTGAACGGAACGTCAACCTCAGGCGGGCTATCACCGCGGATGTTACGAATCTTATTAAATCCCTGGCCGAAGTGGATGACGCGAAGGTTTCTATCCCCATGGTGGAACGGACACTCTTTACGCAGGATCAGAATCCGGTTACCGCCGCCGTGATCATCACCCCAAAACCGGGGAGTGATATTACGGAGAACCGCAAGAAAATTGAGGGCATCCAGAAGATACTTAAATTTGCGGTGGAAGGACTCAAGGACGAATACATTACCATTACGGATCAGAACGGCATGGTGCTCAACGATTTTGCGGGTATGGCGGATTTTGACCGGCTGGCCTTGCTTGATAAGGAGGCAAAACATATCCGCACCCTGGAAACCCAGTACGCCGCACAGGTTCTCAGGCTGCTTCAACAGACCTATACCGCCGACCGGGTGCGGGACCTGAATGTCAAAATTGATAAGGATATGTCCAAGAAAGCGGTGACCACCGAGGAATTTTATCCCATCACCATAAAGCCCCGAACTCCCGGTCTTTCCTATGATGACTCCGAACTCGCCAGGTCTCTTACCCGGTCCGAGTCAACATCCAGTACCGCTTGGAAGGGCACGGGGTTTAACCCTGAAGGGCCCGCCGGCGTTGAAGGGCAGACTCCGCCGCAGATGAGGGATATGTCAAATCTCTACGGTGAGGTTGAGCAGAAAACCCTGACCCATAATGAGGAAATTAATAGCCGGCATATTGAGGAAGAGAAAAGCCCCGGTATTGACCGGATGACCGTGTCGGTAAATATCGACGGTACCTGGAAGCTGAAATACGATGAAAAAAATAAGCTCGTGTTACTGCCGGATGGTACCCGGGAACGGGAATATATCCCCCTGCCTCCGGAGGAAATTCAGGCAGCAAAGGCGCTGATCCAGGACGCTATCGGGTTCAGCGCCGCCAAGGGGTATTCGGTGACGGTTCAGAATATCCGCTTTGACCGGTCAAAAGAGTTTGCCGAGGAGGACGCCGCCTATCAACGGCAGAAGCAGGTACAGACCACCATATTGGCGCTTCTATCGGGAATAGTATTGCTGTTCATCGCGTTTATCGCTTTCAGGGTGATAACAACGACGGCGGAACGGCGCAGACGGGCCAAGGAAGAGGAGCTTGCGCGGCAGCATCAGGAGATGCGGGAACGGGCTTTCCAGGAAGCGGAGGAGCAGGGGGTGGAGGTTTCCATGTCCGTGGAAGAACGGAAGCGGATGGAACTCCAGGAGAACGCCATCAATATGGCGAAGGAACATCCCGGGGATGTGGCCCAGCTTATCAGAACCTGGCTTGCGGAGGAGTAGAATATGGCTAAAGCATCCGCCGGAGCAGGGGACAAGAAAAAAGGCGCCAAGGAATTTACCGGTCGCCAGAAGGCCGCGGTGTTCCTGGTCAGCATGGGATCTGAAATATCCTCGGAGATCTTCAAGTATCTGCGGGAAGATGAAATAGAAACGCTCACCTTCGAGATTGCCCGGCTGGAAACCATCGAGTCGGAACAGAAGGAAGCGGTCCTGGCGGAATTCCAGGAACTGATGATGGCCAGCGAGTTTATCACCACCGGGGGTATCGACTACGCCCGGGAACTTTTGGAAAAATCGTTAGGCAGCCAGAAGGCAATCGACATCATCAACCGCCTCACTTCCAGTTTACAGGTAAGGCCCTTTGACTTTATCCGCCGCACCGATCCTGCGCACCTGTTAAACTTTATCCAGCAGGAACACCCCCAGACTATCGCCCTTATCCTGGCGTATCTGGAACCGAATAAGGCATCGGTAATATTGCAGAGTATCCCCCACGAAGTGCAGAGCGATGTGGCCCGGCGAATTGCCACCATGGACCGCACCAGCCCGGAGGTGCTCCGGGAGGTGGAGCGGGTTCTGGAGAAAAAGCTTTCCACCCTGTCCAGCGAAGACTATACCGCGGCGGGCGGCGTCGGGAACATCGTAGAAATACTGAACATGGTGGACCGGTCTTCTGAAAAGCAGATCATCGAAGCCCTGGAAGAAGAGGACCCGGAACTTGCGGAGGAAATCAAGAAACGGATGTTCGTGTTCGAAGATATTGTCATGCTGGACGACCGGGCCATACAACGGGTCATGCGGGAAGTGGATTCCCAGGAATTATCGAAGGCCCTCAAATCGGTGGATGCCGAAGTGCAGGATAAGATCTTCCGGAACATGTCTAAGCGCGCGGCCCAGATGCTCAAGGAAGATATGGAGTTTATGGGACCGGTCCGATTGAAGGATGTTGAAGAAGCGCAGCAGAAGATCGTGGGCATCATCCGGCACCTGGAAGAAACCGGGGAAATCGTGGTTGCCCGCGCCGGTGAGGATGAGTTGGTAGTATGATTAACAAGGCGGTTTTCCGGCCCGGCGAAGTGGCGCTCAGCAATGAAACGGTGCTCCTGGACCCTCCCATGGCGTTCATGGATGTGGCGACGCTTCAGGGGCCGGCGCTTCCGGAACTGGACCATGTACCGGAGATGCCGGAGTATACCGGCCCCACTGCGGACGACCTCAGGCGGGAAGCGGAACTGTTCAAGTCCCACTGGGATGAGGAACGGGAGGCCATGATCCAGGATGCAAAAGACCAGGCCGCCGCCATCGTTTCCGAAGCCCAGGCAAACGCCGGTGAAGAAGTGCTCCGGGTGTCCGACGAGGCGGAGCAGATAAAGCGGCAGGCGGCGGAGGATGCGGAGAAGATACGCGCCGAGGCGCAGCAGAAAGCGGCGGAGATAGAAAGTACCGCCGAAGCCGCCTTTGAGAAAACGCGTAAGGAAGCTGCGAATGCGGGCTTCAAGGATGGCCGGGAAGCGGGGTACGCCGATGGCAAGGCAGAGGCCGATCGCCTGATTGAACGGGTTCAGACCGTGCTGGAACGGGCCCAGGGCCGCCGGGAAGAAATCCTGGTGGAGACCGAGCAACAGATCGTAGATTTAGTATTACTGATGACCAGGAAGGTTATCAAGATCATCTCCGAGACCCAAACGGATGTGGTAACGGAAAATATCCTGGCGGCTCTGCGTAAGGTAAAAAGCCGGGGCGCCATTACTATCCGGGTGAATGTGCGGGATTTGCGGCTTACCACCGGGCACATCGACCGCTTTATTCAGAAGATGGAAGGGGTAAAGGGCATACAGGTGGCGGAGGATTCCACGGTTGATCCCGGCGGCTGCATCATCGAAACGGACTTCGGCGAAATTGACGCCCGTATCAGCAGCCAGCTTTCGGAACTTGAGTCGAAGATCCGTGCCGTGACCCCGATTACGGAAAAGTTCAAACCCCCTCCTGACGCCGCAGCCGCAGCGCTGTCCGCCGGGCTTGGCATGTCGCCCTCAGCGGATGGAACATCGTTAGCGGGCGGAGTTCCGTCACCCGGCGCAACGCCCTCAGCCGGCGGAGTGCCGTTGGCGGATGCAACGCCCTCAGCCGGCGGAGTTCCGTCATCCGGCGCAACGCCCTCAGCCGGCACATCGGCGTTAACCGGCGCAGAGCCGTCATCCGGTGTTGCCGGGTAGGGGGCATCATGGAAACCATGTTAGACAAGTATCTCGGCGCAACGGAACAAACGGAAACCATCAAATACGCGGGCCGGGTAATTAAGGTCCAGGGCATACTCATCGAAAGCGCGGGGCCCCAGGCGGTGATAGGGGAAGTGTGCCGCATTGAGGCGCCGCGGGGCAGGGGAACCATCCTGGCCGAAGTGGTGGGGCTCGCGGGCAGCATCGTCCAGCTTATGGCCTACGAGGAGATTGAGGGCATAGAGATTGGCAACCGGGTGATTGCCTCAGGGGATCAACTGGGGGTAGCGGTCTCACAAAAACTGTTGGGGCGGGTCCTTGACGCCATGGGCCGCCCCGTGGACGATAAGGGCGCCATTGAATCGCCTTTGTACTATCCCGCCATCGCCAGCCCCCCGGATCCCCTTAAGCGGCGCAGGATTGTTGATCCCCTTGCCACCGGGGTCAGGGCTATTGATGGGATGCTGGCGATAGGCCGGGGCCAAAGAATGGGGATCTTCGCCGGTTCCGGGGTGGGGAAGTCCACCCTCCTGGGCATGATAGCCCGGAACACCAACGCCGACGTAAATGTGGTGGCCCTTATCGGGGAGCGGGGCCGGGAGGTGAACGAGTTTATCGAACGGGACCTGGGGCCCGAAGGCTTGGCCCGCAGCGTACTGATTGTAACCCCCTCCAATTCGCCTCCCCTGGCCCGGCTCCGAGGCGCCTACACCGCTACTGCGGTGGCGGAATACTTCCGCGACCAGGGCAGGGATGTGATGCTCCTCTTTGATTCGGTCACCCGCTTTGCCCGAGCCCAACGGGAAATCGGCCTGGCCATCGGCGAACCCCCGGCAACCCGGGGTTATACCCCCAGCATGTTCGACTCCATGCCCAAATTGCTGGAACGCTGCGGCACATCGGACAAGGGGACCATCACCGGCTTCTATACCATCCTGGTGGACGGCGATGATATGGACGAACCGGTGGCGGATACGGTCCGGGGAATCCTGGACGGCCACATGGTCCTTTCCCGCAGCATGGCTCAACGGTACCATTATCCCGCCATTGACGTCCTCACCAGCATAAGCCGCCTTGCCTCCACCGTATGCGGCCCGGTTACGATAAAGGCGGTGGGCGCCGTCCGCCGTCTCCTGTCGGTCTACCGCGAGGCGGAGGACCTTATCAATGTGGGGGCCTACCATGCAGGTTCCAATCCGGTGATTGATGAGGCTATCGCCAAGCGGGAAGCCATGGAAGAATTCCTTACCCAGACGGTGGAAGAGCGGACGGCGATGGCCGACACCATCAAAGCTCTGGGCAGGATCGCCGGGCTTGAGATCCCCGCAGAAGAACTATCCCGGCTGCCGGCATGAAGCGTTTCCGGTTTGGCCTCCAGAAGATATTGGAACTGCGGGAACACGCGGAGAAGGAAGCGGAAATCGAACTGGGCAAGGCCGTGGGCGCACTAACCCTGATAGAGCAGCGCATTGCGCAAGTGGCGGCGGATCGGAGCGAAGCCGCCGCGCAGCGATTCGCTCCGGGAAACGGGTTAGCGGAAATACAAAGCTACGAACGGTACATCCTCCGGCTCGACCACACCCGGGACACCCTTCTCATGGACGCAGCCCGGGCGGAACTGGTGGTGGCGGAGAAGCGCGACATCTACCTGGAAGCCGCCCGGGACCGGAAGGCGCTGGACAAGATCAAAGAGCGCCGTCAGGGGGAGTACCGGAAGCTTTTCCTTGCGGATGAGAATAAGGAACTGGATGATGTGGCGGCACGAATGCGGCGGACCCGGCGGACATAAGGTCCGGGTATAACTATTTTACTAAAGTATTCATCCTCATAAAGCGATACTAAAAGAATGAGGAGCATCAAATGAAAAAGCACACTACCCTTGCGACTGTTCTTATACTTGTTTTGAACGGCGCCCTATTATTTGCCCAGGAAGACGAGACTGCTTTACTTGCAACGCAGGATGAACCGGCGCCTTTAGATGCGGCGCTTGCCGAAACTCTGTCTGACTTGGATGCTGAAATAATAGCTTCACAGGCAGCGCTTCCCGAAGCCCCCCCCCCCCGCAAACGGATTCTTCCGCCCCTCCCCCGGTCAACACTCCGCCGAATCCGCCGACCGCTGAAATAGCCTCCCCCCCGCAAGCGGGTTCATCCGCCCCGCCTCCAGTTAATGCCGTTCCGAATCCGCCGGTAGCCGACGCCGCTTCCGGTGATGCCCTGGTTTATTTCAACCGGGGGAATTGGTATAGAACCAGGGGCAATTATGACGCGGCCATAGCGGATTATACCCAGGTACTGAGAATCCGGCCTGATGATGCGAACGCCTATTACAATCGCGGTTTTTCCTACCATAACCGGGGCGCGCTCGACCGGGCCATCGCGGACTATACCGCCGCGCTGAACATCAATCAAAACTATGCCGATGCCTTACATGGCCGGGGGAACGCGTATAGAACCATGGGTGACTATGACCGGGCTATCGCAGACTATACCGCCGCACTGAACATCAATCCCTACGATGCCTTGGCAAAAGTAAGCCTTGATTTAGCGCAGAGAGAACGGGGCTATGGGGCTTTCCTTGTGCAGAGAAATTATTGGGGTAACCAGGGTTATTTTAACCCGTATTGAAATCCCGTTTTTTGTATGGTATAGTTGCCCGCATGACGAACCATACCCGGCGGCTGCCGCTTATCGCCCTTTTCCTTCTGGCTTTTGCCGGTTCTTTAACTGCTCAGACCCCGCAGCCCTTAACTGTTTACGCCATTCGCGGTCCCTCCGGGGTCGGCATGATCCGCCTCTTTGAAAGCCCCCCGGTTGTGGGCGGGACAACTCTGCGGATGGAAGCCCTCGGCCAGGCGGATTTGATGGCCGCCAAGTTCATTGCCGGGGAAGCCAAGGTAGGGATACTCCCCGCCAATATGGCGGCAAAGATAGCCTCAACGGGGAAGCGTATTCAGATTGCCGCGGTTACCGGCACAGGGATGCTGAGCCTCCTCACCGCCGACAACGCTATTCGGAGTATCACCGATTTAAGGGGCGCCACCGTGGAAGTTGCCGGCCAGGGGGCCACCCCGGATTATGTGTTCCGGCGCATACTTCTTTCCAAGGGGCTTAAGGCCGACCGGGATGTCCGGCTTGGCTATGCCTTGACGTATCCCGAGATTGCCCAGTCTCTTATCGCCGGGCGGGTATCCACGGCCTTGCTGCCGGAACCCTTTGCCACCATGGCTCGTACCGGAAATCCGGCGCTCCGCCAGGTGGGCGATATCCAGGCGGAATGGATCAGTGCAGGCGGGAAGGGTAACTTTCCCATGACGGTTCTGGTGGTGGACGCCGATTATGCCAAGGCGGAACCGGCGAATATCCGTGCCGTCCTCAATGCCCTTAAAGCTTCTATAGAATGGGTGGTTGCCAATCCCCGGGAAGCGGGGGTCCTGGTGGAGAAACACGGCCTGGGCTTGAAGGCTCCGGTGGTGACCGCCGCCATACCCCGCAGTAACTATGTGTTTATCCCCGCCGGGGAAGCCCGGCCCAGCCTGGAAGCCCTCTTCGCCGCCTTCCTGCAATTCACCCCCGCTTCTATCGGGGGCAGCCTCCCGGCGGATAACTTCTACCTTGGGTTCTAAATGGAGGCGTGCGCCACTGTGGAGGCGTGCGCCACTCTGGTGGCGCTTGGCCGGCGTTGTTACCTTTCTTGCGGTATGGGAAATCGGCGCCCGCATCTCCGGCAGCATTCTTATCTTCCCCGGTCCCGCACCGGTTATCCGTCAATTCATCGCCATGGTTCCAACCGAACGCTTCTTCCGTGCTTTGGGTGGAAGCCTGCTCCGGGTTTTGTTAGGGATACTATTCTCCGTCCCCCTGGGACTCGCTGTGGGAATCCTTGCGGGGTTGGACAAGCGGATACACGCGTTCCTGTCCCCTTTCTTTGCGGTCATTGCCGCCACCCCGGTGATGTCGGTCATCCTCATCGCATTCCTGGTGTTCGGCTCCGAGCGGACCCCGGTGTTTACCGCCTTTCTCATGGTTTTCCCG
>BNUY01000006.1 GCA_025997715.1 Spirochaetia bacterium
TGCGTCGAGGTTCACCCGGTCTCCCGGACTTCCTCACGGCGCCGAACTGCCTGCCACCGGCTCCCTGGCCCCGTCAGACCAGAGTACCACTTTTCCCGATATTTGAAATCATAGTATCTTTGCGGTTAAATTTCCTCCTCCCTCTTCCTCTGTGTCCTCTGTGTTAACTCTGTGCTCTCTGTGTTTATTCTTCTCTTCATTCCTTTTCTTTCTCCATGTCTCCAATCAATTTGTATTCTATAGAGTCCACCAATGCCGCGCGGCTTGCGTCGATGATGTCCGCAGAAACCCCCACGGTGGTCCAGACCTTGATCCCGTCGGTGGACTCAATGAGTACCCGCACCTTTGCTGCGGTGGCCTCAATGCCGTCGATAACCCTGACCTTGTAGTCCGAAAGGCGCACCTTTTCTAACTCCGGGAAGAAGCGGGCCAGGGCGCGGCGGAGGGCGCCGTCCATGGCGTTCACCGGGCCTTCCCCTTCGGCGGCGGCGATTTCGTGCTGGCCGTCCACCAGGACCTTGACCCAGGCGTGGGAACAGGCAAGGGTCTCCCCGGTGGGATGTTCGCTCACCACACGGTAGGCGTCAATGTGGAAGAAGGGTTTGTGGCGGCCAAGTTCGCGGCGTACCAATAGTTCAAAGCTGCCGTCGGCGCCCTCAAACTGCCAGCCTTCGGCCTCCAGGGTTTTTAGCTTTTGTGCCAGCGCCGCGGTTACCGGATGATCCCGGGTAATGGACGGGTCCAGCTTCTTTACCCGTTCGGCAATGGCGGACCGGCCCCCAACTTCGCTCATCAGGAAGTTGCGGCTGTTCCCCACCAGCGCGGGATCAATGTGCTCAAAGGATTTATGTATCTTGATGATGGCATCGGCGTGCATCCCCGCCTTGTGGGAAAAAGCATGGGCCCCCACGTAGGGAAGATTTTCGGGCACAGAAACGTTGGCTATCTCCGCCACCCTGCGGGTCGTATCGTAGAGCAGTTCCAGTTTTCCTGCGGGGAGACAGGGGAGGCCCAGCTTGATTTCTATGCTGGGAATCACCGCCGCAAGGCTCGTATTCCCGCAGCGCTCCCCAAAGCCCACCAGGGTTCCCTGGACATGACGGGCGCCCGCCTTCACCGCCATCACCGTATTGGCGGCGGCAAACCCCGAATCGTCATGGGCGTGTATGCCGATAATGGCGGGACGGTGCGCCGTGGCAGCCAGGGCCAGCACCGCCTGAACCCCCTCAGTAATAGTGTTGGGGAAAGAGCCGCCGTTGGTGTCGCAGAGGACGATGCGATCCGCCCCGGCGTCAAGGGCCGCCTTTATAGTAGCAAGCGCGTAAGACGGATTGGCAAGCCAGCCGTCAAAGAAGTGTTCCGCGTCATAGAAAAGAGTCTTACCCCGATCCTTTAGAAACTTTGTAGTCTCAGCGATCATGGCGATGTTTTCTTCCAGGCTGACCCGGAGTACCTCCGTAACGTGGAGGTCCCAGGCCTTTCCGAAAATCGCCGCCGCAGTGGTATTGGCGGAGAGGAGACTTTGCAGTTGGGGATCATCCGCAGGCTTCATGCCCTTCTTCCGGGTGGGACCAAAGGCGCAGAGCGCTGCATTTGCAAGGCGCAGTTTTCCTGCGAGGTGGAAAAACTCCATGTCCTTGGGGTTACTTCCGGGGTTCCCCGCCTCTATCCAGGACACCCCCAGTTCGTCCAAGGCCCGGACCACCGCAAGTTTATCCTGCACAGAAAAGCTAATTCCCTCGCCCTGGGCTCCGTCTCTGAGGGTGGAATCGAAGATTTCAACGTTGTGCGGCAAGGTCCCACTCCATGGCGTTGATCGCCGAAAGGTAGGCTTTAATGGAAGACTCCAGCACATCGGTACTCACCCCGCGGCCGTTCCAGTGCCGCCCTTCCCAGGCAATCTTCACCATGCTCTCCCCCTGGGAACTGGACCCGCCGGTGATGGCCCCAATCTCGTAGAGTTCCAACTCCGGCTTTTTCCCCACAATCTCGTTGATCGCCGTGAAGATAGCGTCCACCGGCCCGTCCCCCACCGCAACCTGTTTGCGGGCATCCCCGCCCTTATGGAGCAGCTTGATGATCCCCGTCGCGCCCAGGGCCGAACCGGTGTTTATCGCCCAGTGGTCGAGCTTGTAGGTTTCCGGAACCGCGGCAGTGACGCCCATCACCAGGGCTTCAATATCCCTGTCGCTGACCACCTTTTTCTTGTCCGCCAGAGCTTTGAATTCCGCAAAGACCCTTTCCAGGGTTTCCGCATCCACCGTATACCCCAGATCGCCCAGCCGTTCCTCAAAGGCATGGCGGCCCGAATGTTTGCCCAGAACCATGCGGTTTTTCGGGATACCGATGGATTCCGGTGTCATGATCTCGTAGGTCTCCGGGTTTGCCATTACCCCGTGCTGGTGTATCCCCGCCTCATGGGCAAAGGCGTTCTCCCCCACAATGGCCTTGTTGGGCTGAACCTTCACCCCCGTTACCTGGCTTAAGAGGCGGCTGACGGGGTAGATTTGCGTGGCGTCAATACGGGTGTCGGCGTTGAGGTAATCCTTGCGAACCCGCAGTCCCATGACAATCTCCTCCAATGAGGCGTTCCCCGCCCGTTCACCGATCCCGTTGACGGTACACTCCACCTGATCCGCCCCGTTTTCTATCGCCGCAAGACTGTTGGCAACCGCAAGCCCAAGATCGTTGTGGCAATGCACGGAGAGATCCGCCTTTTCAATACCCGGCGTATGCTCCTTGATGTACCGGATACGCGCCCCAAACTCATCGGGCAAGGCATAGCCCACGGTGTCAGGGAAGTTTACCGTAACGGCCCCGGCGGCGATCGCCGCGCCGAAGACCCTGCACACAAAATCAGGATCACTGCGGAAAGCATCCTCGGCGGAAAACTCAATGTTGGAACAGAACTTCTTAGCGTACTTCACCGCAGCCACCGCCTGTTCCAGCACCGCCTCCGCCGTCATCTTCAGCTTGTACTCCAGGTGAATAGGCGAAGTCGCCAGGAATATATGTATCCGGGGATCCGCGGCAGCAGACAGCGCCTCCCGGCTTGCGTCAATGTCCTTTTCCAGGCTCCGGCAAAGCCCCGCCACGGTACACCCCTTAATGATCCCCGCGATGTTTTTTACCGATTCCAAGTCCCCAGGACTGGACGCGGGAAACCCCGCCTCAATGATATCCACCCCAAGCTTTTCCAGCCGCCGTGCAACCTCAAGCTTCTCCTGGATGTTCATACTGCACCCCGGGGACTGCTCCCCGTCACGGAGGGTGGTGTCAAATATCTTTACGATGCGCTTAGTATTACTACTCATACATATACTCCTATTTTACCGGTAACCAAGAACAACCACGAATGACACGAATTACCCGAATAAATCACCTTATCCATTGAGCTGGTTCCAAAATAGAAAAACCTGTCCGCGAATTACGCGAATGGGCGCGAATAAAACATCAAATATTTATATTATTCGCGTTTCTTCGCGTCCATTCGCGGACAAATTCTTATTTTGGAACTGGTTCCATTGAATCCATTCGTGTTTTTCGGGGTTAATCCTATCCTAATATTTCGCCGGCTGGAGCCAGGTCATCATGGAGCGCAGTTCCTTGCCCACCTTCTCAATGGGGTGCGCCGCCTCAATAGCTCGCATCCGGTTAAAGTTGGGCCGGTTCACCTGGTTTTCCAGTATCCACTCACGGGCAAACTTCCCGGTCTGGATGTCCTTCAATACCTGCCGCATGGCGTTCTTCGTATCCTCGGTGATGATCTTCGGCCCGGTAACATAGTCCCCATACTCAGCGGTATCGGAAATGGAGAAACGCATGAAGGACAGTCCCCCGCGGTTCACCAGGTCGATGATCAGCTTCATCTCATGCATCACCTCAAAGTAGGCGCTTTCCGGCTGGTAACCTGCCTCAACCAGCACCTCAAACCCGGTCTTCATCAGCGCGGAAACACCGCCGCAGAGGACCGCCTGCTCGCCGAAGAGGTCCGTCTCGGTTTCTTCCTTAAAGGTCGTCTCCAGAACCCCCGCCCGCGCGCCGCCGATGGCCGCCGCATAGGCCAGCCCCAGCCGCTTGGCGTCCCCGGTGGCATCCTGGTGCACCGCAATAAGGCAGGGCACCCCGGCGCCGGCCTGGTACTGTTCCCGCACCGTATGCCCCGGACCCTTAGGGGCGATCATCACCACATTGATGTCCGCCGGGGGAATAATCTGCCCGAAGTGGATGTTAAAGCCGTGGGCAAAGGCCAGGGTCTTGCCGGGTTTCAGCACCGGCTTGATGGACTCCTGGTAGAGCCTGGCCTGCTTTTCATCGTTGATAAGGATCATGATGAAATCCGCCGCCGCCGCCGCGTCCTTGGCAACCTTCACTTCCAGCCCCGCTTCCTCGGCCCGTTTCCAGGACTTTGACCCCTCGTAAAGCCCTACGATAACCTTTATCCCCGATTCCTTGGCGTTCAGGGCATGGGCGTGACCCTGGGAGCCGTAGCCGATGATGGCGATGGTCTTGCCCTTTAGAGCGCCCAGGTCGCAATCCTTTTCATAAAACATAATAGCCATATAATCCTCCTCGTTATTATTCCTACCCGTCAAAGCGGAAAAACTAAGAAAATAAACCACAGACCACGCAGACCCTCACGGACATTTGTTTAGAAATTTCATTCTTTTGTCCGTGTTGTCCGTGAGGTCAGTGGTTAAATTCTTCATAAGTGAACGCCTACTGGACCGCAAGTACCGAAAGGCCCCGCTCCAGGGCCACAAGGCCGGTGCGGGCAAGTTCAAGCACCCCATAGGGGCGTAAAAGAAGCAGGAGGCCGTCGAGCTTTTTCGCATCGCCGGTGGCCTCAACGGTGATGGTCGTCGGACTCACATCGACCACCCGGGAACGAAAAATACCGGCAACTTCGAGTACCGCATGACGGGTCTTTTCATCAACGCCGACCTTTACCAGCATGATTTCCCGGCGCAGGCAGGAATCGTGCTCCAGTTCCCGCACCGCAATCACATCCACCAGTTTGCTGAGCTGTTTGATGATCTGTTCAAGCACCGCGTCGTCGCCTGAAACCGCAATGGTCATCCGGGAGATTGAGGCATCCTCGGTCGTCCCGACGGTGAGGCTGTCGATATTAAAGCCCCGGCGGCTGAAGAGGCCGGAAACCCGGCTGAGGGTCCCCGCCCGGTTTTCCACCAGGGCCGACACCACATGCTGCTTCATGACCACTTGCTGCTGCAAGTCAACCTCCTCTACACACGGCCCTATTCCGGTCCGCAAAGTGGAGTAAGTTTAGCAAGAATTGGGAAGGGTAGACAAGGGGGGGAAAACCTCACTGAGGTTGATGACACAGCCGGGGAGGACGCATACCTCGACCGTGTCGGTATCGCCGTAGCTTGTAGTTGTATAGACACCGCTGGTAAGGAGGTGGACATAAACCTTGCGGAATTTCGGGTCAACGATCCAGTATTCCCGCACCCCTATCCGCTGATAGAGTTCAAACTTGACATTCAGGTCCAGGCCGGAAGTGGACGGGGACAGTATCTCGATGATGAAGTCCGGCGCGCCGTGGCAGCCCCGCTCGGCTATCTTGGACTTGTCGCAGATAACCGTGATGTCCGGTTGAACACGGGTTTTATCGCTGTTATCCCATTTGGGCTCGGGGCGGACGCCAAAGGGGGCGGAGAAGACCTGACAGGGCTTCCCTTTCAGAAAGTTACCTATGGAGAGAAATAACTCCCGGTGAATTACCTGATGCACGGTGAGGGGCTCCGCCATCATGTAGATTTCCCCGTCAATGATCTCGGCATGGACGTTATCATCCCATTCCAGGACATCGGCGTAGGTATAAACGGTCTCTTTTTTCAGTACTGCGGTCATTATTCTGTACTCCCTTACGCCGACTATAGTGCAAGCCGGTTAAAATAGCCACCCTTAGCGGTACTTTTATGTTCCCCTACAACGACGCCCGGTAGCTCCCCAGGAAGTGAAATTCCCGGGTCTTGGTTTTGAGTTCCCTCATAAGGGTATCAAACGCCCCCTCTCCTTCCGGCAGGGTCACGTCCACGTAGAAGAGGTACTCCCAGGGCTTCCCCTGAATAGGCCGGGATTCCAGCTTGGAAAGATTGATACCCTGCTCACTCATGATCCGCAGGCAGGAGAAGAGGCTCCCCGGCTCATCGGAAACCGAGAATACCAGGCTTGCCTTGTTCGGCTGCCCGGACCCAAGGCTGGGAGGGACAGGGACAGAATCACTACCGTTCCGCCGGGCGATGATGACAAACCGGGTGTAGTTTAGGGGGTTGGTCTCAATGCCCGTCTTGAGGACCCGCAAACCGTGGGCCTTGGCGGCGGGTTCCCCGGCAATGGCGGCTACCTTGGTGGCCCCCTCCCGTGCTATGGAAGCCACCGCGGTGGCGGTATCGTTGCAAGCCTCAAGCTGCCAGTCCGGGTGCTTGTCCAGGAATTCCCTGCACTGGGCAAATCCCTGGGGATGGCTGCGGACGATGCTGATATTTTCTATAGAAGCTTTCTCGTCCGCAATAAGGCAGTGGACAATGCGGAGTTTTAGTTCTCCCACCATGGCAATGTCGGGGTAGCGGAGGAAGAGGTCGTAGACCCCGTGTATCGAACCGGCCAGGCTGTTCTCCACCGGCGCCATCCCGAAACCGGCGGAGCCCTCCAGGACCGCGTCGAACACCGCCCGGAAACTGGAAACCGCCAGCCGGGGCGCCTCTTCCCCAAAGGCCCGCACCAGGGCTTGCTCGGCATAGGCGCCGCTTTCCCCGGAGAAGGCAACACGGTTGCCGGCATCCTTGTCGGAGGGGGCCTGCACCGCAGCGGCGCCGGGAATTGATACGGAAGACGACCTTCCCGGAGAAGGCTGAGGGGTACGGAGCAGTTCCTTGCCCACCACCGGGGCCAGAGCTTCGATATCCCGCATGAGCCGCTCAAATTGTTCGGGAAACAGGGACTGGGGGCCGTCGGAAAGGGCCTCGTCCGGGCGGGGGTGGACTTCCACCGTCAGACCGTCGGCGCCGGCCGCCACTGCCGCAAGGGCTGCGGGGCTCACCTTGGCGCGAATACCAACCGCATGGCTGGGGTCCACCAGCACCGGCAGATGGGAAAGGCCCTTTACCACGGGGATGGCGGAAATGTCCAGGGTATTCCGGGTATAGGTTTCGAAGGTGCGTATCCCCCGCTCACAGAGCACCACGTCCCGGGTTCCCGCCGCCAGAAGGTACTCCGCCGAAAGGAGCCACTCCTCAATGGTCGCCGAGGGTCCCCGCTTGAGCAATACCGGCTTGCCCAGGACGCCAACCTTCTTCAACAACTCGAAGTTCTGCATATTCCGTGCGCCAATCTGGAACATGTCCGTCAAATCGTTCATCGCCGTGGCAAATTCCGGGGACACCACCTCGGTAACAATGGGCATCCCCGTGGCCTCCCCGGCGGCCTTCATGAACTCCAGCCCCTGCATCCCCAGACCCTGAAAGGCGTAGGGGCTGGACCGGGGTTTGTAGGCCCCGCCCCGGAGCATCACCGCCCCGGATTCCCGGACCCGGAGCGCAGTCTCCAGGATCTGCTCCCGGCTCTCCACCGCGCAGGGCCCGGCGATCACCGTGATCCGTGCCCCGCCTATCTTTACCGGCCCAACCGTAACGATGGTGTCGGCGCTCTTGGACTCCCGGGACGCCAGCTCGTAGGGCTTGGAGGTGGCCGCCACCCGTTCCACCCCGGGCAGCAGCCCCAACTCACGGAGATCCACCACCCCCTTGCCGGTGGCGCCGATAACCTCATCATCACCCAGTACCTGATCCCGTATGGCAAAGCCGCGGTCTTTCAGGTAGATGCGGACCATTTCCTTATCATGGGTGGAAATACCCTTGGATAAAACAACAATCATGGGGATACAATAGAAGGAAGCGGGACAATTTTCAAGCTAAAACCAATAACGCACACCTACTTCAAATGCCAAAGATCCATCGGGAAAATATATTCCGGAATGTGAATCAGAACCGTTCCAAAATCCCACGCCAAAATGGGGAATCCAGGCCCCAAAAACTTCCAATTTTTCCCTGAAAATCCATGATATGCCTATGGGAATACGAATTCCTCCACTGAACCTTGACCATGTATCTTCGCTTGTACTGCTATTGGTAAACCAGAAATATGCCCCGATTCCCCAAAACCAACCAAGATTTATTTCTTCCACAAATGTTTTATCCTGAAAATAATAGTCGCCGGAAACACCTATAGTAAGCCACTTGTTTTTTAGCCCTAAACTAAGGTCCCAGAATAGTGGGATTTTGGGGGCCTTAAAACTAATTCCAGGACCACCGGAACTCTCAAATTTATCCCATGAGAAATCATTTCGACCATGTATTCCAATACCCCATGTATCAGTTTTATGGTGTTGGGCAAAAAGCGAAGATGCGGCAAATATCAGAATAAAAACACTCATCAAACCATTTTTTTTCACATTTTTCTCCTTTCTATTAGATTATTGTATATATTTTAGTGTCCATCAGAACCGGCAAGAAAATCAATAGGCATGCGCATTCTTTTCAGTTCCAAAATAAGGATTAACCACAGACCTCACTGACGCCGTGGTAGGTCTTGGTCCGCAGCCACCCTTCGTTGACCCCGAAGGTGGTGTTTAGGGAGATGTGAAGTACCAGGCCCGGTTCGCTTATTGAAACAGTTGCGGCGCTTCTTTTTGGAGGAATACTTTGATTGCTTGAACGTTTTTCAAAACAAGGCTGGTATCAGCTTCGGTAATACTCATTCCGCTGTCATACCGGGGCTGGACACCGTATAAGGTTACGGAATCACACATTCCCCCAATGGCAGAAAACGATACATTATATTTTTCGCAAAGCTTCCCAAGTTCAATTAAATCATGAGTATACGGCGGATCTATGTCCTGAAGAGCAAGAAATCCCTTTAAATACTTTTCCACAGCCTGCTGACAATGGAAACAAATTATTTCCAAAGGCTTTGGTCGCATATTAGCCGAAAGAAATGCTGCCGAATCATAGTCCCTGTCGCCAAGCATCATCCAGCCTTTTGGGGTATTAGCCATATAGTACTACACCTTTCTTTGATATTACCCGTTCAATACCGGGCATGAGCCGTTCCTTCTGATATTTGCTCTGCTTACTGACGATAAGATCCAAAGGCATACTTTTCTTATCCCTGATAGCCGTAAGGATTTTCAGTCCCGCGTCAATATCCCGCATCTCTACGTCATCTTTCAGGACTACATACAAATCCAGGTCTGAATCCTTATGGGGCGTTCCATAGGCATAGGAGCCGAACAGGAAAATCTGGTCAACGGGTACGGTCTGAACGATTATATCCCTGAGCATATCCAATTCCGCCTCCATAAAAGCCTCCGGGGTTAAGTATACTCCATCGCGGTTTAATTGTGTATAGCTACATTTTGAAGTCGCTGCCCAGGTAGATGTCCCGGACCATCTCGTTTGCCAGGATGGAATCCCGGCCGCCCCGGGCTACGATGGTACCGTTGGCGATGATGAAGGCGGTGGTGGTGATTTCCAGGGTGTCCCGAACGTTGTGGTCCGTGATGAGGATGCCGATGCCCTTTTCCGCCAGCTTGCGGATTATCTGCTTGATTTCATAGACCGCGATGGGGTCGATCCCCGCAAAGGGTTCGTCCAGGAGCAGGAACTTCGGCTCCGTGGCAAGGGCCCGGGCAATCTCGGTTCTTCGCCGCTCTCCGCCGGAAAGGGTATAGCCGAACTGGCTGCGGATACGGCCTATGCCGAACTCGTCCAAGAGGCTCTCCAGCCGTTCCTTTTTCTCCGCCTTGCCGATATCCCGGCGGCTTTCCAGGATGGCCCAGATGTTCTGCTCCACCGTGAGCTTGCGGAATATTGACGCCTCCTGGGGGAGGTAGGCGACGCCCAGCCGGGCGCGGCGGTACATGGGGTTTCGGGTAATGTCAATCTCATCCAGCATGACCTTGCCGATGGAAGGACGGTAGAAGCCGACTATCATATAAAAAATGGTGGTCTTTCCCGCTCCATTCGGTCCCAGGAGCCCGGTCACCTCTCCGTTATCCATGGAAAAGCCCACCCCCTTGACTACTTCCTTGCGGCCGAACCGTTTATGCAGATTCCTAACCCCCAGGTGAAACTCCTTTGGAGATCGGTTTCTGGTTACATAGGCACGGGGTTCTTCCGCCTCCTCTGCCTTTCTTATCGCTTTTTCCTTTAGAGGCTGTTCTTTGGTAATAGTAATATAGGCAGGGCGTTCCGCCGGTCTGGCAGCGGCGGCGATTTCAGCTTCAAGTGCAGTTAGGGCGGTACGTTCCTTTTCGGCACGGACCTGCATCATTTTTTGTAATATCCCACCCTGGCGGTCCATAACGCTATTCTTCGCCCTTTTCCGTTTCCTTTTCCTTTTGCTTGATCGAGCCGGAAACGGCGCCTTCCATGGTTACATCGTCGGTATCCAGGTCCACCCGGATCCGGTCGGCCCGGAATTCGTCGCTTTTCTTAAAGACCACCGGGAAACCCGTAAGGTCAAGCAGCTTTGCCTGCCGCCGGTACACCGCGTATTCGGAGCGGCACACCATATCGTCCTTAAAGAGCCGTACCGAGATTTGGAATACCGTGATCTCGTTTTGATCATCATACTCAATGAAGCGGCCCTTGGCAACGATTTCGTTTTCCTTGTCCTCCAGGGTGGAGTTGCCCTCCAGCCGGGCTATCTTGAGTTTCCGGTCATAGCGCAGGCGGTCGGTTTGGAAGAGGATGTTCTTGTCCTCCTCCATGCCCCAGACATTGCCTGCACAGTCGATGAACTGATTGTCATCCCCCTGGAGCTCTATCCGGTCGGCCCGAAGGATAAGGCTGTCGGAGTGGACTTCGGCGTTTCCCGTGAGCATGGTAATTTCTTTCCCCGCCGCCCGGCCCCCGGACATACGGTCGGCTTTGAAGGTAAAGGTATCGGCCTCTATGGCAGGGAGGAGGATTGTTGCCGCACAGAGAGCCAGGGCAGCCGTTTTTATACTCATTCAATCCCCCCGGCGGTTTCTTCCTCAGACCTTTGGTCTGCAGCATCATCCGTATCAACAAAGACGCCTCCCACCTTGCCTGAAAAGTTCCAGGTTCTGCTCCGGACTTCGGCGGTAAAGCCCTGTCCGGAAAAGAGGGTGCCGTCGGAGCGGGTTATATTCACCGTATCGGTTTCGTTGCCCGAAAGGACCCGCTGTTTATCCTGCCAGGAAAGCTTGTCTGTTTCTATGGTGATATCCTCGGAATCCACCGCAATACTGATGTTCGTTCCCAACTGTATATTCCCCGACTCAAGCTCCACCCGGGCGCTTCCCGCTTTGCCGGTGGCGTTTATCCCCTTCCCGTGGTCGTAGAACTGCTCAAAGGAGAAGTCACGCAGTTCCATGGTCTGCCGGGTTTCGTAGCGCTCCGCCAGTTGGGCCTGAAACCGTACCACCGGATCTCCGTCCCGTACCCGGACGTACTCCACGTTCCCCATGATAATATCCGGCGAATCATCAAGGGTGGAAATGTCATCTCCGTAATCGAAAGTACAGGAGGTGGCGCAAATGCTGAGGGTGAGAATAATGAAGAGTGTAGTGGGGAAAGAGGGCATGGGCGGGGCGTCCCCGTCTGCGGGCGGATGGAGGAACCTGCTCCGGGAGCCCGGCCCCAGGGGGCCTTTTGGTCTCCCTGCGCAGAGACGTCCATATGCCCGCAGCCGTGGCCGCCCCGCCCATGCCCGGTTTTCTCCCAGATTACGCATTAGTATACTCCGTGTTTGCTAGGTATCGCATACATTATTTGTGCTCCATATGCGCACAGCCGTGGCCGCCCCGCCCATGCCCGGGTTTCTCCCTGATTATGCATTAGTACACTCCGTATTTGCTAGGTATCGCATACATTATTTGTGGCCGCCCCATCCCTGTCCGGTTTTCTCCCTGATTATGCATTAGTATACTCCGTGTTTGCTAGGTATCGTATACATTATTTGTGCTCTTTTACCTTTTTTACTGCGGCGATAAAGTCCCGGAAGAGGGGGGCTGCGGCGGTGGGCTTGGACTTGAACTCCGGGTGGAATTGGACGCCTACGCCCCAGGGGTGGTCGGGCCATTCTACCGCTTCTACCAGGCTCTTGTCGGCGGTAAAGCCCGTGAGCCGGAGACCGGAGCCCGCCATTTCATCCCGGAAGGTGTTGGCGAACTCGTAGCGGTGGCGGTGGCGTTCGGACACTGTTTTTTCCTTGTAGGCCTCGAAGAACCGGGAGTCCGGTTCCGCCACGGAATCCCACTTTCCCAGCCGCATGGTGCCGCCGTAGTTCTTTACGTCCACCTGGTCCTCCAGGAGGCTCACCACCGGGTGTTTGGTGTCCTGGTTAAACTCCGTGGAATCCGCGTCCTCCCAGCCCAGGATATTCCGCGCCCAGTCTATCACCATGATCTGCATCCCCAGGCATATGCCGAAGTAAGGGATCTTGTGGGTTCGGGCCCAGGCGGCGGCCTTTACCATGCCGTTGATCCCCCGTTGGCCAAAACCGCCGGGTACCAGGATGCCGTCAACGCCGTCCTCCTTGGACGCACCCTCCACCGCGTTTGCGCCCAGGACCGTATCCGCATCCTCGGCGTCTTCCAGCCGGGAGGAGTCTATTTTTACCAGTTCCACCGCCACCCGGCTTTCCAGGCCCGCGTGGAACAGGGCTTCAAACACCGACTTGTAGGAGTCGTGGAGGTCCATGTACTTGCCCACAATACCGATACGGACCGTGCCGCTTCGGGCCTGGAAACGCTCCATCATGGAGTACCAGGGCTTGAGGTTCGCGTGGCGGCTCTCCACCCCCAGCCGCTTGAGTACCACCTGATCCAGCTTCTGGTTGAAGAAAATCAGGGGCACCTCGTAAATGGTGGTGTCCACATTGTAGGACGTAAAGACCGCCTCGTTTGCCACGTTGGTAAACAGGGCGATCTTCCGGCGGGTGGCCTCGTCCAGCGGCACCGGAGCCCGGCAGATCAGCACATCAGGCTGAATCCCCTGCTCCTGCATCGACTTAACCGAGTGCTGGGTGGGCTTGGTCTTCAGTTCCCCCTCCCCAACCTCGGGGATCAGGGTAAGGTGTACCGAAAGTGCGTTGGCCCGGCCCATCTCATGGATAAGCTGCCGGGCGGCCTCCAGAAAGGGGATGGACTCAATGTCCCCCACGGTGCCGCCAATCTCTACTATTACTACATCAGTATCGGCATCTGCCTTGGAAACCGCGAGTATTCGGCTCTTAATTTCGTCGGTAATGTGGGGAATGACCTGGACGCAGCGGCCCAGATAGCGGCCCTCCCGTTCCTTGCGGATAACCGACTCGTAGACCTGGCCGGTGGTGATGGAATTGGCCCGGGTGAGGGGGCCTGAAGTAAAGCGGGCGTAGTTTCCCAGGTCCAGGTCCGTCTCGCCGCCGTCGTCGGTGACGTAGACCTCCCCGTGCTGGTAGGGGCTCATGGTCCCGGCATCCACATTGATATAGGGATCGCACTTGATCATCCGGACATTAAGCCCCCGTCCTTCAAGCAAGGCCCCCAGGGAAGAGGCCGCAACCCCTTTCCCCAGGCTTGAACACACGCCGCCTGAGACAAAAATATACTTATTCATGTGAACCAATTATTACAGAGCAGGCGCTGTTAGTCAACGGAGCAGCAGTATTTGCAGAATCTCTCTATCGCTGTTCCCAAACTATACTTCGGGCGCCTCATTGTTCTGTTGACAAAGTACGTACAATGGGATATAATAGCAAAGGAAATAGAGGAAAAACGATGCAAATAAAAGGCGTTAAAACACAAAATTCCCGAATAAACATCCGGGTTGATGACGAATTAAAACGTAAAGCGGAGGATGTTTTTGAAAAAATTGGTCTAAATATATCTGACGGTATCAATATTTATCTGCGTCGAGTTGTTGCAGATAAAGGCATACCGTTTCCCCTGACAATTTCAAGGGCACAGGAGATCGGTGAAGAAGCAGCTGAGATGGAGGCTGCTTTTGGAAAAGCAGTTCGGTCGGCGATAGCGCACAAACACGCAGCCGGCTTGCCTGTGGCACGGTTCGATGCGGATACCGAACGTCCATATTTAGAATACCCGGACGGGCGTAAAGATTACGAACTTGGAAAGTAGCCCGCGTCTCCTTGTGTTTGCCGGTCCGAACGGTTCCGGCAAAAGTACGGTAACAAAGGGCATAAAAATCATCGGCGTCTATATCAATGCAGATGATATTAAAGCCCAAAGCAGATGTTCGGATATAGATGCGGCAAGGGAAGCAGAGCGATTGAGGGAGTTTTGCCTTGAATCGGGATCAGACTTCACCTTTGAAACAGTCTTGTCTACGAATCGAAATCTTGAATTATTGCGCCGGGCAAAGCTGGCTGGATACACTATCGAATGTATTTTTGTTTTAACCGCAAGCGTAGAGATTAACATATTACGGGTAAAAAGTCGTGTCTTAGAGGGTGGTCATGATGTTCCCGTTGAAAAAATAAGGTCAAGATATGAGAAGTCCCTCGCAAAATTGCCGGAGTTACTATCGCTCTGCGAAACATGTACGGTATTTGATAACTCTTTCGATACCCCCGTAGTTATCTACCGTAAAGATAAAAAGAGAGAAGTAATAAGCGAGGTTCCACTTTGGCCAAAGAAGAGGATTACCAATCTGGTTTGTGGCTAGGAGTCCAGTTCCCCGGTAGACCGGCGCCGTATTATGGGGTTAAAATTGCAGAATACCCCGCCGGCACAGGAGGATTTGATGCAGTCACCCCAAAAGCAACTGGCCGTAGTAGTACTGTTACTGCTACCCCTGGTTTTTGTTGCCGCCCGTGATGTGGAGGTGCGTGTCCGGGATGCGGATGTGGGGCTGCCCCTTGAGGGGGCACTTGTCCGTTCATGGGACGGCGCGGAGTATGCCGCAGACGGTACCGGCGTGGTCCGTATCACGGTTCCCGATGACCGGCAGGTACGTGTCTCCGTGGCCTATCCGGGGTATGAAACCCTGCGCATGGCGATACCCCTTGCCGGGGATGCTTTTGCTGCGGACCTGCGCCTGCGTTTGGTGCTGGAAAATACGGAACTGGTTGTTGAAGCGGCGGGGAAGGGGGGCGTCACCGGGAATACCGGCAGGGATACGGGCCGCGCGGTGGCAATCGGCGGGGAGGATCTGGCACGTACCGCCGAGACGGGCCTGATTGAGGATGTGATAAGCGCCGTCAAGCTGCTCCCCGGGGTGGGGTATACGGGCTTCTTTGACGCCATGCCCTCGGTCCGGGGCGGGGAACCCGGGGATGTTATGGCGGTCCTGGAGGGCTTCTATATCGAAAACCCCTACCATTGGGACGGCGGCTTTTCCATCTTTGACCCCCGGATGATAGAGAGCGCCCGGTTGAGTCACGGGGTGTTTTCCGCCCGGTACGGACACACCCTGTCGGGGCTGCTGGAACTATCATCAAAGCGTCCCGCATCCGACGGTATTGAAGCGGAGTTCGGCCTTTCGACCAACGCCGCGGATTTCAATCTGTCTCTGCCGCTGAATGGCCGGGGGGGCGTCATGCTCATGGGGAAGGTGACCTGGTGGCAGCCCTTTATCGAGCTGGCCCATCTGTTTATGCCTATCTCCCGGAATGTACAGCAGGCCCCCTGGATAGCGAGCGGCGCGGTTTCCGCCAATTACCGCTTTAGTCCCGCCCTTGAATGGACGCTGAACGGCTACTTTGGCGGCGACGGTATCGGCTTCGCCTATGAAAACGAGGTAGACGAACCGCAGGTAAAGGGCACCACTTCCATGAGCCATTTCTTTGATAATAAGATCGGCTTTTTCAATACCGGCATCATCCTGAACCTCCATTCCACCATGGCGTTGCGGGCCAGCCTGGGGGCGGGGTTGAACGAGACAAACGTCCATATCAAAATGAAGGACACGCTTTCGGTACGCGGTAGACCGCTTGAGGAAGAAGCATACCACCACCGTACCGACCGGACCATCCACGCCCAGGGGCGCGTTGATTTTGACTGGGACCTGGGCAGGGTTTTGCCGGGTTTCCTCTTTGCCGTCGGGGCTCATGAACGCTATTCCCGGTGGTCCTTTGACCGGGAAGATTCCGACCCCGCCGCCGCCCGCGCTTCCGCTACCGCCGCGAATTCCTCCATGGAGGTACACAACAACGGGTTCTTCACCTCCGCCTATTCGTTGATAGAATACCTGACCCGGAACGGAAGGTTCGGCGCCGAACTGGGGCTGCGCTTCGATCACCTGGCCCTGGTGGGGGGAGGATGGCTTTGTTCCATCCACCGCGCCGGTTTTCAGCCCCCGGCTTACCCTGGATGGCGTCCTGGTGAAGGACCGGGGTGTGCTGGAATCCCTGGATGTAACCCTGGGGACCGGCCTGTTTGCCGCCGCGGATGAGGCCATACATTATTTGGAGAAGCAACAGGTTCCGGCGGGCTTTACCCTGAAACCCGCCCAATCCTGGACCAGCCTGGCGGGGGTAGCGGCGGATTTATCCGGCGGCTTCAGGGCGAGCGTTGAGGGGTACTTCAAACTACTGTTTGACCGCGCCTATACCAATGAAGCGGAAACAGCCCGGTACTTTGACGGGGAAGGGCGCATTTGGGGGTTTGATGTGCTGCTGCAAAAGACGGAAAGCCGCTATTGGGACGGCTGGGTTTCGTATTCCTTCAACAATGCGCAGTACCGCGATCCGGCGCTGGCAGGGCACTCCGGTTGGTACTACCCCAATTTCCACCGCTTCCACACCCTGAACCTGGCGCTTAACCTCAAGCCTCTGCCGGTTTTCCACATTGCCGTGCATCTGGGCTTTGCCAGCGGCAAACTTGCCCGGACAATACAATCCAAAAAAACCACACCGGTAAACGGAATCCCCCTGTATGTCCCGGTCTATACCGCAGAGCCTGAGCGGACCAGCTTTTCCCTGCCCCTGGACATCAAGTTTTCCTGGTATCCCTACAAACCCGGCAGCAGGGTCCGCACGGAGGTATACCTGGGGGTGGAAAACATCCTGGGTCCCCTACTGCCTTCGGTGAAGACCGTGGTGATTAACCCCTACTCAGGGGCCGAGGAAACAGCCGGGGGCATGGCGGTGATGAGGGAGCTTGCCATACCGCTGCCCAGCCTGGGGGTAAAGTGGCGGTTTTAGCGCAGGGCCAGCGTATTATAAACGCATGTTTAGTATAAAATGTATTCAAGGGAGAAATTTGGCCACAAATTACACGGTTCCTAACAGATTTTCATAGGTACAAGACCGTCTAATCCGTGAAAGCGTAGAAAATTTCTCCTCTGGAGGTACTTTTCTACTTAATAAATGTTTATAATACGCTGGCCCTGGGTTTTAGCGGCTTGCCCGTGGAAAAATCCCCCACTCCATGCTATACTGTGATCTGAGGAGTCCTATGCCGGAACCAAGCCGTTACCCGGAGTATGAAAAACATCAGCGCATGATACGGGAGCTGAAGCAGGAGCTTGCCGCCCTGATTCTGGAACAGCACGAACTGGAATTTCATACCCGTAAAGCCGCGGAAGCCGAGTACATGCTTAAACTCGGGTCCCTGGAATACAAGGCCTTTGAACTCAATTGCAAGGTACTGCGGCTAAGACGGAAACATGAACTGATTTCCGCCGCCGTAAAGTCCCGGGAACTTATCGAAGTGTCCCGCATTGACGCCCAACTGGTTACGGAATTTAACGCCCAGAACGAAAAGCTTTCCGAATCTATTGGCTGGGTAAATGAGGCCCTTGCACACCGGTTCTCCGGAAATATACTGAGTGAAGATACGGCGGTAGAACTGAGATCGCTTTACGCGGTTCTGCTTAAAAAGCTGCACCCCGACCTGCACCCCGTTCAAAACGAAGAAACAGAAAAACTATTTTCCGCCGCCGTTGAGGCATACAGAAACGCGGATGTATCCAGACTTAAGGCCCTATGCGTGTCCGTGGAAGACCGGAAGGAACTGATGGACGTCACCGTGGGCAGCATGGATAATCTGCTCCACACCGAGCAGCAGTTACAGGGCATGATTGGGACATTGCGGAAGGCCATCGGGGCCATTAAAAACTCCTGGCCCTGCAACCAGAAGGATTTGCTGGAGGATGAGGAGCGGCTGTGGGAACGGTCCGGTGCAGTAATTGGCCGGATAACGGAATACCGGAAAACCTGCGGCGATCTGGAAAAGCGGCTGGCGGAACTGCTGGGCAGATCCGTGTGGATATGAACGGTTCTTCCCCCGCGAAATGTTAGTCCCGCAGTTTTAGTAAGGCCGCCGCGTTTCCCCCGTAGAGCAGCGCCGCGTCCTCCTCCGTAATACCGCCGGCGTCGATTTCGGCGGTATAGCGGGAAAGGGGGATCAGCGGGAAATCGCTGCCGAAAAGTATTTTTCGCTGCAGGCCAAGTGCGGCGGCTGTCCGGTATATCCCGGGGGTGTAGAGGAAGGGAGATGCCGCCGTGTCGTAATAGACATTGGCAAATGTATCCCGCAGTTCCTTCATTAGTTCGTAAAATAATAATCCCCCGCCCCAATGGGCCAGCACGATTTTTAAGCGCCGGTGGTGTTCGACAAAGCGTTCCAGTTGACGAAGGGTGGTGTCTGTTTTGCCGGGGTAGTAATGCCCCACCGGCTCGTTGGCGTGGAGCAGCACCGGCAGGTTCCGCTCAATGCAGCAGCCGGCAAAACGGGTTGTCTCAGCGGCGTCATCAATGCGGATGTCCTGCCCTGCGGGGAAAAGTTCGCCCACGCCGCAGAGCCCCGCATCATGGCAGCGTTCAATTTCCGCAGCGGCATCGGGATGATTCGGCGGGACCACCGCAAAGCCGCAGAAACGCTGCGGAAACTCCCGTACCGCCGCTATCACATAATCGTTCACCGCCCGGCAGCGTCCCAGGTCTTTAAAGGCAAACCCGAAAATTACCGCCCGGTCAAAGCCCGCGCGGTTAAGCTCGGCGATAACCTCGCCGGCAGCCGCAAACTTATTCTTAGGGCTTGCCGCCAACAGCCCGAAATAGGGTTCCCGCTCCGCGATTGCCGCCGCAGTATTGCTAATTTCCGGGGGCGTCACATGCACATGAAAGTCAATCTTTTGGCTCAAATTTTTCCCCTGTCTAACAGCGCCTTTGCCCCATCATAAATACTGCGGGCCATGTCTTCCGCTTCCGCAAGCCGCCCCGCGCTTTCACCGGCCTTATGCCGGATGTATTCGGTATCACTTACGGCTGCACCTGCCGCACCTATATCCCCCAGGTGATTCAGGTTGATGCGGACGGTCAGGTACGCGCCCCGTGCGGCCGCCTCCAGGTTGAGCGCGGCAAGGGCCAAATCGCTGGCGGTACCGGCGTAGTAGTTTTTGCTGAGGGACCGCGCCAGGTCCAGCGCCGCATGGGCGGCTTGCAGTATCCGATAAGGGGTTTCCACGGCGGTTTTCAGCGCCCCCCGCAGACTATCCGTGGGTTGGGGCATTGAACGGGCAGCCATAATCCCCTTGTAGGCATCCGTATCCTCATCCACCAGGGCGAGCAATATGTTCCGCAGTGATTCTGCCTGCTCACCGATACGCTGCAAAAGCGCCGTACCGTCGCTCCCCGCCGCCTTCTTCAAGGTAATCCCCGCAATCATCGCGATAAAACTACACCCCAGCACCCCATTCAGCGCCGCCGTACTCCCCCCGCCGGGCGTAGGGAAATCCGAAGCCAGCAAATCGCTATACCGCCCTATGGTCTGTTCAACAAGTTTCATCCAGTACTCCTTGCAATAACTTCATAAAGGGATCGATTTCCGCCCGTACCCGCTTAAGGAAGCCCACATCAGTTCCCGCGGGCCGTCTTCCCTCCGCTCCGGCGCAGTCCGGGAAGTGGGCCCAGAGATAATCCCCTGAATCCAGGAGTGTTTCAAGCTCCTCCGCGCTTGCGGCAGTTTCTCCCGTAAGAATGCCGCGAAGGCGGGTCAGGGACGCCAACTCTTCCCGAATGAAACGGCGTACCGCTTCCGGGGTAACGCAGCTATCCGCCGGTGCATGATCCCCGCCCCCATCCGCCGCCCCCGCTGCCAACACCGTACAGGCTGCTAAGGGGCTTAGGGTCGTGAGTCCCAGGGGCAATCCTGAACCGGCTATGTCCCGGATGCGGGGATCTGCGGCAAACTCCCGCTGAAAGAGATCCCGGTACCGTTGCATTGCCTGGCTGGAAAAGACGGGCCCGCCGGTTTTTGAACGGGCGGCGAAGCATCCGGTGCGGAAGGCTCCCGCCGGATCAATGAGGCTATAGAAGCGGGTTTGCCGCCGGAGCTTTTCGAGATGGGCCGGGGCGGAACGGGCATGGGATTGATCCAGGGTAAAGGAAAAGTCTATGCCCGCCAGGATTACCGGCCCCGCCGATAGCTTGCAGGCAATGGCTACGGCGCTGAGCCCCACGGACCCCAATGGGGGAAGCGCTTCCGGGAGGAGCCCCGCAGTTTTAAGCCGGTCAAAGAGGCTGAGCTTGGTCCAGGGGGTGAAAAAGAGACGGGGCGCCGCCCCCAGGATCTCAGCCGTAGCGGGTAGGGCGGAAAGGTCCATGGCAACCGGGACATCCCAGGACCCCAGGCCGATAAAGTCCCGGAGGTTCCAGTGCTGACATTCCAGGGCAACCACCAGGTCCGGCTTGATGTTCCGTTCGTAAAGGGGGGAAAGGCAGGTATCCACGCAGAGTATCCGAAAGGGCCGCTTAGCGGGATCGGCAAAATCCCCGAAGGCCGATGAAAGGCCTGCCAGCGCGCCATCCAGGGAAGGGCCGGCCCCCAGGACCAGGACCGGAGCGGCGCCGAAATGCAGGGCGGTAATATCGGGGAAGCGGGGGAGCAGGGCCAGGTTTCGCAGGGCGTTCCGGGTGTACCGGCGGCCCAGCTTTACCAGGGTCATAGCGTTACCCCAGTCCAGGGCGATATCCTGCCGGAGGGCATCCGCCAGGCCGTCGTAAAGTTCCGGGTTCAACTGCCAGCCGCCTGATAGCCGCACCTGTTCCACCCGGCGGAAACGGCGGCTTCCCCAGGTTTCCCGGACCAAAGCGCATACATGCGCCGCGCACAGGCTTTCCCCGGATTGCACCAGGAGGAACCGGGGGTGCCGCCGGATGGATTCGTCTATGTTCTGAGCCGATAGTGCCATGAGCTGTGTGTCGGCCTCCACGCAGAGGACCGCCGTGGAGGCCTCAGCGCTTATCCGGTCGAGGAGGAGCGCCAAACCGTAGCCGTAGAGGGGGGATGGGCAGAAATAGAGGGTTCCGGCGGGGGGATGCCCCTTAAGGAGGGCTTCCACGGTTTTGTCCGCCAAAGCGATGGGGTCCATGGTGGAAAGGAGGGTCTTGCCCTTATAGGAAACAGAAAAGCCCCGGCGGGCGGCAATCAGCCGGGGCGTTTCGTCGTTCATTGGAACTAAGGTTCCTTATTAATCGAGTTGGTTGGGTTGATATATGCGCTGCAGGTAGGTTGCAAAGAATGTATCCTCCAGCTTATCGCTGTTGAGGAAGTGGGAGCGCAGGCTCGTTTCAGCGTTATTGCTGATCCATGTTGAATAGAAGGTATTAACATCATCGGCTTCTGCCGCATCGGTTTCTTCCCGGGGATAGAGAATCAGCAGGTTGTCCCCGATAACCAGGGGCTCCGATGCCTGCTCCAGGGGGGTAAAGAAGGCGGCGCGCCAGAAGTTCTCATTGGATTCCACACCGGTGAGCGGCGGAATGGACTGAGCCGAAAGGGTGGGGAAGAGGTTTTGTCCCCCGAAGTCCATGGAAAGCCCCCCGTAGTTCAGGGGCACGGGCCCGAAATTGTAGCTTTGTACCCCCGGCGGGTTTTCCTCATCGCGGTCAAAACGGATGTTCTTTGCTTGCTCAAAAAGCCAGTCCTCCATAATACCCCGCTGGAAGCCGGTCATATAGCTGCGGATCTTAGTAAGCTTTACCGTGTCATCGGTATTCGCCTCCGCCGGGAGGAGCGCCTCTTCGGCACGGAAGAAAGCCCAGCCTGAGGGGACCTTGACCACGGGGCTGTATTCACCGGGGCGGGTGTTCAATACGGTTTCCCGCTCCGCACTATCCGGTACCTCACTGATAAACTCATAGGCCATCTGTACTCCCATATCCCCGCCCCGGTCTGCGTAGGTGTCCTGGGATTGGGACTGGGCGGCTTCCTCAAAGGTTTGGGTCCCCGCCTTGATGGACTCCAGCACCTGCCGGGCTTCCCGCTCGCTGGAATTGATGGTAATCCGGGAAAGGTGGCTTTGACGGAACAGGTCCGGGTTCGCCGCAACATACTTGATGATCTCTTCGTTGGGATAGCTGTCCAGGGGGAAAACCGCCATGCTAAAACTCCGCTGCCGCGTGATCATGCCCTTGATAAAATCCCCTTCCCCGGCGGGGATGCGCAGGCCCATCATATCCTCCACATACCGGTTCTGGGTGATGGACTCCTGCGTTTCCCGCCAGAGGGCCAGCCGGGTAGTCTTGTCCAGCCGCCGGTACCGGGCTGCGGAAAACCGGCCGTTCTCCTGGAAATCCGGCAGCGCCGCAACTTCCCGGTCCACTACCTGCTCCGGCGCGGTATAGCCCGCCTGCTTCATCTCCTGGAGCACAGCGGTATGGATCACCGTTTCCTCAAAGGCCTGGCGCCATATCATTTGATCTATGCCCTGGACATTGGCGCCCTGGAGGTATTGCTGATAGTACCGGGAGATATTGCCGTGTACCGTGGCAAAGTAATTGCCCGACACGTAGCTTATGGGGACCTTGTTATAGGAGCCGAAGGTGAGGTCCACCATAGGCCCGCCGGCTTCGGGGACGATGGCGGGTACCACCACAAAGGCGACAATAACAATGATAAGAACGACAACCGTCCCGATGAACACAAAGGGGTTTTGCTTAAACCGGCGGGTCCATTCCCCTTTGGTACTGTGATCAAGCTGTTTGTTTTCCTTGGAAGCCATAGTGGTTAAACCTCTTCGTAAGCGCTGGATTGTAATTGTACTAAGGGTAGCATTTTGTCGGGAAGAGCGTCAATTAGTGGGGCGGAAGAGGGTATGCTGAAGAGATTAGTGGGGGGTCCTGTCAGTGGGAAAGCAGAGGGTCCCCCCTATGCTTTCCCCTCGAAGCCGCTTCGCGGCAGGCAGAAACCCCTAATAACCTTTTGCGGGCATACCTTCTTCCGCCTGGTGCGCGTGGGCATAGGGGTGCTTTATGCGCGGCTTGTATCCTGCTAAACTGGTGGTGATTTCAAGGAGCGTGCATGCCGAACCATGGTGATGGCCCCATCAGGCGGGTATATATAGAAAAGAAAGCGGGTTTTGATATTGAGGCCCGGCGTTTGCAGGCGGATATTGCCGCTTTCCTTGCCACCGGCGGACCAAACCTGGACAGCATGAGGATTTTGCAGCGCTATGACGTGGCCGGTCTCAGTGAGGAACAGTTCCGGCAGGCGGTGAACCTGGTCTTTTCCGAGCCCCCCTGCGATACGGTGTATTATGAAGAGCAGCCCTGGCTTTCCATCCCGAACTGTAGGGTTTTCGGGATTGAGTATCTGCCGGGGCAATACAACCAGCGTGCCGATTCGGCGGAACAATGCGTGGAACTGGCGGTGGGGGTGCGGCCGGTGGTTCGGACCGCCCGTATCTTCATCCTGGCCCCCTCAGGGGGTTTTCTCAGTGCCGGAGCCCGGGAGGCCCTTTTACGCTACCTCATCAACCCCGTGGATTCCCGGGAAGCCGACCTGAGGCTACCCCAGAGCCTGGAAGATACCGGAAGCGAAGGCGGCAATGTGCCGGTCCTTACGGGCTTTTCCGCTGCCGGTGAGGCTGTGCTGGCGGATCTTGCCAAACAATACGGCCTTGCAATGTCTACCGGGGATCTGTTCTTTTGCCGGGACTACTTCCGCAGTAGTGGCCGGGACCCTACCCTGGCGGAATTACGGGTCCTGGACACCTACTGGTCCGACCATTGCCGGCATACCACCTTCACCACCACCCTGGAAATTTCCTTAGGGGGTTCCCTTAACGCTACCCCTGAAGGGGCTGCGCTGAAACGGGCATTGGCCCTGTACGAGGAGGCCCGCCGGGAAGTCGGGGCGGCGATGCGGCCGCGGACCCTGATGGACCTGGCCACCATTGGGGTGAAGGTGCTGAAGAAGCGGGGTCTCCTGACAGACCTGGACGAGTCTAAGGAGATCAACGCCTGTTCCATCAAGGTACAGGCCGAGTTCCGGGGAACGGCGCCCGGCGCCTTTTTTGAGCCCTGGCTATTCCTCTTTAAGAACGAGACCCACAATCACCCCACGGAGATTGAGCCCTTTGGCGGGGCCGCTACCTGTCTTGGGGGGGCCATCCGTGATCCCCTTTCCGGCCGGGCATACGTGCACCAGGCCATGCGGGTTACCGGGGGCGCCGATCCCCGGAGCAGCCTCGCGGAAACCCTGCCGGGGAAGCTTCCTCAGTTGAAGATAGCCCGGGAAGCGGCAGTGGGCTACTCCTCCTACGGTAACCAGATAGGGCTTGCAACGGGACAGGTGGCGGAATTCTACCATCCCGGCTTCCTTGCCAAACGTATGGAACTGGGGGCGGTGGCCGGGGCTGTCCCCGAGGCATGGGTACACCGTGAAGAACCCCTGGCCGGGGATCTGGTACTCCTCCTGGGCGGTAAGACCGGCCGGGATGGTATTGGCGGCGCCACCGGCTCCTCCAAGGCTCATACCGGGGAATCGGTGGAAACTGCCGGGGCAGAGGTACAGAAGGGGAACGCCGTGGAGGAGCGGAAACTCCAGCGCCTCTTCCGCAACCCTGCGGTGACCGCCCTGATCAAACGCTGCAACGACTTCGGCGCGGGGGGCGTAGCGGTAGCGGTGGGGGAACTTGCCGCCGGTTTGGACATCAACCTTGATAAGGTGCCCAAGAAATACGCCGGCCTGGACGGTATAGAGTTGGCCATCTCCGAATCCCAGGAACGCATGGCCGTGGTAGTTGCCGCCAAAGACGCGGATGCCCTGATCGCCTATGCCGCGACGGAAAACCTGGACGCGGTGGTTATCGCTACCGTCACTTCCGGTGATGAAGATGATGAGGGTTCCCGGCTCAGGATGAGTTGGCGGGGTAAGACCATCGTGGACCTTTCACGAAGATTCCTTAATTCCAACGGCGCGCCCCGTTCCGCCCGGGTGGTGATAGAAGCCGGCTGGAAGAAGTCCGGGGCTGATGAAACACCCTATACATTGGACACCCTGGAGCAGGAACTGGGGTCCCTCCGTACCGGGAGCCGCCGGGGCCTTACGGAACGGTTCGACGGCTCCATCGGGGCGGCCTCGGTACTGTATCCCTGGGGCGGCGCGGAGCAGGGAACCCCGGAATGCGGCATGGCGGCCTTGTTGCCTTCCCTGGAAAACGAAAGCCTTACCGCCAGCCTGATGACTTTCGGATACGACCCGGACCTGGCCCTGCACAGTCCCTACGAGGGGGCCAAGGGGGCTATCCGGGAAGCCCTGGCAAAATACGCCTGCCTGGGGGGCAATCCCTGGGCCGCCCGGCTTTCCTTTCAGGAGTATTTTGAGCGGATGGATACGCCTGAATCCTGGGGCAAACCCCTGTCGGCCCTGCTGGGTGCACTGGAGGCGCAGTTGGCCCTGGGTGTCCCCGCCATAGGGGGCAAGGATTCCATGTCCGGAAGCTATCGGGATGATGCCAACCATATAGACCTGGCGGTCCCTCCCACCCTGGTCGCCTTTGCCGCCGGAACCCTCCCTGCCGCCGCCGTCCGTTCCGGGGCCTTGAGCGGTACACCGGGAAACGCCGTGATCCTCCTGTACCAGGAGAAGACCGGGCCGAATGAATGGAATGTGTTCAAGGCTAATATGAACGCCCTCCGGTCCATACGGGAAGAAACCACTATTGTCAAGGTAACTCAACCACATAAAAAGTCAAGTACCGGCACCCTTTTTCCGTTAATAGTCCGCGCCGCCTATCCCGTGGGACCCGGCGGAGTAGCCGCAGCTTTGGCGATCATGGCCTTTGGAAACATGGTTGGTGTTGAAGCGGAAAGTACCGCCCTGACCCTGGTATCGCCGGGACTACACCAGGGGTCGGTTCTCGTGGAAATTGACGGCGCCGCCTTTGACGAAGCCGGTATTAGGAATATCCTGACCGGGTCTGCCGCAGGCGCCGGTCCCCGCTGGGCCGTCGCTGCCCACACACTGGCGGAACCTATTTTCCGCATAGTCCGGGGTAAGGACTCCGATGAGAAACCCCTTGCGGTACTGCGCCGGGCCTACGAAGGTACCTTGTCCACGGTATATCCCCAGACATCCTCCGGCGCAACGGTTGCAGAAGATCCGGCCATCCCCTCCGGATCGGTCCCCGCAAATGATGCGGCCCTCTTAGCGGCTATCTCCGGCGGCAAAGCCCCGGCGGGAAAGACCGTCCGGCAAAAAACTACCACGATGGCGGCGCAACCCTTAGTTGTGCTGCCGGTATTCCCCGGCACCAACTGCGAGTGGGACATGGCACGGGCTTTCCGCAGAGCCGGGGCGCGGACCCGGCTGGTTATCTTCAGGAACCGGAACTCAGAGGACATCCTGGAATCCAGGCGGGAACTGGCGGCGGCCATCGGGGAAGCCCAAATACTGGCCCTTTCCGGAGGATTCAGCGCCGGGGACGAGCCCGACGGGTCGGGAAAGTTTATCGCAAACGTGTTCCGTTCCCCCGCTATCGCCGATGAAGTCACCAAACTGCTGGATGTCCGTGACGGCCTGGTCCTGGGCATTTGTAACGGCTTCCAGGCGCTGATCAAGCTGGGGCTGGTCCCCTACGGCGCCTACCGGGAGGCGGAAAGTACCGCGCCCACCCTGAGCTTCAACCGCATAGGCCGTCACGTTTCCCGCATGGCCCGCACTAAAGTTATCGCCAACACATCCCCCTGGCTTGCCCTGGACGAACCGGGAACCATCCACATCCTCCCCGTCAGCCACGGCGAAGGCCGTATCGTCATCCGGGAGGCGGAAGGCAGGGCGCTCTTCGCCGCAGGCCAGGTCCCCTTCTGTTATGCCGATGCTCAGGGGCAGCCTACCATGGCCGAACCGGACAATCCCAACGGATCGGACTTTGCCATAGAAGGTCTCACCAGCCCCGACGGACGGGTTTTGGGAAAGATGGCCCACTCGGAACGCTGCGGGGAGTATGTGCATACCAATATACCGGGGAACAAGCAGCAGCGGATCTTTGAGGCGGGGGTGGGGTACTTCGGGTAAGCCCTTACCGCCCCAAAAAAGGCAGCCGGCTCCCGAACTTATGCCACTTCCCGGCGTTTCGTCCCTCTTCGATAACCTTAAATACAAAGGCGCCCGCGTTAGCATCATCCCCCATAGGAACGGCAACCCCGTACACATCGTAGGGTTCGTTTTGAGATGACGCCATGAGGGCCTGGGCAAAGGCATGGAAGGATGCGGACACCGAGGGGCCGATAAGGTCCGGGTCGTCCCGTCCGCCGCCGCCTGAGGTATCCGCAAGCACCAGCGCCAGGACTCCCGCCTTTCGGGCCTTAAAAACCGCGGCCAGTTCCTTTACCAGAAAAAACCAGCCCTTGATGTAATCGTTTACGATAATCTCGATATTGGCGGGATTCAAATCCGCCGCATTCTTCCGCACCGCCGGGGGCGTACACACCAGAATAGCTTCGGTGATCTGCCCCAGGTGATTTTCCGCGGCCAGCGTCAGGGTACGGGCGGAAACGGGACTGCCGGGGTTCCAGGCCAGGGGAACAAGCCCCTGCCGGTTCGCCGCCGAAGTGGTTTGTTGATACTCCACCGGATAGGGGAGATGGTTGGGAATAAAAGCGGCGCAAAAATGTTCCGCCCGTTTACCCGCCTCTGCGGCAATAGCGGCGGAAAGGGTAGATTCATTACCGGCGATAAGGATGCCCCTGGTCATCGTTTTTTACCCATGCTCTGGGTCACCGTAACAATGGCAATCAGCACGAAGCCGACGACATCGGTCAAGAGGCCCGGGTGTATCAGGAGCAAGCCTCCGGCAATGAGGATGAGCCGCAGGGGGAGAGTGATATGGCGGCGCATATACCCTTCCAGGCCCGCCGAAAGGCCGAACATGCCAATAACGGAGGTGATTACGATGCGGATAACCTCCGGAACCGTGGTGTCGATAAAGAGCATTGAGGGGCTGAAAACAAAAATATAGGGGATGATAAAGGCGGTGATCGCGAGACGTGTGGCGGTGATCCCGGTCTTAATGGGGTTTGCCTTGGCAATCGCCGCCCCCGCATAGGCTGCCAGGGCCACCGGGGGGGTAATGTCCGCCACAATCCCGAAGTAAAACACGAACATATGGGCCGCCAGGACCGGCACCCCCATGCGTACCACGATGGGGGCGGTGATGGTGGCCATGATCACGTAGTTGGCCGTGGTGGGAATCCCCATCCCCAGGATGAGGCAGGCAACCATGGTCAGGACCAGGGCCAGGAAGAGGCTGTTATTGGCCACCGAGAGGAGCACCGAGATAAGCACCTGCCCCAGACCGGTGAGGGAGACAATACCCACCACGATCCCCGCGATAGCACAGGCCATGGCTACCCCGATGGTGTTCCGGGACCCGCCGCAGAGGGCGTCCACAAAAGAAGCCGGGGTAAACCGGGTTTCCTTCCGGAAGAAGCTCACCACCACCGCCGCCAGGATGGCGTAACAGGCCGCATAGGCCGGGGTCTTTCCCAAGCTCATCAGGGCTACCAGGGTGACCACCGGGAGGAAGAGGTAGCCCTTGGCAATGAAGAGCTTCCAGAAATGGGGGATTTCCTCCTTTGGAAGCCCCCTCAAGCCCAGCTTTTTCGCCTCAAAGTGGATCATCAGGAAGATCCCCGTAAAGTAGAGCATCGCCGGCAGGATGGCCGAAACGGCGATCACCGCGTAGGGGATATTGGTCAGCTCCGCCATGAGGAAAGCGGCGGCCCCCATGATGGGGGGCATGATCTGGCCCCCGGTGGAGGCGGCGGCTTCCACCGCGGCGGCAAACTCCGGCTTATACCCGGTCTTCTTCATCACCGGAATGGTGACGCTGCCGGAACCCACCGTGTTGGCCACGGAACTGCCGGAGTACATCCCCTCAAGGGCGCTGGCTATGACCGCCACCTTGGCGGGCCCCCCGGAGGCGAACCCCGCTATGGAATTGGCCAGGTCGATAAAGAAGGTGGCAATCCCGGACTTTTCCAGAAAGGAGGCCAGGAAAATGAAGAGCACGATAAAGGTGGAGCAGACCCCGATGGGAGTGCCGATAATACCGTCGGTGGTATAGAAAAGCTGATGCACCACCCGGCGCAGGGGAAACCCCGCCGCAAAGGCGTAGGTAATAAACCCCGCCGCCACCACCAGGATGGGAATCCCCACCACCCGGCGGCAGAGTTCCGCCAGGATGAGTATCCCCACGACCCCCATAACCATATCCAGGGGCTGGAGCAGAACCGCCCGGCCTACGATGACCTGGAAATTCACCACATAATAGAAGAATGCAATGGCCCCCAGGGTCCCCAGGAGGATGTCATACCAGGCGATGCGGTTTTCATGCTTGGTCATGCCCCGCCGGATAGGGTAGAGGAGGTACCCGATGAACACCAGTATCCCCAGGAAGGCGCTCCGCCTGACCTGTTCCGGCAGGGATATCACCAGGGTGACCACAAACACATAGACGGTAAAAAGAATCAGGAGCCCCTTGATAATGATGTTTGGGACCCCGGAAAACCGCCGCACATTCGACTCCCGGTCAAACTGGGCAATGAGTTTTTCCGTTTCCTCTTCACTCAGGATGTGAATAGACGTATCGTGGGTCATACCCATACCTCCTTAGGAACCTTTGGTTCCATGCATTCTTTATCGCACCCTAATGGTTATATGGGCATTTTGTCCGCACCGCTCCCGCAGGCTCACCTGTTCTTTTCCAATAATTAACAGATGATCCGAAACGGTACCGACGATTAGATTAAGCTTTTTAAAGGATTGGGTAAACCCGGTAATAACCATTGCATCCCCGTCCCGCGTAAGGGTTTGCCCCTCATCAAGATCGCTCTGCATACCCGCCCCAAAGCTTGAGAACCGGGTAGCCGTGGGCACAATCGTATCCCCCTCCACCCGAAAAGTGTCCCGCACCGGCGTCTGATTAACTGAATGGATGAATTCCAGGGAAAATTCCGTCTCCGTCTTTACCGGCCATCTGCCATAGACCCTGCCGGAATTCGCATCGGCGATGATCAGGTACTTGCCGCCCGCCCCATAAAATACCGCCCCTGAAACGACAAGGGCGGCCAGAACAATGCCTGCAATGATGCAGGGCTGCAGCCGGGAATTATATTGACCGCAAAGGCGAAGAAGGCGAAAAAGTAAGGGAAATCCCTTTGATTTTCTCTTATTTTCTTCCTTCTGCGCCTTCGTCGCCTTTGCGGTTATTATGGTATTCCCTATTTAATCGCACCGATTTCCCGGAAGTACCGTTCAGCCCCGGGATGGAAGGGGACTGAGATACCGCTTACCGCATACTCCACCGACAATTCCGCCCCCTTGGCATGGGCAGTTTGGATCTCACCCTTATTTTCCAGCAGGGCCTTGGTAAGGTTATAGACCGTATCCGCCGGAACTTTTTTGCTGACGATAAAGGTAGCCTTTACCGCCAGGGTATTTACCGGCGCGGTCAGCCCCTTGTAGGAATTCGCCGGTACGGGAAACTGGGTATAGAAGGGATAATCCCGCATAAGCACCTGTGCGTGGGCATCGTCAATTTCAAGAACCGCGATCTCCTTCCCAATGGCCAAATCCACAATGGCGGTGGTGGGCGCCCCGGCAACGCAGAAGAACGCGTCGATCTTGTTGTCCCGGAGCGCGTCTGCAGATGCGCCGAAGCTGAGGTTTTGCTTATTGATGTCGTTAAAGGTAATCCCATAGGCTTGAAGGATCTGCTTGGCGTTGAATTCGACACCGCTTCCCGCATCCCCCACGGAGACATTCTTCCCCTTGAGGTCCGCGATGGTCCGGATACCCGTTGCGGGATTGACCACCACCTGGCAGACCTCCGCGTAGAGCGCCGCCATGGCGGCAAAATCCTGGGTTTGCTCCCCGGTAAAGAGATCCACCCCCCGGTAGGCGTAATCCATCACATCGTTCTGTACGATGGCAATTTCCACTTCCCCTGCGGCAATAAGCTGAATATTTGCTTTACTCGCCCCGGTGGACTGGATGGTGATGGGAACCTTGGTTTTTTCGGTCAGGATCTGGCCCACCGCCGACCCGAAAGCATAATACGTACCGGTATTTCCCCCGGTAGCCATGCGGAGCTGCTGGCTGCTGCCCTTGGCATAGGCGCCAAGGGTTAAACCCAGAAACAACACCACGGTAATGAAAAGAATGCTGGAACGTTTCATTTTTCTCCTCCTAAACTAAACAGACTATAGAAACTTTGAATATACTAACCATAAGAATTTATTCGCATTTGAGGGGATTACATAATCGGGCAAGGCGGATTTGAACCGCCGACCTCCTGGTCCCGAACCAGGCGCGCTACCAACTGCGCTATTACCCGAAAAAATCCGTCCCTCAGGACGGATACGGGAGCGACGGGGCTTGAACCCGCGATCTCCGGCTTGACAGGCCAGCGTGATAAACCAGCTTCACTACGCCCCCATGAGTTTTAATAGCTTAATAAATGGGTAAAAAAAAGTCAAGCAGTACGAAACACGTTTTTGATCAGCCGCTTTCCCGGCAGGCGGTAAATGTCAAAATCCGAATCAATGCTGATGATAGTCCCGATGCCCCGTTTTTCTGCGGCGAGCACTAGGGTGGCATCGGCAAAATCCATTGGTAAGTCATGGTATTTGTTAAGTAACGCCGATACCCGTAAAAGGTCGTTTTGGGAAATATCCTGGAGGATGAGTCCCCGGCGGTTTACCCACTCAAAGAAATCCATCTGGGCCCTGATGCTGAAGTCCAGCATGTAGCAAACCTCGGTAAGTACCGCCAGGGTGCTTACAAACTGGTAATTTGTCCCCTGGAGGAAGTCTTTTATCCGTTCATGATAATTATCATCCCGGTCAAAGAGGGCTATCAGGGGACCCGCATCAATGAGAATGGTATTTAGCATGGAGTTTTTCCTTTATACGGTTTTTATAGTCCAGAGACAGGCCGCCGTCCCCGCTGCCGTACTTCCCAAAATAGGCTTCCCCAAGCTCCCAGGAGCTTTTTTCTTCCTCCTCCTGGGCCAGGTAGGTTGCCACCGCTTCTTTTACACATTCGGTCTTGGTCATACCCCTTGCTTTAGCGCTTACATCAAGGCGATACTCTAAATCTTCGGGCAATCTGGCACTGGTCATATCTTTTTCCCCCTGTAATACACAGTGTACTACAGGGTTCTCCCTTTGTCAAGTACATTTTACCAGCGCCCAGACCACCCGGCATTCCCCGGAACTATCGTTGAAGCTGATGTGTTCCTCCCCGGCGGGGATAAAGGTAGCCGAGCCCGCCCCGGCTTCAAAGACCTTACCGCCGATTTTGGCCTTTATGGTCCCGGCAATGACGAAACCGTACTCGTCCTCCTGGTGAATCGCCGGGGGAGCGATCATGCCCGGGGGGAAGACCCCCAGGCCCATTTGAACCCCCTGCCCGGCGGGGGAGCCGTCGGCGGCCATACCGGCTTTGAAAAAATCCGTCATGACCACCCCATCGGGGCGTTTGGTTGAGGGCAGCTTATCCGCTTCAAGAACTATCATGGTTTACCTCACTCAAATGCGATTCTACCATGGTTTTAAAAAAAACACTATATTTTACACAAACCAGTTGACAGATACGGAAACTTCCCCTTATGTTTCAAGGGAAATCACTTACAATGGAGAAAGCTATGGTTCTGTTCAGAGAGTACAAAGACGTTTTTCCATCCTTCCAGGCCATGGATGACGATGACGACGATGATCTGGATGAAGAAGACAATTTTGATGACATGGAAGACGATTTTGAAGATGAATTTGAAGACGAATTCGATGACGACGATGATGACGACGATTTCGATGACGATGATGACGACGACGATTTCGATGACTTTGAGGAGGACCCGGATTTCGACGACGACCTTGACGATTAAGAGGGTGGAGACCGCGGCCGCTTAGGGGGCAATTATTGAGGCGGCGCTCCAGAGGCGTTCCAGTTCATAGAATGAACGGGAATTCGCGGACATGAGGTGGATCACGATGTTCCCCAGGTCGGTAAGGTTCCATTCGTCATCGGCGCCGGTTTTGCGGTGTCCCCGGAGTATTGTCATGCCCTTTTCCCGGGCATAGTCCTTGATGTGCCGCTGCAGGCCCGTCATGTGGGTGTTACTGGAAACCGTGGCGATCACAAAGAAGTCGGTCCAGTAGTTGATTTCCCGGAGATCCATCACGATGACATCTTCCCCGCGGTGTTCCCTGATAAGGGCGGCTAATTCGATGGCGGCGTCATCCGCCCGAGGTAAATCTTCCATTAAAGTCCTTTCCAATAATAAGGGTAAAATCCGAACGATATTCCAGGTTCGGGATTTGTATATCCACGTCTATGTCAGACCGGATGTTTCGGCAGCGGATGACCTCTCCAAAAATTTTGGCCATATCATCATACCCGGAGTGATCCACAATTTCCGTACGTTCGTAGTCGCTGTGGTCTGCGTTACCGATGGAAATAACATCATACCCGAAACCCCGGAGCAGATCTGCGGTCCTTCCCGCAAGCCCCGCCGTGGCGGTTCCGTTCAGGACCTCCACGGTAAAGACCCGCTCGGAAGCCGACCCCTCCACCGGCCTGGTCAGGGCGGCAAGGGATTGGCGGACGATGTCCTTGATTAGGCTGCCGTCGTAAAGGGGAAACAGAAGCCGCTGCCCGGAAACTTCCCGGGCGATGCCCTGAACGGACTGGATATTCACCCGCTCCGTATCGAGCTTGGCCAACTCGTCAAAAAGCCGGACCCGGGTCCGGTGATCCAGGTGCGTTTTCAGCAGGGGCTGGTATATCTGGCTCACACTTGCCTGCTTGAGGTAGCCGTTTTTTTCCCCCAGCCGCTTGATAAGGCCAAGAAAAAACCGCTGCCGCCGGAAATGGGCCAGTTCCCGGTCCTCCTCGGGAAGCTCATAGGTGATGTAGCTTCGGGCTTTGTCCCCATCCAGCCGGGTTACCCCTGAGGGGAAGAGTATCCTGTTGTCCTTATCGTATATTTCCACCCGGGCGGGGATAAACAGTTCCACCCCTTCGATTAAATCCACCACCTTTCCCAGGTTCTCCAACTCCAATACAACGGAAAAATTGATCTCAATGCCCAGAAATTTTTCTATTTCCCCCTCAAAAAGGCCTATTCTTTGGGGGTCGTATACCGAATCGATCCGGTCTACCCGGTTGAGCCGCTGGATGATCAGCCCCACTTCGCCGGGAATGTCGAAAATGGCCGCCCGTTTGGTTTCCGGATAGTAGAATAACACGTAGGAACTCAGGGGATTTTTCGGACTAGTAAGTCCGCGGCGCCCCTCAATGATAAAGAGGGTCGAAATTACCCGGTCTCCGGAAAGGGCTTCCTCAATCGGGTCCGAGCGCACGCGCATGATGATGAAGAAGATGCCTACCCCCAGGATCAGCAGGATGAGTGCTAAAAGAAACGCGCTGGCATCAGCCTTTATTTTTCTCAAAAGACCCCCCTTTAATAAGGTCCAACAAACGCAGGGTTCCCTTGGACAGGGTAAGGGAGCGGGAACGGAGATACGCCACGGTTTCCTCCAGGACCGCCGCAAACAGGGCATCCAGGTCATCAAAATTGCGGTTATCCCGGAGGGCGGAACTTAGGTGTTCCCGGGAAACCTCTATTTTATCGGCAATAAACAAGGCCTTTGCCAGGGGGCCCATTTCGGTGTCCGCCATGGTGTGGAGCCGTATTGCCTCAAGGATATCCTTATTATGCATGTTGAAACGCTCCCGTAACAATACCGCCGCCGCCCTGGCATGGAGCAGGGTAGGCTTCTTTTTTTCCAGCTTGGTTATCGGTTTGCCGTCCTTCCTGGTCAGCCGGACAAGTTCCGCTTCCGGCAGGGATTTGCACATATCGTGGGCGATACCCGCCAAATAGCCCGAGGCCGGGTCCATGCTGAAACGGCCGCCATAGCGCTTGCAGAGGTCCTGGGTGAGGAGGGCAACGTTCCGGGAATGGAGGAACCGGGAGGGGCTTATCATGGACCGCACCGCATTTTCGATACCCGCAATGAGTTCCCGGCTCACCTCGATGACCGGCCTGGCCGTATCCTGCTTACTCAAGCCGTAAAGGGCACGGTCTTCGATAATAAACCGCGCCCCCGGGGGGATCAGATAGCTCCAGGCATCGCCCGACCCGATCCGGTCCCGGACATTCCCCGAAGAAAGCTCCACAATTTCATTGTCCAGCCGTTTGTGGGGGTAGGGGAAGGGCATATCCTCTGCGGAAAGCCGGTGGGCGATGATGATATCCGTGAGGGACACGATTTCATCGGCGTCACGCCATTTATGGAAGTCCCGGGCCAGGTCGTCCCCCAGGATAAGCCCCGGCTTTCCCTCGGGCCGGTACCGTTCCCGGATATCCTTAATAGTATCGATGGTGTAGGAAACCCCTTCCCGCCGAATTTCGCAGTCCTCAATGGTGATCCGCGCATCCGCAGGGACGGAGGCGATGAGCATATCAAGCCGGTCCCTGGCGGAGGCTCCCTGGGCGCCGGGCTTGAAGGGGGAACTGTAGGCGGGTACCAGGATGATCCGGTCATAGCCAAAGGCGGAAAGGGCCGCGTCCGCCAGAAACAGGTGGCCCATGTGGATGGGGTTGAAGCTCCCCCCCAGGATCGCGTATCTCAAGGGGACAAACTCCAGTCCCCCATGGCAGCCGTGCCCCAACCGTGTCCATTTTCCTTTTCCACCGCAGCAGCCAGGCGTCCAAGGCAGGCGGCCAGTTCAGCCAAGCCCTCCCCGGAAAACACCGAGATTCCCAGGATCATCTCACCGGGATACTTGGCTTGTAGTTCTGCCAGCCGTTCTGCGGGCGTTGCCTCCCCGGAAAGCTCTAAATCGGTCTTGGTACCAACCAGCAAGCGGGGCTTCTTGACCAGTTCCGGGGAAAAAGCTTCCAGCTCTTTGTAAAGTATATCGAATGCGTCCTGGTAATTATCCTGGGACAGGTCGATAAGAAAGGCCAGAGCGGCGGTACGGGCGATGTGCTTGAGGAACCGTATCCCCAGGCCGACCCCATTGGACGCCCCTTCAATGAGCCCCGGTATGTCCGCCAGGATGATGTCCCGGTCCCCCAGGGTAAGCACTCCCAGGTTCGGTATTTTTGTGGTAAAGGGGTAGGGGGCGATTTTAGGCCGGGCATTGGTGAAGCGGTCCAGGAGGGAGGACTTTCCCGCGTTGGGGAATCCTACCAGGCCGATATCCGCCAGGACCTGTATCTCCACCCGGAGCCGCCGCAAAGACCCGGGCTTCCCCGGCAAGGCTTTCCGGGGGGCCTGGGTCACCGACGACTTGAAGTGGACGTTTCCCCAGCCGCCGTTTCCCCCCTTGAGGAACACGAAGGCCCCCTCCTGCCGGCCAAAATCCCGGATGACTTCCCCGGTATCCGCATCCTTGAGCACCGTCCCCGGGGGCACGGGTATTACCGCGTCTTCCCCGTTACGGCCGTACCGCTGGGAACCCTCCCCATCCCGGCCGTTTTCCGCCTTAAAGCATTGCTTGTACCGCAAATGGGCCAGGGTGCGCAGATTACGGCGGACCTCAAAGACCACCGCCCCGCCCCGCCCCCCGTCACCGCCGGAGGGGCCGCCTAAGGGGACATACTTTTCCCGCCGGAATGCGACACAGCCGTTTCCCCCGGAGCCGGAGGAAACCTCAATCAATGCCTCATCGGCAAATTTATCAATCAAACGGGGACTCTTCGCGGTAAATAAAAACGGCGCACCCCCCGGCACGCCGTGTGTTCATCATGATCATCAAACCTCCGGGACCCGTAGGAGAAGTCCGGCCCTTATTCCACTGCCGCCGGTACGATCCCGGCAAGTTTCCGGCCCCGGCGGGTGGAAAATGCCACGGTCCCATCGCTAAGGGCAAAGAGGGTAAAATCCCCGCCGCAGCCGACGTTTGCACCGGGATGTATTTTGGTTCCCCGTTGCCGTACAATAATAGTCCCCGCCTTTACCGGCTGCCCGCTGGACGCCTTAACCCCAAGGTACTGGGGATTCGAGTCCCTTCCGTTTTTTGCGCCGCTTCCGCCCCTTTTTCGAGCCATATCATTCCTCCTGCAAGCTTTCGCTTGATATATGTATACTGCAATAGTCCGGGTATTCCCCGGCGACCGACTTCAGCCCCTCCAACAGAAAGGCGCCGGCTGCGGAAAGAAACTCCCTCCCGCTTCCGGTATACTCGATCTCTAGCTCAACAAGCCCCCGCTCCGGGGCTTCCCCCCGAACCGTGATCCCCTCCCTGTGGGAAAGGACCCTCAAGGCCGTCCTGGTCAACACCGATACGGCGGCGCATACAATATCGCCGCCCTTCGGCCCCGCCCCGGCGTGGCCCCGGACCCGGCAGGACCTAAGCAGTCCCGCTTTATCCAAAGCCGCGTCGATACGTATCATGGCTATGCCCCGACAATATCCTGGATCTTGATGATAGAATACTGCTGGCGATGCCCCTGTTTGCGCCGGTAATCCTTCTTTGGCATATACTTAAACACGATAATCTTGGGGTCCTTCCCGTGGCTTTCCACCACCGCGGACACCTTGGCGCCCGTAACATAGGGGGCTCCCACGGTCACTGTATCCGGGGAACCTCCCTTGGAGACCAAAAGCACGGAATCAATATCCACCGTGGCGCCGGGTTCGGCGTCGATCCGGTCAACCTTTAACACGGCCCCTTTCTCGGCCTTATACTGTTTTCCCTTAAATTCAACCAAAGCGTACATACTTATCATCCTTTCCACTGCGTAGTGCTATTTTATACGCCGAATGGGGAGAAGATGTCAAGTGGGTTCAGCGGGAATTCACGGACAACACGGACAAAGATGAAGGATCGTCCGTTAATCTGTCGGTGAGGTCGGTGGTTTAATTCCTGGGGGCTTGTCAAACCTGACATCATTTGCTACAGTGTCCAGGATACGGTATAAATTTTAAGTGAGGTTTCTAAAATGGCAGTACCCAGATCGAAAACGTCGAAAGCCCGGACCCGCCGCCGGCAATCAATCAATATGAAACTGACCGCCCCCACCCTGATTGAATGCAGTACCTGCGGTAACCGGGTTCTGCCCCACCGGGTGTGCCCCAAATGCGGGTTCTACCGGGGCAAGCAGGTAATCATTCCGGACGCAAAGGTTTAACGCGCAGGGACCTACCGGTCCACAAATTCCAGGTTCTGGAATGCGCGTTACAACATACTATAAGTAGCAATTTGGAGGAAGAAACAATTATGGATGAATTGTTTGAGAAGATGAAGAAGCTTATTGCGGATAAGCTGGAGATTGACGAGGGGAAGATAAGTTTGGACGCTTCTTTCCGTCAGGATCTGGGCGCCGATAGTCTGGACACCTATGAATTGGTCTATGCTATTGAGGAAGAAATGGGTATTTCCATTCCCGATGAGAAGGCCAACGAGTTTGAAACTGTTCGGGATGCCTACGAATTCATCAAAGACAACCAAAAATAAGTTCCCGGAGGTCTCCCTTCCGGCACTTAGTTCTGAACGAAAAAAGGAATTGGCGGCGTTTATCAGGACCGCCGGGATCAGGTTCAGGAGCCTCGAGTTTCTGAACCTTTCTTTCGTGCACCGGTCGGTGGCCAACGAATCGGGCCTGCGGTACAACAACGAGCGGCTGGAATTCCTGGGGGACGCCATCCTGGGGGCCGTAAGCGCCGACCTGCTGTACCGGGGGCTGAGTGATAAACCGGAGGGGGAACTGGCCAAGATCAAGTCCGTGGTGGTTTCCGAGGATATTCTTTCCGGCATTGCCCGGGAACTGCAAATCGACAATCTGCTGATCCTGGGCCGGGGGGAGGAGCTTTCCGGGGGCAGGACTAAAAACGCCATTCTGGCGGACGCCCTGGAAGCCCTGATCGGCGCACTTTACCTGGATTCGGGGTATAAAGCGGCCTATACCTTTGTAAGCAGCCGTATTGGTCCGGAAATTGACCGGGTCCTGGATAACCGCCATCACCGGGATTACAAGTCCCTGCTCCAGGAACTGTCCCAGCATCTATACCGCCGGTACCCGGATTACCGTCTGGTGAAACGCAGCGGGCCGGAGCATGACCGGCTGTTCTGGATTGAGGTGACGGTGGACGGGAAGGTGTTCGGGCCGGGGATGGGGAAGAACAAGAAAACAGCGGAACAGGAAGCGGCGCGGATAGCCTACGAGGCATTGATAGGGGAAGTAGATAATGCTTAAACCATCCCGCAACAGTGTCCGCGGCGGCAATCTCAAATACCCTCTTCACCGACGGTCAAGAAAGCGCTAAAAACGCCGCCATTGCGCCCCCCTTACGGCGCTATCTTCCGAATACGGTGGTTGCCGTAGTCCACAACATAGAGATTCCCGCTGCCGTCTATTGTGATACCCATAGGCTGGTTGAACTGTGCCGCCGTGTCCGTACCGTCGGACCAGCCGGCCGTTCCGCTTCCGACAAGGGTGGTCACTGCTCCTGAGGCAATCACTATTTTGCGAATACGGTTGTTATCGCTGTCCGCAACATAGAGATTCCCGCTGCCGTCTGTTGTGATACCATAAGGACGGGAAAACCGTGCCGCTGTGCCCGTGCCGTCGGCATAGTCAAAGGTGCCGCTTCCGGCAAGGGTGGTCACTACTCCTGAGGCAATCACTATTTTGCGAATACGGTGGTTGCCGTAGTCCGCAACATAGAGATTCCCGCTGCCGTCTGTTGTGATACCGCTAGGACTTCTGAACTGTGCCGCTGTGCCCGTGCCGTTGGCATAGCCTGCTGTGCCGCTTCCGGCAAGGGTGGTCACTACTCCGGTGGCATCTATTTTGCGAATACGGTGGTTGAAGCGGTCTGTAACATAGAGATTCCCGCTGCCGTCTCTTGTGATACCACAAGGCTCGTTGAACTGTGCCGCTGTACCCATGCCGTCGGCATAGCCATAGTCGCTTCCTCCGGCAAGGGTGGTCACTAGTCCGGTAGCATCTATTTTGCGAATACGGTGGTTGAAGCGGTCTGTAACATAGAGATTCCCGCTGCCGTCTGTTGTGATACCTTCAGGATTTCTGAACCGTGCCGCTGTGCCCATGCCATCGGCATAGCCGTAGATGCTTCCGGCAAGGGTGGTCACTGCTCCTGAGGCAATCACTATTTGGCGAATACGGTGGTTGCCGTCGTCCGCAACATAGAGATTCCCGCTGCCGTCTGTTGTGATACCGCTAGGACTTCTGAACCTTGCCGCTGTGCCCGTGCCGTCGGCAAAGCCTGCTGTGCCGCTTCCGGCAAGGGTGCTGACCACGCGGCCGCCCCCGCTTGCAAATACCGCCGCCGATGAGGCTTGCGTGGCAAGGGCAGCGGCGGCTACGGTGATTTTCTGGTTGCTTCCCGGGGCCGTCACTGCGGCCAAGCCGGTAATGCGGACCTCCGTGTTGCTTGTGCGTGTCACCATGCCGCCGGTCAGACTGGTAAATCCGGGTGTTCCCGGCGTAGTGATGGTGAATTGCGACAGGATAGGGGCTGCGGCATAGTCGCCGCCGGTCAGCGTAATGGTCAGCGTGTCGTTGCCGACGACGGAAGTGAACGCCTCCGATTCAACAGGACCGCTAGCCGCTACCGTCACTGCTGTGGCTTGCGTGGCAAGGGCAGCGGCGGTTACGGTGATTTTCTGGCCGTTTCCCAGGGCCGTCACTGGGGTCAAGCCGGTAATGGTGACCTCCGTGTTGCTTGTGCGTGTCACCGTGCCGCCAGTCAGATTGGCAAATCCGCCCGTTCCCGGCGTAGTGATGGCGAATTGCGACAAGGCGAGGCTTGCCTGCGGCACAAATGTGCCGCCGGTCAGCGTAATGGTCAGCGTGTCGTTGCCGACGACGGAAGTGAACGCCGCCGCTTCAACAGAATTTAACCCGCCTTCACCGCCCCCGCTTGCAAATACCGCCGCCGATGAGGCTTGCGAGGCAAGGGCAGCGGCGGCTACGGTGATTTTCTGGTTGCTTCCCGGGGCCGTCACTGCGGTCAAGCCGGTAATGTCGACCGTCGTGTCGCTTAAGCGTGTCACCGTGCCGCCGGTCAGACTGGTAAATCCGGGTGTTCCCGGCGTAGTGATGGTGAATTGCGACAGGATAGGGGCTGCGGCATAGTCGCCGCCGGTCAGCGTAATGGTCAGCGTGTGGTCGCCGACGACGGAAATGAACGCCCCCGATTCAACAGGATTTAACCCGCCTCCACCGACGCCGCTTGCAAATACCTCCACCGATGAGGCTTGTGAGGCAAGGGCAGCGGCGGCTACGGTGATTTTCTGGCCGCTTCCGGGCCGCAGTGACGGCTGCGAGCCGGTAATGGCGACCACCGTGTTGCTTAAGCGTGTCACCGTGCCGCCGGTCAGACTGGTAAATCCGGGTGTTCCCAGCGTAGTGATGGTGAATTGCGACAGGATAGGGGTTGCGGCATAGGCGCCGCCGGTCAGCGTAATGGTCAGCGTGTTGTTGCCGACGACGGAACTGAACGCCGCGGATTCAACAGGATTTAACCCGCCTCCGCCGCTACCGCTGATTTCTTCATTTAAATCACAGCCCGCAAAGGAAAGGATCGCAAAGATGAGGGCAAGCGCGCCGCAGACCAGGGCAATTCGGTTTTTGTTGTCGATACTCATAGTTCTGTTCATACTTCTCTCCTGTTAAATGAGCATATCAAGCCGGTCCCCGGCGGAGGCTCCCTGGGTGCCCGAAAGGGCCGCATCCGCCAGAAACAGGTGGCCCATGTAGTAAGCCCATGAAAAAGCATCGAATAAAAAATGCCGCTCAACACGATACCCAAAAATAACGGCATAATACTACCCTCCTGCTTAA